>NZ_AP021903.1:5545000-5882500 GCF_018326005.1 Pseudomonas sp. Seg1
ATCTCAAGGAGTTTTCCGTTTCGACTGCCCCGGAAGTGGGGCGAATTATAGACCTCCAGAATCTGCCGTCAACCGTTAATTTCGCTTTTCTTGCAGAATCTGTTTTTTAGCCAATAAACGCGGGATTCGACGTGCAACAGGAGGAAGGCGCAGCAAAAGAAGCAGTCCGCCGATAAAGGCATAAATTGCCCATTCCTTGAGATCAGCCCGAACGATCCACAGCATGTGCAGCAATCCCAGCCCCAGAATCACGTAAACCAGCCGATGTAACTTCTTCCAGCGAGCACCTAACCGGCGCTGACTGTAGCGATTGGAAGTCACCGCCAGAGCTAACAGCCCAAGGAAACCCAGCGTCCCGACAATAATGTACGGCCGCTTCCGCAGCTCAACACCCAGTTGTGACCAATCAAATCCCAGGATAAATGCCAAATAGCTGCACAAGTGCAAAACCACATAGGCAAAACACCAAAGCCCCAACTGCCGGCGAACAGCGATCCACCCCGCCCAACCGGTCATTTTCTGCAAAGGCGTCATGCTCAAGGTGATCAATAACAGCACCAATGTCCCAAGCCCCAAGCGATCAACCAGCACCTTGCCAGGGTCAGGCCCAAGCAAATCCGCAAAAGCCTGATAGAACCACAGCAATGGCCAGACCGCCGCCGCAATGAAAACGCCTACACGCCATAACGGATATCGCATCAGTAGTTCTTCCGCAGATCGAGCCCTGTATATAAAGAAGCAACTTCATCCGCGTAGCCGTTGAACATTTGCGTATCACGCACATTCGGCTTGAACAGACTGTTTGGTAGCCGGCGCTCACGCGCCTGCGTCCAACGCGGGTGATCAACAGTCGGGTTCACATTTGCGTAGAAGCCGTATTCATCGGCCGCAATACTTTGCCAGGTTGTCTTCGGCTGCTCGCTGACCAGACTGATACGCACGATGGATTTCACGCTTTTGAAGCCGTACTTCCATGGCACCACCAAACGCAGTGGCGCGCCATTTTGATTCGGCAGCTCGCGGCCATACATGCCCACCGCCAGAATCGCCAAAGGATGCATCGCCTCATCCAATCGCAAGCCCTCTACATAAGGCCAGTCGATCAAAGCAAAACCGGAACGCTGGCCCGGCATGCTCTTGGGATCCTGCAAGGTTTCAAAACGGATGTATTTGGCATTGGAGGTCGGTTCGACTTGCTTGAGCAACGCCGAAATCGGAAAACCGATCCACGGAATGACCATCGACCAAGCCTCGACACAGCGCAGGCGATAGATACGCTCCTCCAATTGATACGGTTTCATGAAGTCTTCCAGCGCATAACGCCCTGGTTTACCTACCTCCCCGTCAACCACCACACTCCACGGTTCGGTTTTCAGCGAGCCAGCATTCGCCGCCGGATCTCCCTTGTCGGTGCCGAACTCATAGAAGTTGTTGTAATGGGTTGCATCTTTATAAGGCGTGACCGCCTCATCCTTGACGCTGACTGCGCCCCACTTAGTAGAGGGCAGTTTCTCGGCAAACCATGCAGGCGCTTTGCCCGGCTCGACATCGGCATACCGCGCCGCGTCGTCGGCATTGGCCCAGCGAGGCAGACTACTGACGGCGATACCGGCAGCCGTGGCCCCAAGCAATTGGCGGCGAGACAGATAAATGGATTCAGGCGTGACATCCGACTCGTGGCAGTCAGACGCTTTAGGGATTTTGATCAACATGACAACTCCGCAGCTTTGGAGGACTGATGCACCCATAGACTGCGGAGTATGAGGGAAATTACATCACTCGACGTTTTTGTGCCGACGAAGATGTAAAAGGTACTGAATCGGTCCCGAAGCCGCATAGGCGAGGAACACCAGCAGTAGAATGCGCGGCGGATCGCTGAAGACCACGGCGAACACCAACACGACTGCGAGAATCGCAACGAAAGGTACGCGCCCTTTCAGGTCCAGCTCCTTGAAGCTGTTGTACTTGATGTTGCTGACCATCAGCATGCCGGCCGCCGCCACCATCAGCGCGACCAGGAAGGACATCTTCGAACCCTGAATGCCGTAATCGCTGAACGCCCAGACGATGCCCGCCACCACTCCGGCCGCTGCGGGGCTGGCCAGACCGATGAAGTAACGCTTGTCCGCGGTACCAACCTGAGTGTTGAAGCGCGCCAGGCGCAAGGCTGCACCGGCTACATAGATGAAGGCAACCATCCAGCCGACTTTGCCCATGTCACCCAATGCCCAGCCAAACGCCAGCAACGCCGGCGCAACCCCAAAAGCAACCATATCCGACAGCGAGTCATACTCGGCGCCGAACGCACTTTGCGTATTGGTCATGCGCGCCACGCGGCCGTCGAGACCGTCGAGCACCATGGCGACGAAAATCGCGATCGCAGCAAACGCGAAGTACTTGCTCGCGTTGGCGGAGTCCCCGGCGCTCAAGGCAGCCTGGGCACTCATCGAGTTGATGATGGAATAGAAGCCTGCGAACAGGTTGGCAGTGGTGAACAGATTCGGCAGCAGATAGATACCACGATGCCGGACTTTACGACCTTCTGCGTCGTGCCCTTCTTCGATGTGTTCATCGATGGGCAGCAGGCTTTCGGCGTCAGAAGCCTTGTTCGGCTCTTCGGGACGTTCGCTCATGGACATTACCTTGCAACGGTTTGGAAAAATTCGACAGGTGTCTGGGACGACGGTTCGGCCACAAACGATGCAGCTTTATACCAGAACCACCGGCGCAAACGAAAAAACGCGGCCGAGGCCGCGTTTTTCGTACAAGGGACGACGACTTAGTTTTTGGCTTTGTCGACGATCTTGTTGGCACCGATCCACGGCATCATGGAGCGCAGTTGCTCGCCGATGATTTCGATACCGTGAGCGGCGTTGTTACGACGCTTGGCGGTCATCGAAGGGTAGCCGGTTGCGCCTTCGCTGATGAACATTTTGGCGTATTCGCCGTCCTGAATACGTTTCAGGGCGTTGCGCATGGCCTGACGAGATTCGGCGTTGATCACTTCCGGACCGGTCACGTACTCGCCGTATTCAGCGTTGTTGGAGATCGAGTAGTTCATGTTGGCGATACCGCCTTCGTACATGAGGTCAACGATCAGCTTCAGTTCGTGCAGGCACTCGAAGTAGGCCATTTCCGGCGCGTAGCCAGCTTCAACCAGGGTTTCGAAACCAGCTTTAACCAGTTCAACGGTACCGCCGCACAGTACGGCTTGTTCGCCGAACAGGTCGGTTTCAGTCTCGTCCTTGAAGGTGGTTTCGATGATGCCGGTACGACCGCCACCAACGCCGGCAGCGTAGGACAGTGCAACGTTTTTGGCGTTGCCCGAGGCGTCCTGGTAGATCGCGATCAGGTCAGGGATACCGCCGCCCTTCACGAACTCGGAACGTACGGTGTGGCCCGGGGCTTTCGGCGCGATCATGATCACGTCGAGGTCGGCACGCGGAACAACCTGATTGTAGTGGATCGCGAAGCCATGGGAGAAGGCCAGGGTGGCGCCTTTCTTGATGTTCGGCTCGATTTCGTTCTTGTACAGCGAGGACTGGAACTCGTCCGGGGTCAGGATCATGACCAGGTCGGCAGCAGCAACGGCAGAAGCAACGTCGGTCACTTTCAGGCCGTGAGCTTCAGCTTTGGCAACGGTGGCCGAACCTTTACGCAGACCAACGGTAACGTCGACACCGGAGTCTTTCAGGTTGCACGCTTGGGCGTGACCTTGGGAACCGTAACCGATGATGGCAACTTTCTTGCCCTGGATGATCGACAGGTCGCAGTCTTTATCGTAGAAAACTTTCATGAATTTCCCCTTTATATCCAGGCCGTTCAGGCCATTCGCTAATTTGGTTTAGATGCTGAGTACTTTGTCGCCGCGGGCAATGCCAGTCACGCCGCTACGGACGGTTTCCAGAATCGATGCGGTGCCGATGGACTGAATGAAGCTGTCGAGCTTGTCGCTGGTACCGGTCAATTGAACGGTATACACGCTGGCACTGACATCGACGATCTGTCCACGGTAAATATCGGTAGTGCGTTTGATCTCGGCGCGCTGGGCGCCAGTGGCCTTGACCTTGACCAGCATCAGTTCGCGCTCGATGTGAGCACTTTCCGACAGGTCCACCAGCTTGACCACTTCGATCAGCTTGTTCAGGTTTTTGGTGATCTGCTCGATGATTTCATCGTGACCAACGGTGGTCAGCGTCAGACGCGACAGGGTCGGGTCTTCGGTCGGGGCCACGGTCAGGCTTTCGATGTTGTAGTTGCGCTGCGAGAACAGGCCGACTACGCGAGACAAAGCGCCGGGTTCGTTTTCCAGAAGCAGGGAAATAATGTGCCGCATGATTAAGTACGCTCCGTCTTGCTCAGCCACATATCGCGCATGGAGCCGTCTTTGATCTGCATCGGGTAGACGTGCTCGCTGGTGTCGACCGAAATATCCAGCACGACCAGACGATCCTTCATGGCGAACGCCTCTGCCATCTGCGACTTCAAGTCTTTCGAGTCGGTGATGCGCATGCCAACGTGACCATAAGCTTCAGCCAGTTTGACGAAGTCAGGCAGCGATTCCATGTACGAGTGCGAGTGACGGCTGCCGTAGCTCATGTCCTGCCACTGACGAACCATCCCCAGAACACCGTTGTTCAGGATGACGATTTTCACTGGCAAGCCATATTGCAGGCAGGTCGACAGCTCCTGGATGTTCATCTGGATGCTGCCTTCGCCGGTGACGCAGGCAACGTCGTCTTCCGGGAAGCTCAACTTGATGCCCATGGCCGCCGGGAAACCGAAGCCCATGGTGCCCAGACCACCGGAGTTGATCCAGCGGTTCGGCTTGTTGAACGTGTAGTACTGCGCAGCGAACATCTGGTGCTGGCCCACATCGGAAGTGATAAAGGCATCGCCCTTGGTCACTTCGCACAGGGTTTCGATCACGGTCTGCGGCTTGATCTTGCTGCCGTCGCCCTTGTCGTAAGGGAACAGGCCGCGATCACCGCGCCATTCATCCACCTGCTTCCACCAACTGGCCACGGACTCCTTGTTCGGGGTCTCGCCGATTTCCTTGAGGATCGCGACCATTTCGGTCAGCACGCTCTCGACCGGACCAACGATTGGCACGTCGGCCTTGATGGTCTTGGAAATCGAAGCCGGGTCGATGTCGATGTGGATGATCTTGGCGTTCGGGCAGAACTTCGATGCGCCGTTGATCACGCGATCGTCGAAACGCGCGCCGACAGCGAGGATCACGTCAGCGTGGTGCATCGCCAGGTTGGCGGTGTAGCTGCCATGCATGCCGAGCATGCCGATGAACTGACGATCAGTACCCGGGAAACCACCCAGGCCCATCAACGTGTTGGTCACGGGCAGGTTGAGCATTTTTGCCAGCTCGGTCAGCGGTGCGGAACCGTTGCCGAGGATTACGCCGCCGCCGGAGTACAGCACTGGGCGCTTGGCCGCCAGAAGCATTTCTGCCGCCTTGCGGATTTGCCCGGAGTGACCGCGAACGGCCGGGCTGTAGGAACGCAGCTTGGCTTTCTTCGGGAAGATGTATTCGAACTTCTCGGCCGGGTTGGTCATGTCTTTCGGAATATCGACCACGACCGGGCCCGGACGACCGGATTGCGCCAGGTAGAAGGCCTTCTTCATGACTTCCGGGATTTCCGAAGCGTGCTTGATCATGAAGCTGTGCTTCACGATCGGCCGGGAGATACCGATCATGTCGGTTTCCTGGAACGCGTCGGTGCCGACCATGGTGCTTGGCACCTGACCGGAAATGATCACCATCGGAATCGAATCCATATAGGCCGTGGCGATACCGGTGATGGCGTTTGTGGCGCCTGGACCGGAAGTCACCAATACCACGCCGGCTTTACCGGTGGCACGGGCGTAGCCGTCAGCCATATGGGTCGCCGCTTGTTCGTGACGAACCAGGATGTGAGTCACTTCCGGTTCTTTGAACAGGGCATCGTAAACATGCAGGAGAGCACCACCCGGGTACCCGTAGATATATTTGACGCCTTCGTCACGCAAGAAGCGGACGAGCATCTCACCGCCAGATAAAAGCTCCACGTTGTTCACCTCTAAAACGCCAGAATACCGTCCACAAAAAAGGGGCGGGTCTTAATAGGTTTACTTCTCGGCAGAGCATGAGCGACGGTGGTCGCCGACTACGTCAGCACTGACTGAGCAAGTATTGGGATCGTCCCAAGTGTTGCGGGCCTTTCCCACCCAGCGCGAGGTAACGCGTTGCGGGTGTAACAGGTCGGCGCGGATGTGCGCCTCATGATCTACCGAGTGGGTCTGCTTCTGGCAGTCCCTCTACAGCGGACTTTGGATTCTTCTGTTTCGCCCTCTCCAAGTCAAGCCGTCTATGTGCTTAATTGTGGGTAAGCACATGAGAACGCAAGAAAAAACCTGAAAACCGCTACTCTGTTAGTGTCAATTGCGCAATTTTGCCAAGGAATCAGCATGCGAACGCTCCTCCTCACTCTGCTGATCGGCCTCAGCCCGTGGTGCATGGCCGCTCAAATCTACAAATGGGTCGACACCCAAGGTGTCACGCACTTCGATGCGCAGCCGCCACGGGGTCAGCCTTCCACCACCGTGCAGACACCCTCCTCGCCTGTGCCGAAACATGCGGCGATGCCGGGTAGCGGCGCGCTCGGTGATCAGAAGGCAATCGATGACAAAGTGAAGAAGCAGGTCGCAGACCAACAGGCGCAGCTCAAACAGTTTTGCGAGCAGGCACGCACCAATCTTGCGCAGTTGCAGAACAATCCGCGTTTGAGGGAGGAAGTGGAGGGGCAATTGCGCAGGTTGGATGATGCACAGCGTCAGGAGCGCATCGTAGAAGCGCAGAAGCAGATAGCAGAAAACTGCCAGTGATGACTGGCAGCTTCCGGGTTAGCGCGAGGCGGTGATCAGCAGGTCGAACTCTTTGAGCAGCACCTGCAGCTGTCGATCCTTGCCCTGCACGTTGCGCTGGGCGAAGACCATTTCGGCCATCTCCTGAATGCCCGAGGCATTCGGCAACGGCAGATCCTGCTCGAGGATCATCTTCATCCGCGGCAGGAAGATCCATTGCAGCCACTGCTCGAAATCAAGCGTGTCGACCGAAAACGGCTCGACACTGCTCAAGGCTTCGACCGATGGCTGAACTTCATCCCACCATCCCTGTGTGCGCAGTTCACGCTCGATCAACAGCAACTGATCGGCGATTTTCGGGAAACGGGCATCCATCACAGCGAGACCTTGGCCTTCTGACGGGCCTGTGCTGCGCCAGCGGAGTCACCTTGTTTCTCCCGGGACTGAGCGATGATCTCCCACAGATTGGCCTGCAAGTCCGGACGGCCGTTGGCCATGGTCAGCGCACGGCGAGCGAATTGCTCGGCTTGCGGCGCATCGCCTTGAGCCATGCGCACCTGCGCCAGACGATAGAGCACTTGCGGCTCACGCGGCGCGACACGCTGCGCGCGCTCCAGACTGGAAGACGCACCGTTCAGGTCGCCACCGGCCTGTTGCTGTTGAGCGGTGGTCAGCAGGGCAAGCACCGGGCCGTCCAGTTGCTCGTCCGCCGACAGACCGCCGCCACTGCTAGCGGAAGGAATACCACTCGGTGTCGAAGGCATGCTGTAGCTGCCAGTGTTGATCGGCGCCGACTCGACCGGCGAAGGATTGTAAGGCCCCGGCGTGATACCGCCCGACGCCGGACCCGGCACGATCGGCGAAGCACTGATCGGTGCGGATGTCGTCGCACCGCCCCCCGGCACCATCACCACCACACCGGTATCACCTTGCGGAATGGCTTGAGTCTGAGCCTGCGCAGGACGCTTGACCGTCGTTTGACGGAAGCCACCATTGGCCGAAATGCGCTCGCTGTTGGACACCGCCGTACCCGAATCGACCACTGGGATCGAACCACGCTGTACGGTAGAGCAGCCGCTGAGCAAAGCCACGGCGGTCACCGCTGGAATCAACCACTTGTTCACTTGAAATCCTCTTTGCTTAATTCATCCAGCCCTTGACCCAATCCATCACCGATTCGCCGCTGGCAGGTGTTTCACCTGCACATGCGGCGCCGGGTGGCGGTTCGCTGCCGCGAATATACGGCATCTGCACCGCCCCCGGGCAGTTGGCATCGGAGCCTTGCCCGGTACGCGAATCGACCCACGCCTGTACGACATTGTCTGGCTGCGGCATGTCCAGCGGCAGCGGATCGGCCTTGCGCATGAAACTGGTCCAGACCTGCAACGCACCGGTGGCACCGGTGAACGGCGTCTTGCCGTTGTCGTCACGCCCCAGCCACACCACCGCCAGCAGATCCTGACTGAACCCGGCGAACCAGCTGTCACGCGAGTCGTTACTGGTCCCGGTCTTGCCGGCCAGGTTGAGGGTTTTCGGCAGCACGTTATAAACCGAACTGCCGGTACCTTCGCGCATGACCCGCTGCATGGCGTTCTGGATCAGGTAGATGGAAGCGGGATCGAAACGCTGCTGAATCTGGAACGGATAACGCTTGAGCGGCTCACCTTCGGCGGTCAGTACGCTGCGAATCCCGCGCATCGGCGTATTGAAACCACCGTTGGCCAGGGTCTGATACATGGTCGCCACTTCGATCGGGGTCATGCCACCGGCACCCAGCAACATCGATGGATAGGCCGGGAATTCGCGTGTCACGCCCAGACGCGCCAAAGTCTTCAGCACATTTGGCACACCGACTTCGAGTCCGAGGCGCGAGGTCGAAAGGTTGTAGGAGTGGGCCAAACCTTGATAGAGGAATACGGTGCCGTGGGAACGGCGATCATAGTTCTGCGGCTTCCACACCTGACCGTCCGCGCCTTTGACTGACAGCGGATCATCTGACAGCCAACTGGTCAGCGTGTAATGGCTCGGTTTCTCCAGCGCGGTCAGATACACCGCCGGCTTGATCAACGAGCCGATCGGCCGCACCGCATCCAGCGCCCGGTTGAAGCCGGCATAACTCGCCTGTCGGCTGCCGATCATCGCCTGGACTTCGCCAGTTTCCGGATTGGTTACGACCATCGCCGCTTCAACGTCATCGGAGCCTTTGCGCCCGGCCAGACGTTTAAAGGTGTCGTTGACCGACGCCTCGGCCTTCATCTGCAGGATCGGGTCGAAACTGGTGAAGATCCGCAGGCCTTCTTCGGTCAAGTCTTCGTCGCGATAATCTTCGCGCAACTGACGTTTGACCAGATCGATAAAGCCCGGGAAGGAGCTGTCGGCGAGTTTGCCGCGAGTGGTCACACCCAGCGGCATTTTCTTCGCCGCTTCAACCTGCTCGGCCGTTGCCACACCTTGCTGCTCAAGTACGTCGAGTACCAGATTGCGGCGCTCAAGCGCACGCTCCGGGTTGCGACGCGGGTTGTAGTAGGACGGGCCCTTGACCATGCCGACCAGCAACGCAACCTGATGCAGTTTCAGCTCGGACAATGGCTGACCGAAGAAGAACTGGCTGGCCAGACCGAAGCCGTGCACCGCACGCTGGCCGTCCTGACCGACAAAGACCTCATTGAGGTAGGCCTCAAGGATTTCCTTCTTGTCGTAATGCACTTCCAGCAGCATCGCCATCATGGCTTCGGTGAGCTTGCGGCTGAGGCTGCGTTCGCCAGTCAGGTAGAAGTTTTTCACCAACTGCTGCGTCAGCGTACTGCCGCCCTGAGTCATCTTGCCGCCGGAGGTGTTGACCCAGATCGCACGTGCAATCGATTTCGGTGACACGCCCCAGTGGCTGTAGAAGTCGCGGTCTTCGACGGCGACCAGGGTTTCCAGCAGGTACGGCGGCACCTGATCGAGCTTGATCAGAATGCGGTCTTCGAGATTCTTCGGATAAATCCCGCCGATCATCAGCGGTTCCAGTCGCACCACCGACAGCTTGGAGCCATTGGTCGCCGACAGCTCGGCGACGTAATCACCCGAGAAACGCACGCGCACCGGCTGCGCTTTTTCCAGTCCTTCATAGAACTGGAAGCCACGGGTATTCAAATCGACGGTGTTGCCGGAAACCGCTGCGGCGCCCGGGCCATTGCTGACGGCTTCACGGCGATAGCCGAGGGCATCGAGTTCGGTGAGGAAATCGTCCTTGCTGAGCTTTTGTCCGACGAACAGCTCGAGCGGGCGCGCGTACACCTTGGCCGGGATGGTCCAGCGCTTGCCGGAGAACTTCTCCTGCACCACGGCATCGAGGTAAACGGCGAAGCCGGCCAGCACCACAAGGCCGACCAGACTGAGTTTAATGGCCCAGCTCAGCCATGGGCGCAGGCCCTTGGATGGTGGTTTTTTCTTGGTACGGGGGATCGAGTTCGAGTCATGGCGGCGGATTATACGCACTTTATTCATCCTCAACAGGAGCGCTCCGAGGTTTGCGTCGGGCTGGCGAGCGGCCATAATGGCGACCTCGAATTTCCCCCAGTCTCTGAAGGATCGCCCGTGAGCCAATCACTGATCGCTGCCCTGCAAAACCCGGCCCTTTACCCGCACCCCGTCGAAGGGTTCCAGGTCATCGAAACCCATATCTCGTGGGTGATCCTCACCGGTCCCTTCGCTTATAAAGTGAAGAAGCCCGTGAATTTCGGCTTCCTCGACTTCACTAACCTCGAATCGCGCGCACATTTCTGCGCTGAAGAGCTGCGCCTGAACCAGCGTCTGACCGACGATTTGTATCTGGAAGTGTTGCCGGTCACCGGCAGCATCGAAGCCCCGCAACTGGGCGGCGACGGTCCGGCCATCGAATACGTACTGAAAATGCGCCAGTTCCCGCAGACCGGTTTGCTCAGCACCCTGCAGGCCAATGGCGAGCTGACCACCCAACACATCGATGAAATGGCCGAACAGATCGCCAAATTCCATCTCACCGCCCCCAAAGTCCCGGCCGAACACGACGCCGGCACCCCGGCCAGCGTGATGGCGCCGGTGTCGCAAAACTTCGAGCAGATCCTGCCGTTCCTCAGCGACAAGAACGATCTGCTGCAACTCGAAGCACTCAAAGCCTGGGCCGAAAGCAGCTTCGAACGCCTCAAGCCGCTGTTCGCCCAGCGTAAAACCGAGGGTTTCACCCGTGAATGCCACGGTGATATCCACTTGGGCAACGCCACCGTCATCGACGGCAAAGTGGTGATCTTCGACTGCATCGAATTCAACGAACCGTTCCGCTTCACCGACGTCTGGGCCGACACCGGTTTCCTCGCGATGGACCTGGAAGACCGTGGCCTGAAATCGTTGGCGCGCCGCTTCATCAGCCAATACCTGGAGCTGACCGGCGACTATCAGGGCCTGGAAGTGCTGAACTTCTATAAAGCCTATCGCGCACTGGTTCGCGCCAAGGTTGCGCTGTTCAGCATGCCGGCGGACGCGACCCCGGTGCAGCGCGCCACTACCCTGCGCCAGTACCGCAACTACGCCAACCTGGCGGAAAGCTACAGCACCATTCCTTCGCGTTTCATGGCTATCACCCACGGTGTTTCCGCTGTCGGCAAAAGCCACGTGGCCATGCGTCTGGTCGAAGCGCTGGGCGCGATCCGTCTGCGTTCCGATGTTGAGCGCAAGCGCCTGTTCGGCGAGCAAACCGTGGCCAATGATGTGCAGGCGGGCATTTATAGCGCCGACGCCAGCGCCAAGACTTACGCGCGCCTGCATGAGATCGCTGAAGTCATCCTGCACGCCGGTTTCCCGGTGGTCATCGATGCGACTTACCTCAAGCGTGAGCAGCGCGACAGCGCCGCAAAAATCGCCGAAGCCACCGGTACACCATTCCTGATCCTCGACTGCAACGCGCCGCAAGCGGTGATCGAGAGCTGGCTGGCGATTCGTCAGGCTGACCAAAAGGATCCGTCCGACGCCACACTGGCCGTGATCGAAGCCCAGCAGGCCAACCGCGAAGCACTGACGCCGGAAGAGATTCTGCGCAGCAAACGCGTGCAGACCAATGAATCCGGCACGCTGGACACCGTAGTCGCGCAGATCCGTCAGCGCCTTCCAGGCCTGTAAAAAACTATTTCGGCCGTGAAGCCCTCGCTTGCTTCACGGCCGTCAAATAGTGGCACTATACTGGCGTCATAAAACCAACGGTGATATGACATGAGCCAGCCGAAACTTCTCGACACCCCGCTGTATGCCTTGCTGCACAAAGATGACATCACAGGTTTCAACAAAGAGCGCCCGCAAGACGGACCAATCGACATGGTCGGCGGCGACTTCCGTGGCCTCGATCTGCGCGAACTGAACGCCGATGGCGTGGATTTCAGGGACGCATATTTCCGTTCTGCCGATTTGCGTGGCATCGACTTCCGTAACGCATCGCTGGAGGGCGCAAGTCTGGCTCACGCGCAGATTTCCGGTGCGTACTTCCCGCCGGAGCTGAGTGCTGACGAGATTCTGATGTCGATGAATTTCGGTACGCGCCTGCGTTATCGCACTCGTTGAGATAACCATCCAGTTCCTCCCCCTGTAGGAGTGAGCCTGCTCGCGATGGCGGCTCAACATTCAACTAATGTGTTGCCTGTCTGTCCGCCATCGCGAGCAGGCTCGCACCTACATTGATATGTATTTCTTCCCGCCTTTCTGCGTTCGCAGGTCTTCGGCGCCTCTGCGGCGCACTTTCTTAGAAGCGTTTGAGTTGAATACGACCAAACAACCACGCTTTTCCTACTGATGGCTACACTCCTGAGAAGCTCGCCCACGCACCATTCGGCCGTCGCAAGGAGGCTTGATGAATGATGAACTGCAACACCTGAAGAATCTTGGCAAGACGTCAGCGCAATGGCTGCATGCCGTGGGCATCCACAGCGCTTCGGACTTGCGGCGCCTGGGCGCGGTCGATGCCTACCGGGCCGTGCGTACCCGCGGGTTTCGTGCATCGAAGGTGTTGCTGTATGCGATCGAGGGCGCGCTGATGGATGTGCATTGGAACGACATCCCGGCCGAACGCAAGGACGCCTTGAACAAGCAACTCGAAGCCATTTCCTCGCGTCACAAGAATTGAACGGGCGCTGACCGTCATGTACCTGCTTGGGGAACAATCGGCGCTTGCCGACGCATTAATCAACCGCTTGCAGAGTTTGCCTGCACAGTGGCTGCAAGACCTCGAACCGTGCGGGCCGGCGCTTGAGCTGGAGGCGACTGAGGACTTGATGACGCAGTTGCCCGGCGATCAGTTGTTTTTGCTGACTGAAGGTGTGATCACCGGATACATCGGCTCACGCGCACTGTTTTATTGGCAGGAGGGTGACTTCATCGGCCTTCTGCGCGGTGATGACTGGGGCGATTCGCGCCTGTGCAGTGACGGGCCGTTGCGTTTGACGCCCTATCGACGCAGTGATGTGTTGCAGCATTTGTTTGCCGACGCCAACCGGGCGGAACAATTTCTCCAATACATACTGGGGCAAATGGCTTTGCTCGCCCACGCAGTGGCCGAGCTGAAACCGCGGGAGTTTCGCAGCACCAACGGCTTCAAACGGGTCGAGGCCGGTGAAATCCTGATTCACCAGGGCGCCGCCGCCGATCATGTATTTGTGATCATCGACGGGCATGCCGAAGCTTTTGTCGACGGGCAGAAGGTTGGCGAAGTGCCCAAGGACGAGATCTTCGGTGCCATGGCTGTGTTCACTGGAGAACCGCGTAACGCGACCGTGATTGCCCGCGAACGCAGTACGGTGATGTTGATTCCCGCTGATCAGTTTTTGAGCATGACCCGCAGCAATCCGAAGATCGCCCACAGCCTGATCGAGAGCATGGCCCGGCGTATCGACCAACTCAACCGTCAGATCATTCAGCTGAGCGCCCTTCATTTACAGGGCAATCAGGCCATTCCAGAGACCAGATAAAATAAATGCAGAAACAGCGGTTGACTTGGTAATGAGAATCGCTATGATTATCACAACTGGTCGCGAGATCAGTCGATATTCTGAAAAGCCCTTGGTTCGGACTCTCAGATTATCTCCTCATCAGGCTAATCACGGTTATTTGACCCGGTTTTTACCGGGTCTTTTTTTTGCCTGTGGAAAAGTCATTTGCCGAACTGTTTGCGCATCTCTTCACAGTAATCGCGCTTGGGCGTCGCCGGTGTGTACCAGACGTAATCGGCCATCTTCGCGGTAACGTCGGCGCCCTGCTCCGCCAGCATCAGCACCGTGGGCGCCTGCGCGCCCAAGTCCACAACATGCAGCGGCACCCCGACATCCTTGCGCGCATGCCACGCACCGGCCAGCAACAAGGAAGGTATCGGCGCTGCCAATAGACGCTCGGCCATGCGTCGGTCACGTTGTTGCTGAACCGCCAGCATCGCTGGCATCTGCGACTCAGGCAGCAAGCCACAGTGTGACTCGCTGATCTGCCCCAGCAGAGTCGTCTTCACGTCTTCAGCATTGCTGCGCTGACCGTTCAAGACTGGCGGATTGCGATAGAACGCGCGGATTTCAGGGTTATCCAGATTGGCCGCCAGCAACGGGTAAGGTTGTGTGAGAGCGAAGCGGACCATTGGCCCATAAAGATTCCAGTCCCAACCGTCCTGCCAGGCCAGCGCGCCCGGAAGATCGTTGGGCAACTGCGCGGGTTGCCGCACCGCATCCACCTTCGGCTGCTGATCCGGCGTGAGCATTTCCAAAAGCAGACTTCCCTGAGAACGCTGCTCGCCGAGCGACTGCAGCAGCCACAACTCGGCGGCGTGGTGATCGGCGTTGTCATGCTGCTCGCCGATGATTACTCGCCCAGGCTTGGCCAGACGTTTGAGTAATTGCTGCGCCGTCAGCACCTCGCCACTGTGCAGATCGCGAATCTCGCCACCGATTGGCGGCGGCGCTGCTACATGCTGACATCCCGCAAGCCACAACATCGCCAACAGCCACATCCCACGCATGCACTCACCTCGACGAAACATTCAGCGGGCGATGATCAGCGGATGCCCACGCTCCGGGTGCGGCTGCACCAGCACTTCGAGACCAAACACGTCTTTAAGGGTATCCGGTCGCAGCACTTGCTGCGGCGTATCCAGTGCGACCGGTTGTCCGCCCTCAAGCAGCAACACGCGATCACAATAACGCGCCGCCAGATTCAGATCATGCAGGATCACCATCACTGCCGCCCCACGGTCGGCAAACTCGCGCACCGCCTGTAATGTGGTGTGTTGATGCAGCGGATCAAGCATCGACGTCGGCTCATCCAGCAGCAGCGTTTGCCCGACCTGCCCCGGCCAGAGTTGCGCCAACACCCGCGCCAGATGCACGCGCTGACGCTCGCCACCCGACAACGCCAGATAACTGCGTCCGCTCAAATGCCCAGCATCTGCCGCTGTCAGTGCTGCGGCAACAATCTCGTCATCGCGTACTCGACCACTCTGATAAGGCAAGCGCCCCATGCCGACCACTTCTTCAACACGAAAGGCAAAATCCAGTGTCGACACCTGCGGTAACACAGCCAATCGCTGAGCGCGCTGTGTGCCCGTCCAGTGCGCCAATGTTTCACCATCGAGCGAGACTTCACCCTCACTCGCCGCCAACTCACCACACAAGGCACCGAGCAAGGTGCTCTTACCGGCGCCGTTCGGCCCCAGCACACCGAGCACTTCGCCCGGTTCGAGTTGCAGGGTGACGCCGCTGAGCACAGCCTTGCGGCCACGCAGGATGTGCAGATTGTGCGCACGCAACATCAGGCACGCCCTCGCAGCAGCAGATAAAGGAAGAACGGCGCGCCGATAAACGCCGTGACAATACCGATCGGCAACTCCGCCGGGGCCAGCGCCAGCCGCGCCACCAGGTCGGCCAGCAACAACAGGCTCGCCCCGGCCAGCACCGAGGCCGGCAGTAACACACGATGATCAGGCCCCGCGAGCAAGCGCACCAGATGCGGCACCACCAGCCCGACAAAACCGATCATCCCCGCCGCCGCCACCGCCGCGCCGACGCCCAGCGCCGTACAGAACACCAGTTCGCGCTTGAGCCGTTCGACATCAATGCCCAGATGCCCGGCCTCGGACTCACCCAACAGCAAGGCATTCAGCGCTTTCGCCCGACGCGGCAACCACAGCGCAACGCCAGCACTGATGATCAGCAAGGGCCACAGCCGCGCATAACTGGCGCCATTGAGGCTGCCGAGGTTCCAGAACGTCAGCGTGCGCAACGTTGCGTCATCCGCCAGATAGGTGAACAGGCCGACTGCCGAACTGGCCAGCGCCGTCAACGCAATCCCCGCCAGCAACATGGTCGCGACATTGGTTTGCCCGTTGCGCCGACCGAGCCGATACACCAGCGCGGTCACCCCGAGCCCGCCCAGAAATGCACACACCGACAGCAGATAAGGCCCGAACCACTCCGGCAAGCCACCGAAAAACGAGCCGCCGACAATCGCGATCGCCGCACCCAACGCGGCGCCACTGGACACCCCGACCAGCCCCGGGTCCGCCAGCGGATTACGGAAAAGCCCCTGCATCGCCACACCCGACAACGCCAACACTCCGCCAACCGCCAGCCCGAGCAGGGTTCGCGGCAAACGAATCTGCCCGAGAATCAGCTCAGCCTGCTCCAGGCCGTCCGGCGCCAGCGGCACGCCGACCAGACGCAACGCCGCGCGCAGGGTATCGAACAGCGGCAGGCTGACCGGCCCCAGCGCGAGCGACAGCCAGATCGCCAATAAACACAGGAGCGTCAGGCCAACGAACAGGCCACGGGGCTTTACCAGTGTGGTCATTGGCCGCTCTTGGCCGGGTAAAAACCGTCAGACAGGGTTTTCAACGCCGCCGGCAATCGCGGCCCGAGCCCACCAACCAGCAACGTCGGATCGAGCTCAAGCACACGCCCGGCCTTGGCCGCGCGACTGGAATTGAGGATGGGGTTTTCCTTGAACAACGCGGCTTTCGCCGCAGCACCTGTCAACGCCCGGTCGGCGAACACCAGCACTTCAGGATCAAGGCTGGCGAGGGACTCCACGGAGAATGGCTTGTAGCCCGTATGTGTCGCGAGGTTATGCCCGCCCGCCTGTTGCAGCAGCCAGTCGGCGGCGGTGTCCTTGCCGGCGATCAACGGTTTGCCGCCGGCATGGCCGAGCAACAACAGCACGCCCGGCGCCTTCTGCTTGGACTGTGCTTGTGCAACCCGCGCTTTCTGCGCATCGAGTTGCTGTTGATAACGTTGCAGCAACTGCGCAGCCTGAGACTCGGCGCCGAGCAATTGGCCCAGATGAGTGACGTTCTTTTGCAGTGTCGGCAGATCCGGCTGAGCCGAGAACAATTCCACCTGCACCTTGGCTGCCCTCACCTGCGACAGCACCGGTGGCGGACCCATTTCTTCGGTGCCGATGAGAATATCCGGGCGCAGACTGAGAATGCCCTCGGCAGAAAGACTGCGCTGATAACCGATGCTCGGCAGCGACTTCAACGATTCGGGATGCTGGCTGGTGGTGTCGACGCCCACCAGTTTCGACTCGCCGCCCAACGCACTGACCCACTCCGACAGCGCACCACCGGCACTGACCCAACGTTGCGGCAATTCAGCCGATGCGGCCTGAAGACTGACGAAAAGTCCGGCACACAGCACAGCAACGCGGGTACTCAGGCGCATAACAGCTTCCTTGAACAAGGTTTTCCCGGGCATCAGGATGACAGGCCAAGTATCCTCGGCATCTGGCAGACGCCTTTGGGCGATGGCCGCCATTTGATAATTGTTTGCATTTAAACGTCAAGCTCGGACATATCCGGACACGAGCGGACATTAGAGGATAGCCATGAAGTTTCTCTGCGCGGGTGTCGAGCTGGCCGAGGCCGGCAGCCGCGGTTTCGATATCGCCGGCAAAAAGCTGTTCGCCGTGCGCCGCAATGGCCAGGCGTATGTCTACCTGAATCGCTGCCCGCACCGGGGCGTGGGACTCGAATGGCATCCCGACCAGTTTCTCGACCCGAGCAACAGCCTGATCCAGTGCGCCACTCACGGCGCACTGTTTCTGATCGAGGACGGTGAATGTGTTGCCGGGCCTTGCGCCGGGCAATCGCTGACGGCCATCCCTTGTCGCGAGGATGCGCAGGGCCTGTGGATCGATGTTTAACCGTTGAGCAGCACGTCGAGTCGCCGGTCGATCACCATCTCTTGATGATTCAGCCGCACCCCATAAGCCAAGACCTCGACCCCATCGGCGACCGCTTCGCGTAACGCATCGGCGTAGGCCGAATCGATCTCCACCGCAGGACGCACCGCCTCAATCCCGGTGAGATTTACGCAATACAACTGCACCGCACGAATCCCGTCCCGCGCCAGATGCGCCAGCTCGCGCAAATGCTTGGCGCCGCGTTGCGTGACGGCATCGGGAAACGCCGCCACATTGGTGCCATCAAAGCCCAGGGTGACGCTTTTCACTTCTACATAAGCGGGGCCGCTCGGGTATTCGAGACGAAAATCGATGCGGCTCTTTTCCTGCCCGTACGCCACTTCGCGCTTCAACGCGGTAAACCCGTTCAGCTCGCTGATGACGCCGGCCTGCAAGGCTTCTTCGACCAGCCCGTTGGCGCGTCCGGTGTTCACACAAAACAACCGCCCCTGCGGGGTTTCGCCGATCTCCCAGGTGCCGGGCAATTTGCGTTTAGGGTCATTGGAGCGACTGAACCAGACCTGCCCGCCTTCGACCTGACAATTAAGCATTGAGCCTGTGTTCGGACAGTGAATGGTCAACAATTCGCCACCAACCGTTTCGACGTCGGCGAGAAAGCGCTTGTAACGACGGATCAGCCGCGCCTCTTCCAGAGGAGGATAAAAGCGCATCAGCCTTGCCAGCTCTTCAAGCCACGGGCGATCCGTTCCACCGCTTCCTGTAAGCGAGGGAGGTTTTGCGTGTAGGCAAAACGCACATGGTGGCTGGCCTGATAGCGGCCGAAATCCAGTCCCGGGGTAAACGCCACATGCTCGGTTTCAAGGAAATGGCGGCAGAACGCGAAGGCATCGCCGCCGAACTTGCTGATATCGGCATACAAGTAAAAAGCACCTTCCGGCTCGACGGCGATGTTGAAACCCAATTCGCGCAACGCGGGCAGGAGGAAGTCCCGACGCCGACCAAATTCAGCCCGGCGCTCTTCGAGAATGGCAATGGTGTCTGGCTCGAAACAGGCCAGTGCCGCGTACTGCGCCATGCTCGGCGCGCTGATGTAGAGGTTTTGCGCCAGTTTCTCCAGCTCGCTGACCGCCGCATCCGGTGCGACCAGCCAGCCCAGGCGCCAGCCGGTCATGCCGAAGTACTTGGAGAAACTGTTGAGGACGAAGGCGCTGTCATCGACTTCCAGCACGCTCGCCGCATCGGTGCCATAAGTCAGGCCGTGGTAGATCTCGTCGACGACCAGATGCCCGTGTCGCGCCTTGATGGCTGTGGATAACCCGGCCAGCTCATCGCGGGTCAGGATCGTCCCCGTCGGGTTGGCCGGCGAGGCCACCAATGCACCGACGCTGTCGTGATCCCAATGCCGCGCAACCAGGTCCGGCGTCAGTTGGTAGCGCACATCCGGGCCTACCGGCACGAGCTGCGCCGCACCTTCGACCAGACGCAGAAAGTGCCGGTTACACGGATACCCTGGATCGGCCAACAGCCAGTGCTTGCCGGGATCGACCAGCAACGCGCTGGCCAGCAACAAGGCGCCGGAACCGCCGGGCGTGATCAGAATTCGCCGCGGATCAATGTTCAGCCCGTAACGCGACTGATAAAAACCGGAAATCGCCTCGCGCAGCTCAGGAATGCCGCGCGCAGCGGTGTAACGCGTCTTGCCCGCCGTCAGCGCCGCTTGCCCTGCGCGGATGATCGGCTCGGCCGTGGTGAAGTCCGGTTCGCCAATTTCCAGATGGATAACGTCATGCCCTTCAGCCTGCAATTCATTGGCCCGCGCCAGCAGCGCCATCACATGGAACGGTTCGATCGCACGACTGCGCGCACTGTAGGGCTGAGCCATTGGATTTCCTTCGACGGGGAAAAAGAGACGATTCTACTCATCTCCCGGAACGAGCGAGAACCCACCGCGGTCACAGCCTCAAGAACGCTGGACTGTAACGATATGAGCGTACGCTCCAGGATTGACTAAAATCAGTGATTGAACAGGTCTCCCACACCGCCAGACACGGCTTGCCAAACATTTGCAAGCGCCACCCGCCGGGGGCTCGACATCCGGGAGTAGCGCAGGCCGAATTGATCTGGTAAGTTCGCCCGCTTGCAGCCGCAGGGCCGGCAGGTGTCGGTGATGGAGCAATCCTGCGCAATGGATTACAAGAGTAGAGGCGGTCCATTTCATGCCCACCCAAGCAAAGCAACAGCAGCAAGCGACGATCAGCGGCTTCGAACCTTACGTTCCGAAGGCAGGCGAAGAGTACATGGGCGCCCCCATGCGCGCGCACTTCACCAAGATCCTGAACAAGTGGAAACAGGACTTGATGCAGGAAGTCGACCGTACTGTTGATCACATGAAAGACGAAGCGGCCAACTTTCCTGACCCGGCCGACCGTGCCAGTCAGGAAGAAGAATTCGCCCTCGAGCTGCGCGCCCGCGACCGCGAGCGCAAGTTGATCAAGAAGATCGACAAGACGCTGGAGCTGATTCAGGACGAAGAATACGGCTGGTGCGAGTCCTGCGGCATCGAGATCGGCGTCAAGCGCCTCGAAGCCCGTCCGACTGCGGATCTGTGCATCGACTGCAAGACCCTGGCGGAAATCAAGGAAAAGCAGGTCGGCAAGTAATCTCGACCTGAACGAAAAACGGAGCGTGCGAACGCTCCGTTTTTGTTTCTGCCTTTTACCTGCCTTCTCTGTCTTCTCTGCCTTTGTGGGAGGGGGCTTGCTCCCGAATGCGGTGTGTCATAAACACAGTTGTTGACTGATTAACCGCATTCGGGAGCAAGCCCCCTCCCACAAGGTAGTGCGCACAAGCCCTGAAAAAGTACTATCGCTCCCATGACTGCCAAAACCTCTCCCGCCTACATCGGCCGTTTCGCCCCCACGCCCAGTGGCCACTTGCACTTCGGCTCGCTGGTTGCTGCCCTCGCCTCTTACCTCGATGCGCGTTCGGTCGGCGGTCGCTGGCTGGTGCGCATGGAGGATCTCGATCCGCCGCGCGAAGAACCCGGCGCACAAGCGGCGATTCTCAAGGCGCTGGAAAGCTACGGCTTCGAATGGGATGGCGAGATGGTGCGCCAGAGCGATCGGCACGACGCCTACGCCGAAGTCCTCAACAGCCTGTTCAATCACGGTCTCGCTTACGCCTGCACCTGTTCGCGCAAGCAACTGGAGCCTTATCACGGCATTTATCCGGGACTGTGCCGCAATGCCGGGCATGACCAGCAAGACGCCGCCATCCGCCTGCGCGTGCCGGAGCTGGAATACCACTTCATCGACCGTGTGCAGGGCGAATACCGTCAGCATCTGGGCCGCGATGTCGGCGATTTCGTCATCCGTCGCCGCGACGGCCTCTACGCCTATCAATTGGCCGTGGTCCTCGACGATGCCTGGCAAGGCATCACCGATATCGTCCGTGGTGCCGATCTGCTCGACTCGACGCCGCGCCAGCTTTACCTGCAAGAACTGCTGGGCCTGCGTCAGCCACGCTATCTGCACCTGCCGCTGATCACTCAACCGGACGGCAACAAGCTCGGCAAATCCTACCGTTCGCCGCCGCTCGAAGCGGATCAAGCCACACCGTTACTGCTGCGAGCCCTGCGCGCATTGGGGCAAAACCCTGGCCCCGAGCTGGTCCATGCCTCGCCGCAGGAACTGCTCACTTGGGGCAGCACCCACTGGGACGCAAGCAAGATCCCGCGCACACTGACCCTCCCCGAAGCGCAACTGTCATGACGACACTTGCAGTCGCGCCGCCATCCGTTACCATCGCCGCACGTTTTCGGGCACGCGCATAAAAAAGAGAGGCCGGGATGTACATCTATCGCTTGGTCCTGCTTTTGGTCGTGGGGATCTATCTGTTTTCTCCCGCCATCATGGATTGGTGGATCGACGCTACGGGCGCCTGGTATCGCCCTTATCTGCTCTGGCTGATCCTGATTGTCGTGACCTTCATCCTGCAGAGCCAAAAAGATGCCGATGAGCTTTAGCCTGACCCAGATGATCCTGATCAGCGCTGCGTACCTGGCGGTGCTGTTCGGCGTTGCCTGGATCAGCGAACGGGGCATGATCCCGCGGGCGATCATTCGCCACCCACTGACCTACACCTTGTCGCTGGGGGTTTACGCCAGTGCGTGGGCGTTCTACGGCACGGTCGGCCTGGCCTATCAGTACGGCTACGGTTTTCTCTCCAGCTATCTCGGGGTCTCCGGCGCGTTTCTGCTGGCGCCGGTGTTGCTCTATCCGATCCTGAAAATCACCCGCACTTATCAACTGTCGTCGCTGGCGGATCTGTTTGCCTTCCGTTTTCGCAGCACCTGGGCCGGCGCACTGACGACGATATTCATGCTGATCGGCGTACTGCCGCTGCTGGCGTTGCAGATTCAGGCGGTGGCCGACTCTATCGGCATTCTCACCGGCGAGCCGATTCAGAGCCGCGTAGCGCTGGCGTTCTGTGCACTGATCATTCTGTTCACGATTTTCTTCGGCTCCCGGCATATCGCCACCCGCGAGAAGCACGAAGGGCTGGTGTTCGCGATTGCCTTCGAATCGGTGATCAAGCTGATCGCCCTCGGCGGCGTTGGCCTCTACGCGTTGTACGGCGTATTCGATGGCCCGCAACAGCTTGAGCTGTGGCTGCTGCAAAACCAAACCGCCCTCGCCGCGCTGCACACGCCATTGCAGGAAGGCCCGTGGCGCACACTACTACTGGTGTTCTTCGCCTCGGCGATCGTGATGCCGCATATGTATCACATGACCTTCACCGAGAATCTCAACCCGCGCTCACTGGTCAGCGCGAGCTGGGGCTTGCCGCTGTTCCTGCTGTTGATGAGTCTGGCGGTGCCGCTGATCCTTTGGGCCGGCCTGAAGCTGGGCGCCACCACCGACCCGGAATACTTCACCCTCGGCATCGGCATTGCCGCCAACAGCAAGCCGCTGGCCCTGCTGGCCTATGTCGGCGGATTGTCGGCCGCCAGTGGCCTGATCATCGTCACCACCCTGGCGCTGTCGGGCATGGCGCTGAACCACCTGGTGCTGCCGCTCTATCAGCCGCCGGCCGAAGGCAACATCTACCGCTGGCTGAAGTGGACCCGCCGCGCACTGATCGTCGCGATCATCATGGCCGGCTTCTGCTTCTACCTGATGCTCGGCGCCGGGCAGGACCTGGCCAACCTCGGCATCGTGGCCTTCGTCGCCACGTTGCAATTCTTGCCGGGCGTGTTGTCAGTGCTGTACTGGCCGACCGCCAACCGTCGCGGCTTCATTGCCGGTCTGCTGGCGGGGATTCTGGTCTGGGTGATCACCATGCTGTTGCCGCTGGTCGGTAATCTGCAGGGTTTCTACATCCCGCTGCTGAACATGATTTACGTGCTGGATGACACCAGCTGGCACATGGCGGCCATCGCGTCGCTGGCGGCCAACGTCTTGATGTTCACGCTGATCTCGCTATTCACCAACGCCAGCCCGGAAGAGGCTTCCGCAGCCGAAGCCTGCGCAGTGGATAACGTCCGTCGCCCGCAACGCCGGGAACTGCACGCCGCTTCGCCGCAGGAATTCGCCACGCAGTTGGCCAAACCGCTGGGCGCCAAGGCTGCGCAGAAAGAAGTCGAGCAGGCGCTGCGCGACCTTTATCTGCCGTTCGACGAACGTCGCCCCTATGCCTTGCGCCGTCTGCGCGATCGTATCGAAGCTAACCTTTCCGGCCTGATGGGCCCGAGTGTGGCGCAGGACATGGTCGAAACCTTCCTGCCGTACAAGGCCGGCGGTGAAAACTACGTCACCGAAGACATTCACTTCATCGAAAGCCGCCTCGAGGATTACCACTCGCGCCTGACAGGTCTGGCCGCCGAACTCGATGCCCTGCGCCGCTACCACCGCCAGACCTTGCAGGAATTGCCGATGGGCGTCTGCTCGCTGGCCAAGGATCAAGAGATCCTGATGTGGAACAAGGCTATGGAAGAGCTGACCGGCATCGCCGCGCAACGGGTGGTCGGCTCGCGCCTGAGCACCATCGGCAATCCGTGGAAAGAATTGCTGCAAGGTTTCATCAATCTGCCTGACGAACACTTGCACAAACAGCACCTGGCCCTCGACGGACAGACTCGCTGGCTGAACCTGCACAAAGCAGCGATTGATGAACCGTTGGCGCCGGGCAACAGCGGTCTGGTACTGCTGGTGGAAGATTTGACCGAAACGCAGATGCTCGAAGACAAACTGGTGCATTCCGAGCGGCTGGCCAGCATCGGTCGTCTCGCGGCCGGCGTCGCCCACGAAATCGGCAACCCGATCACCGGCATCGCCTGTCTGGCGCAGAACCTGCGCGAAGAACGCGAAGACGACGGCGAGTTGACCGAGATCAGCGGACAGATTCTTGAACAGACCAAACGCGTGTCACGCATCGTTCAGTCACTGATGAGTTTTGCCCATGCCGGCAGCCATCAGCACAGCGACGAGCCCGTTTGTCTGGCGGAAGTGGCGCAGGACGCCATCGGTCTGCTGGCCTTGAACCGGCGCAATTTCGAAGTGCAGTTCTACAATCTGTGCGACCCGGATCACTGGGTCGAAGGCGACCCGCAGCGGCTCGCACAGGTTTTGATCAATCTGCTCTCCAACGCCCGCGACGCCTCGCCGCCGCACAGTGCGGTACGGGTCAAGAGCGAAGCCGGCGAACACACGGTCGATCTGATCGTCGAGGACGAAGGCAGCGGTATTCCGAAGAACATCATGGATAGATTGTTCGAACCTTTCTTCACCACCAAGGATCCTGGCGAAGGCACCGGTCTGGGCCTTGCACTGGTCTATTCCATCGTTGAAGAGCATTATGGACAAATCACCATCGACAGCCCGGCTGATGTACAAAGCCAACGCGGCACCCGTATCCGGGTGACCTTACCGCGTCATGTCGAAGCGACGTCCGCTGTGAACTGAGACCGTCGAGAGTATCGAATCAATGCCGCACATTTTGATCGTCGAAGACGAAACAATTATCCGCTCCGCCTTGCGCCGCCTGCTGGAACGCAATCAGTACCAGGTCAGCGAAGCCGGTTCAGTGCAGGAAGCACAAGAACGCTTCACCATTCCTACGTTCGATCTGATCGTCAGCGATCTGCGCTTGCCGGGCGCCCCGGGCACCGAGCTGATCAAGCTCGGCCAAGGGACGCCGGTGCTGATCATGACCAGCTACGCCAGCCTGCGTTCGGCGGTCGACTCGATGAAGATGGGCGCGGTGGACTACATCGCCAAGCCTTTCGACCATGACGAAATGCTTCAGGCCGTCGCGCGGATCCTGCGTGATCGCCAATCGGCACCGGCTGCCGGCGAAGTGGTTGCCAGCAAACCGACCAATGGCAGCGGCAAATCCGCCGTTGACAACAGTAACGGCGAAATCGGCATCATCGGCTCCTGCCCGCCGATGCAGGATCTGTACAGCAAGATCCGCAAGGTCGCGCCAACCGATTCCAATGTATTGATTCAGGGTGAGTCCGGCACCGGTAAAGAACTGGTGGCCCGCGCCCTGCACAACCTGTCGAAGCGCGCCAAGGCACCGATGATCTCGGTGAACTGCGCGGCCATTCCGGAAAGCCTGATCGAGTCCGAACTGTTCGGTCACGAGAAAGGTGCGTTCACCGGCGCTAGCGCCGGTCGAGCCGGTCTGGTCGAAGCGGCGGACGGTGGCACGCTGTTCCTCGATGAAATCGGCGAACTGCCGCTGGAGGCCCAGGCCCGTCTGCTGCGCGTATTGCAGGAAGGCGAAATTCGCCGCGTCGGTTCGGTGCAGTCGCAGAAGGTTGATGTACGCCTGATCGCGGCGACTCACCGGGATCTGAAGAGTCTGGCGAAAATCGGCCAGTTCCGTGAAGACCTTTATTACCGTCTGCACGTGATTGCGCTGAAATTGCCGGCCCTGCGCGAGCGCGGCGCCGACGTCAACGAGATCGCCAATGCCTTCCTTGCTCGTCAGAGCGCACGCATCAACCGTACCGACCTGAAGTTTGCTGCCGATGCCGAACAGGCGATTCGGCACTATTCCTGGCCGGGTAACGTGCGTGAGCTGGAAAACGCGGTCGAGCGCGCGGTGATCCTGAGCGAAAGCCCGGAAATCTCCGCCGACCTGCTGGGCATCGACATCGAGCTGAGCGATCTGGAAGATGACGAGTTCATCGGTCTGCCGCCGCAAACCGCCGGCAATGCCAGCAACAGCAGCCACGAGCCGACCGAAGACCTGTCGCTGGAAGACTACTTCCAGCACTTCGTCCTCGAACATCAGGACCACATGACCGAGACCGAACTGGCGCGCAAACTGGGCGTCAGCCGCAAATGCCTGTGGGAACGCCGTCAGCGTCTGGGCATTCCACGGCGCAAGACCGGGGTCGCCAGCGAAAGCTGAACGTTACCTGTCGAGTGTGCGGGTAACGCTTGAAGATGTGAAAAAACTGTTACCTCAGTCTTGTCACGTAACAAAAGCCGGGGTTATCGGTAACGTAACCCCGGCTTTTTTTCGCCCCTCGAAAACGGTTATATCGACCTAACCCCTTGTTTTATTGGGTTTCGCAAAAGTTGGCACGGCACCTGCTATATGTTTAGTACAAGAACAATAACAAGCAATGCACAAGACAATAAAAATAAGACGAATCGACTCACGCACAATAAAAACAAGACGGCGAGAGGCGCAGCTAACTGATTCTTTTGGAGAGGCGTTGTATTTGGGGCTTGCCCCACGACCAGGCCGAGAACAACAAAAACTGTCCTAAGACAGAGCCTGTACTGGTTGGATCGAGAGATCACTGCAATTCAGCGACCAAAGCAATCCGTTTGCTCTTGGCTCCCGATTGGGAGGGTCATGAAGCGAAAGCCTCATGACGAGGGCACTCAACAAAAACAAGAAGCCCGAATCAATAATAAAAAGAGCACGCAACTACTTCTTGGGGAGCTTCGGCTCCCCTTGTAGTTTCTCCTCCGCAGCAAAATCCCCCATTTTTATCGCGCGCGATGCCTGTAGCCTGCGGCTTGCAGCTCAAATCGGCCGTGTCCTACACCATCCCCCGACTAAATGCTAGAATCTGCGCCCATCATGCGGTCATTCTTTGGTATGGCCGAACATTCCTTCAAACAGTGCATCCCATGCTGAAGAAGCTGTTCCAGTCATTCCGAACTCCCGTGCGTCGTACGCAACACATCCGCAGCACCCCTGAAGTGCTCAACAGCGGCCAACATTCGCTGCAGAAAACGCAATTCAGCCGCTACGCGGTGAATATCGTCGAACGCCTGCAAGGTGCCGGTTACCAGGCTTATCTGGTCGGCGGTTGCGTGCGTGACATGCTCCTGGGCATCACGCCCAAAGATTTCGACGTCGCCACCAGCGCCACCCCCGAGCAGGTCCGTGCCGAATTCCGCAATGCGCGGATCATCGGTCGCCGCTTCAAACTGGTGCACATCCATTTCGGTCGCGAAATCATCGAAGTCGCGACCTTCCGCGCCAATCACCCAGTCAACGAAGACGACGAAGACAGCAACCAGTCTTCGCGTAACGAGAGCGGGCGGATTCTGCGCGACAACGTTTACGGCACCCTGGAAGAAGACGCGCAACGCCGCGACTTCACCATCAACGCCTTGTATTACGATCCGGTCAGCGAGCGCATTCTCGACTACGCCAACGGCGTGCACGACATCCGCAATCATTTGATCCGCCTGATCGGCGATCCCAAGCAACGCTATCAGGAAGACCCGGTACGCATGCTGCGGGCCGTGCGTTTCGCTGCCAAGCTCAACTTCGGCATCGAAAAACACACCGTGCAGCCAATTCGCGAACTGGCGCCGATGCTGCGCGAGATCCCGTCAGCACGCCTGTTCGAAGAAGTGCTGAAACTGTTCCTCTCCGGACACGGCGCAATCACTTTCGAGATGCTGGTCGATCTGCAACTTTTCGCCCCGTTGTTCCCGGCCAGTGCCGACGCACTGGAACACAACCCGGAGTACACCCACACGCTGATCAGCGAAGCGCTGACCAACACCGACCTGCGCATCAAGCAGAACAAACCGGTGACCCCGGCGTTCCTGTTTGCCGCCTTGCTGTGGCCTGCCCTGCCGGCCCGGGTGTTGCGTCTGCAAGAACGTGGCATGCCCCCTATTCCTGCCATGCAGGAAGCGGCGCACGAGCTGATCGCCGAACAGTGCCAGCGCATCGCGATTCCAAAACGCTTCACCATGCCGATCCGCGAAATCTGGGACATGCAGGAACGCCTGCCACGCCGCAGCGGCAAACGCGCCGACCTGTTGCTGGACAATCCGCGTTTCCGCGCCGGTTACGACTTCCTGCTGTTGCGTGAAAGCGCCGGCGAGCAGACCGATGGTCTGGGCGAATGGTGGACGGATTATCAGGACGGCAACGACAGCGAACGCCGCGACATGATCCGCGACCTCAGCGGCAAGGGTGATGATGCCAGTGGCGCGCCACGCAAGCGTCGACGCAGCAGCGGTTCCAAGCGCAAACGCGCCGGTGCACCGAGCGCTACGGGCGAGTAAGGCATGGAACGCATCTACATCGGCATGGGCAGCAACCTCGCTGACCCGGCCGAACAATTGCGCAGCGCGCTCGACGCGCTGGAGCAATTGCCGCAGACCACCCTTGCCGGCGTTTCCGCCTTTTATCAAAGCGACTCGTTGCTGCCGGGCCAGCCGCGTTATACCAACGCCGTTGCAGCGCTCGACAGCGATCTTGCGCCGCTGGATCTGCTCGATGCCTTGCAAGCCATCGAGAATGATCAAGGCCGCGAGCGCCTGGAGCGCTGGGGCCCGCGCACACTGGATCTGGACATTCTGCTGTTCGGTGATCGATTGATCGATGAGCCGCGACTGAAAGTCCCGCACTATCAGATTCAGGAACGCGCCTTCGTGCTCTATCCCCTTGCCGAACTGGCGCCGCAAGATCTGCGTCTTGCCGATGACCGGACCCTCACCGATCTGCTGGCAGCCTGCCCGTTCGTCGGCCTCGAACGCCTCCCCCACCCCTGACACCCATTTCCCTTGGGTGCAGGATTTTGTCGGACAAAAAGCCTTGAATCAGGCCAGCCGCGCCGCTGAATCGCATCAGTAACGCCGGTAACACTCCCTGCGTAACAATGCGGTAACACACGCAATTGACTTCCTGTTGGCTCATCACGACTATAGGCGTCCCGCTGCCGCCAACCCGGCACATACGGGCGCAATCCAGGCCTTATAAGCACGACAAAAGAGCGTGCGCCTGAATAGATGACGAATCACGCGCGTTACTCGCAGTAGTTTCCAAAGCGCCTGAACGAGGATTTTTTACATGCCAGCCATCACCCTGACCACGCTCCAGAGCCTCAAGCAGAAAGGTGAAAAGATCACCATGCTGACCTGCTATGACGCGACCTTCGCCCACGCCTGCAACGAGGCCGGTGTCGAAGTGCTGCTGGTGGGCGACTCCCTCGGCATGGTCCTGCAAGGTCACGACAGTACTTTGCCGGTGACCACCGCAGAAACGGCCTACCACGTCGCCTGCGTCAAACGTGGCAACAGCGACGCCCTGATCCTCGCCGATCTGCCGTTCATGGCCAATGCCACCCTTGAACAAACCATGACCAACAGCGCCATGCTGATGCAGGCCGGCGCGCACATGATCAAGGTTGAAGGCGCGTTGTGGCTGGCCGAGTCGATCCGTCTGCTCGCCGAACGCGGTATCCCGGTCTGCGCGCACATGGGCCTGACCCCGCAAGCAGTGAACATTCTCGGTGGCTATAAAGTGCAGGGCCGCAACGAAAATCAGGCGCGGCAGATGCGTGCTGACGCGATTTCGCTGGAGCAGGCTGGCGCGGCAATGCTGCTGCTCGAATGCGTGCCGAGTGAACTGGCCGCTGAAATCAGTCAGGCCGTGAAAATCCCGGTCATCGGTATCGGCGCCGGCAACGCCACCGACGGTCAAGTCCTGGTACTGCACGACATGCTCGGCCTGTCGATCACCGGCCGCGTGCCGAAGTTCGTGAAGAACTTCATGAATGGCCAGGACAGCATCCAGTCCGCGCTTAAGGCATACGTCAGCGAAGTCAAAGCCACCACGTTCCCAGGCATCGAACACGGATTCTCTGCATGAACACCGTCAAAACCGTACGCGAACTGCGCGCCGCCGTAGCCCGCGCCCGTAGCGAAGGCAAGCGCATCGGCTTCGTGCCGACCATGGGCAACCTGCACAGCGGCCATGTCGCGCTGATCACCAAAGCCTCGCAACGCGTGGACTTCGTGGTGGCGAGCATTTTCGTCAACCCGCTGCAATTCGGTGCCGGCGAAGACCTCGACAAATACCCGCGCACCCTTGCAGCGGATCAGGAAAAACTGCTGGAAGCTGGTTGCGACCTGTTGTTCGCGCCGACAGTTGAAGAGATGTATCCCGACGGCATGACCGGGCAGACCCGGGTCAGCGTGCCGCAACTCTCCGAAGGTCTGTGCGGCGCCAGTCGTCCGGGACACTTTGAAGGTGTTGCGACGGTGGTCAGCAAACTGTTCAACATGGTTCAGCCGGATCTGGCGATTTTCGGCCAGAAGGACTTCCAGCAACTGGCCGTGATCCGCGCGCTGGTGCATGACCTGAATATGCCGATCCAGATCATCGGCGAGCCGACCGTGCGTGCCGCCGATGGCCTCGCGCTGTCGTCGCGTAACGGCTTCCTCAGCGAAGAACAACGTGCCGTGGCCCCGGTGGTTTACCGCAGCCTGAACGCGATTGCCGAGTCGATCAAACACGGGGAACGCGATTTCCCGGCGTTGATCAGTGCACAGTTGCAAGCGCTGGAAGCCGCGGGCCTGCGTCCGGACTATCTGGAAATTCGCCATGCGCTGACCTTGCGGCCGGCTGTGGCTGAAGATCGTGATCTGGTGATTCTGGTGGCAGCGTTCCTGGGCACCACGCGGTTGATCGATAACCTGCACCTGAATCTCGATAGCGCTGTCTAAAAAACACCGCAATACCCCCTGTAGGAGTGAGCCTGCTCGCGATGAGGGCCTGACTTTCGACATCAACGTTGAATGACAGTCCGCTATCGCGAGCGGACTCACTCCTACAGTGCTTTTCAGCGTCCTGAAAATTGCATTTCAAGCCATATTGCCGCCCTCAAAGCCTTCGGGCACACTGCCCGCCGTTCGATTCCAACCCGGGAAACCCTCATGCACGCCATCATGCTCAAGGCCAAACTGCACCGCGCCGAAGTCACTCACGCCGTGCTCGATTACGAAGGTTCGTGCGCCATTGATGGGGAGTGGCTGGACCTGTCCGGCATCCGTGAGTACGAACAGATCCAGATTTATAACGTCGACAATGGCGAGCGCTTTACCACTTACGCCATCCGTGGCGAAGAAGGTTCACGCATGATCTCGGTCAATGGTGCCGCCGCGCACAAGGCCAAGGTCGGCGACCGGGTGATCATTTGCGCTTACGCCCATTACAGCGAAGCGGAACTGCTGAATTTCAAGCCGCGCATGCTCTACATGGCACCTGGCAATGAGCTGAGCCATACCAGCAACGCCATCCCGGTTCAGGTCGCCTGAGCCGCTGAGCATCCAGCTCACCTTCCGTTGGTCGGCCCGTTCCCGGTATCAATGTTAAAAAAGTACAGGGAACGGGTCAGACAAAGTCAAGACAGAACGCAGCGCGAGGTTTACTGTATTCGCCCTGTGTCCAGAAACCGAGGCGACACAGTTGGCCCATGCCCAATCATGGCGTGCTGGTCTGTACCGTGTTCAAAAGGCCGTTCAAGTAAAAAGGAAAACCGCAGCGATGGCGTACTACCGCACTCCTCACGACGTTACCGCTCTGCCTGCCTGGCAAGCGTTGAAAGATCACCGCCAAGCCATGCAGGATTTCAGCATGCGCGAAGCCTTCAACGCCGATCCGCAGCGCTTCAATCAGTTCACCCTCAGCAGCTGCGGGCTGTTTCTCGATTATTCGAAGAATTTGATCAACGCCGAGACCCGCAATCTGCTGGTGGGTCTGGCTAACGAAGTTGATTTGAAAGGCGCGATCAAAGCGCTGTTCGACGGCGAAATCGTCAACGCCTCCGAAGGTCGCCCGGCGCTGCACACCGCCCTGCGCCGCCCGGTCGGCGACAAGCTTTCGGTCAACGGCGTCAACGTGATGCCGGAAGTGCATAAAGTGTTGAACCAGATCACCGATCTGGTCGGCCGCATCCACGACGGTCTGTGGCGTGGTTACACCGAGAAGCCGATCACTGACGTGGTCAACATCGGCATCGGTGGCTCGTTCCTCGGCCCTGAGCTGGTGTCCGAAGCACTGCTGTCGTACGCGCAGAAAGGCGTACGTTGCCACTATCTGGCGAACATCGACGGCAGCGAGTTCCACGAGCTGACGCAAAAACTGCGCGCCGAAACCACGCTGTTCATCGTTTCGTCGAAGTCGTTCAATACCCTCGAAACCCTGAAGAACGCTCAAGCCGCACGCGCCTGGTACCTGGCTCAGGGCGGCTCGGAAGCCGAGCTGTATCGTCACTTCATCGCCGTGTCGAGCAACAATGCGGCAGCCATCGCGTTCGGTATCCGCGAAGAAAACATCTTCCCGATGTGGGACTGGGTAGGCGGCCGTTACTCGCTGTGGTCGGCCATCGGTCTGCCAATTGCTCTGGCCATCGGCATGTCCAACTTCAAGGAACTGCTGTCCGGTGCCTACACCATGGACCAGCATTTCCAGACCGCGCCGTTCGAACAGAACATGCCGGTGCTGCTGGCGCTGCTCGGTGTCTGGTACGGCAATTTCTGGGGTGCGCAAAGCCACGCGATCCTGCCGTACGACCACTACCTGCGCAACATCACCAAGCACTTGCAGCAGCTGGACATGGAATCCAACGGCAAGAGCGTGCGTCAGGACGGCACCTCGGTGTCGACCGATACCGGTCCGGTGATCTGGGGCGGTGTCGGCTGCAATGGTCAGCACGCTTACCACCAGTTGCTGCACCAAGGCACCCAACTGATCCCGGCCGACTTCATTGTGCCGATCGTCAGCTTCAACCCGGTGTCCGACCACCATCAGTGGTTGTACGCCAACTGCCTGTCGCAGAGTCAGGCGCTGATGCTCGGCAAGACCCTGCCGGAAGCCGAGCAGGAACTGCGCGACAAAGGCATGAGCGAAGAGCAGGTGCACAAACTCGCACCGCACAAGGTGATCCCGGGCAACCGTCCGAGCAACACCCTTGTGGTTGAGCGCATCAGCCCACGCCGTCTTGGCGCGCTGGTGGCCATGTATGAACACAAAGTGTTCGTGCAAAGCGTGGTCTGGGGCATCAATGCCTTCGACCAATGGGGCGTGGAGTTGGGCAAAGAGCTGGGCAAAGGCGTTTACAACCGTCTGGTCGGCAGCGATGAAACCACTGCTGATGATCCGTCCACCCAAGGCCTGATCAACTACTTCCGCGGTCGTCACCGCGGGTAATTGGATGTCTCTGCCCACAGGATTTGGCCCAACCCAAATCCTGTGGGCAATCAAAATCCCTTGTAGGAGTGAGCCTGCTAGCGATCGCGGTGTATCAGTCAGCATTGATGTTGAATGACACACCGCTATCGCGAGCAGGCTCACTCCTACAGTTGTTTTGGGGTGCATTCGAAATCAGCTTCAGTCATCGGATTCCGAATCCGGCTTGAACCTGTCGACCGCTCGGCGCATCTTTATTCTTCGCACAACAAGAATAAGGAACCGTCATGTTCGATATCAGCACGTTCCCCAAAGCCGATGCCGTCCGCCGGGCTGCTCAGTTGAGTCAGGACGATTACCGACGCCTGTACCGCGAATCCATTGAACACCCCAGCACTTTCTGGGCCGAACAGGCCACGCGCTTCCTCGACTGGAGCACGCCATGGCAGACCGTCCAGCGCTACGACCTGAAAACCGGTGAAGCGGTCTGGTTTGCCGGCGGCCAGCTCAACGTCAGTTACAACTGCATCGACCGCCACCTCGAACAACGCGGCGATCAGACCGCCCTGCTCTGGGAGGGCGATGACCCGGCCGAATCGGCGCAAATCACCTACCGAAAACTCCACCATCACGTCTGCCGACTGGCCAACGTGCTGAAAAGCCGTGGCGTGAAGAAAGGCGACCGGGTGTGCATCTACATGCCGATGATCCCCGAGGCCGCTTACGCCATGCTCGCCTGCGCGCGGATCGGCGCGATCCATTCGGTGGTGTTCGGTGGTTTCTCCCCGGATTCACTGCGTGACCGCATCCTCGATGCCGACTGCCGCACCGTGATCACCGCCGACGAAGGCGTGCGCGGCGGCAAGTTCGTACCGCTGAAAAGCAATGTCGACAAAGCCCTGCAAAGTTGCCCGGACGTCAGCACCGTGGTGGTGGTCGAGCGCAGTCAAGGCAAAGTCGACTGGGTCGAAGGCCGCGACCTCTGGTATCACCAGGCCGTGCGCGATGTCAGCGATGATTGCCCACCAGAGCCGATGGACGCCGAAGACCCGCTGTTCATCCTCTACACCTCTGGCAGCACCGGCAAACCCAAAGGGGTGTTGCACACCACCGGCGGCTACCTGCTGCAAGCAGCGATGACCTTCAAATACGTGCTCGATTACCGCGACGGCGAAGTGTTCTGGTGTACCGCCGATGTCGGCTGGGTCACCGGCCACAGCTACATCGTCTATGGCCCGCTGGCCAATGGCGCGACCACATTGATGTTCGAAGGCGTGCCGAGCTATCCGAGCAGCTCGCGATTCTGGCAGGTGATCGACAAACACAAGGTCAACATTTTCTACACCGCCCCCACTGCCCTGCGTGCGTTGATGCGTGAAGGTGCCGAACCGTTGAAGGAAACGTCGCGCGCCAGCCTCAGATTACTCGGCAGCGTCGGTGAGCCGATCAACCCGGAAGCGTGGGAATGGTATTTCAACGTGGTCGGCGAACAGCGCTGCCCCATCGTCGATACCTGGTGGCAGACCGAGACCGGCGGCATCATGCTCAGCCCGCTGGTCAGCGCACAAAGGATCAAACCGGGTTGCGCCACCCAACCGATGTTTGGCGTGCAGCCTGTGCTGCTTGATGAACACGGCAAGGAAATCAAAGGTGCCGGCAGCGGCGTGCTAGCGATCAAATCCAGCTGGCCGGCACAGATTCGCAGTGTGTACGGCGACCCGCAACGAATGGTCGACACCTATTTCAAACCTTATCCCGGCTACTACTTCACCGGTGATGGCGCGCGGCGCGATGAGGACGGCGATTACTGGATCACCGGGCGTATCGACGACGTGATCAACGTTTCCGGGCATCGCATCGGCACGGCCGAGGTGGAAAGCGCGCTGGTGCTGCACGACAGCATCGCCGAAGCCGCCGTGGTCGGTTATCCACACGACGTCAAAGGCCAGGGCATCTACGCCTTTGTCACACCAATGAACGGTGCCGAACCGAATGACGAATTGAAGAAAGAATTGCTCGCCCACGTCAGCAAGGAAATCGGCAGCTTCGCCAAACCGGACCTGATCCAGTGGGCCCCGGCCTTGCCGAAAACCCGTTCAGGCAAGATCATGCGCCGCATCTTGCGCAAGATTGCCTGCAATGAGCTCGACAGCCTTGGCGATACCTCGACCCTGGCCGATCCGAGCGTGGTGCAGGGCCTGATCGACACGCGCCTCAATCAGTAACATCCGGGTGCGGCCAAATAGCCGCGCCCGCCCCTCATTAATGAGTGCCATGGAATTTATCCGCAGCCGTATCGAAAACCAGCTCATGAGCCTGACCGGTCTGTCCCTCGGTCAGCTCGATCTGGAAAACCCCAAGGGCGATCCCGGCCTGTTCGGCCCTGACTCGATCAGTTGGCAGGTGCACGGCGATTTCAGCAGCATGCTGATCGGCGGCATCAGCGCATTGTTGCTGCAAGCCCTGCATCCGCTGGCGCTGGCCGGGGTCTGGGACCATTCGAATTTTCGTCAGGACATGCTCGGGCGCCTGCGCCGTACCAGCCAGTTTGTTTCCGGCACCACTTTCGGCTCGCGCCGCGACGCCGACTGGCTGATCGAGAAGGTTCGCACCATTCACCTGCAAGTGGTCGGCACCGCGCCCGATGGTCGGCCCTACGCGGCCAGCGATCCGGATCTGCTGACATGGGTGCATGTGGCGGAAGTCAGCAACTTCCTTGCCGCGCATTTGCGTTATCGCAATCCGCAGTTGTCAGGGGCGGACCAGGATCGGTACTACGCGGAAATCGCCGTGGTCGCCGAGCGTCTGGGCGCACGCGATGTGCCGAAGTCTCGGCTAGCCGTGGCGGATTATCTGCAACGCATGCGCCCGCAGTTGCTGTGCGATGAACGCAGCCGGGAAGTCCTGCGCTTGTTGCTCGACGCGCCGGCACCGAGCGTTCTGGCGCGACCGTTTGGCGATTTGATGATGAAGGCTGGCATTGATCTGCTGCCGGACTGGGCCAGCGACATGCTCGAGGTCCGCCAGAGTTCGCTGCAACGCCAACTGATCCGCGCCAGCGTCAAACGCAGCGCGCCGATGCTGCGTTGGGCGATGCGCAATGGTTCGGTGCAGCGGGCCAAACGCCGAATGGGCTTGATCACCTGAAAGCATCGCGAGCAGGCTCACTCCTACAGGAGATTCGTATGCAACATATATCCCTTGCAGGAGTGAGCCTGCTCGCGATGGTAGCCACTCGATTGCCCGCCAAGCTGCTAAACTCCCGCGCCCCAATTCTCACCAGCAAGGCGCCCGCATGTCTTCCTTGAATCAGGCGCTGCGCGCCGCCCTCGATCAACGCCAGGACTTGCTTGCCGAACTGCACAGCCAGGGCACCGACTGCTATCGACTGTTCCACGGCAGTCAGGAAGGCGCTGGTGGTCTGACCATCGACCGCTATGGTCCGCAACTGCTGGTGCAAAGCTTTCACCAGACGCTGGAGCGTGACGATCTGCTGCAATTGCATGCCATCGTCAACCAGACTCTGGGTTTCGAAACCCTGCTGGTCTACAACGATCGTTCCCGTGGCAACTCGCGTATTGACCGTGAAGACACCGTCTACCGCGCCGACGACGCGGCGCTGGCCGATCTGGTCGGTCACGAATGGGGCCTCAACTACCGCGTACGCGGGCGCCATGCCGGGCAGGATCCGCTGCTGTTCCTTGACCTGCGAAACACCCGCGGCTGGGTCAAGGAGCACGCCAAGGGCAAATCCGTCCTCAACCTGTTTGCCTACACCTGTGGCGTTGGCCTCAGTGCGGCGGCCGGTGGCGCACGCGAGGTGTGCAACCTGGATTTTGCCGAAGGCAATCTGGCGGTCGGTCGCGAAAACGGTCAGCTCAACCCGCAACTGCCGGAGATGCAATTCATCCAGTCCGACTACTTCCCGGCAATCCGCCAGCTTGCCGGCCTGCCGATCAGTCAGCGACGCGGGCAGAAACTGCCGAGCTATCTACGCCTCGAACAGCGGCAATATGATCTGGTGTTGCTCGATCCGCCGGCCTGGGCCAAGAGTGCGTTCGGCACCGTAGATCTGCTGCGCGATTATCAGAGCCTGCTGAAACCGGCCTTGTTGACCACCGCTGACAACGGCGTGCTGATCTGCTGCAACAACTTGGCAAAAGTCAGCATGGATGACTGGCGTGAGCAGGTGCTGCGCTGCGCGGAGAAGGCCGGGCGCCCGGTGCGCGAATGGAGCGTGATGACCCCGGGCGCGGATTTCCCGTCCATGGATCAACAACCGCCACTGAAAACCCTCATCCTCCAGCTCTGACCAAAAGCTGGCAACGGCGCACAACCTGTGGGAGCTGGCTTGCCAGCGATTGCGGTGGATCAGACGACATCCCTGTCGAATGAAATGCCCACATCGCTGGCAAGCCAGCTCCCACAGTGTTTTGCACTATCGGAGAAGAATCTGAACAATCCTGTGCCACGCCAGGTACTTCGGAACCAGAATCGCGTGCCATACTCCAAGGCACTCCGATTCAGACAGATGAAGCCGCACATGCCCAAAGGATTGATTCGCGCGATTGGCGCCCTGTTGACTGCTCTGGCCCTCTACAGCCTGCTGGGGTTTCTGATTTTGCCGGGCATCGCCCTGCGCATCGCCAACCAGCAACTGGCCAATTACGCCACGGTGCCTGCGCATTTGCAGCGCATCGAACTCAATCCGTTCAGCCTTGAAGTCACCTTATGGGGCCTGGTCATCGGCGAGCCGGGCAAGGAGCAGATCGGTTTCGAACGCCTGTACGCCAACCTGCAACTCGACAGCCTGTGGACAAAAGCGCTTCACCTGTCCGATATCGAGCTGGAAAAATCCAAGACCGAAATTCTCTTTGCCAAAAACGGCCAGCTCAACCTGCTGGGTCTGTTCAAGCTGCCGGCCAGCGAACCGACCCCGGCCGCCCCTGACGCCAAACCGTTCCCGCTGCGTATCGACCGCATCAAACTGGCTGGCGGCGCTCTGCACTTTCAGGATGAGCGGCCCAGCGAACCGATCGAATTCCTTTACGACAAACTCGACTTCGAACTGAAAAACCTCAGCACCCTGCCCGAAGACAGCGCCGACATGACGTTGGTCGCCGCTGGCCCGGCCGGCGGGCAGATCGACTGGAAAGGCAACTTCAGCCTGATCCCTATATCTTCCGAAGGCACCCTGAAAATCACCGACGGGCAGATGAAGTCCTTCTGGCCTTATGTGCGCGACGCCGTGCCGCTGGTGCTGGAGAACGGCGTGGTCAGCCTCAGTACCGAGTACAAACTCAATCTGTCGAAAGAAACCGAACTGCTGCTGAACAATGTCGCGGTGAGCATCGCGCCGTTTGCGATCAAGGCACCGGACGGGCGCCCACTGGCGAAGCTCGAACGCCTCGATATCAGTGAAACCACGGTCGATCTGGCCAAACAGCAAGTGGTGGTCGGCAAGATTCGCAGCCACAAACTGGAAACCTGGGCCGCTCTGGAAGCCGATGGTCAACTGGACTGGCAGAAACTCTTCGCCAGCCAACCGTCGAAACCCGCCGCCAAAGCCGCCGCCGAGCCGGCAAGCACACCGGCCGCCGCCGACTCGCCGAAAGCTGAACCGACCGCGCCGAGCAAGCCGTGGCAAGTGCTGCTTAAAGATGTGCAACTGCGCGACTACACCGTGCATGTGGCCGACCGCTCGGCCAATCCACCGGTAGCGCTGGATGTCGGCCCGCTGAACGCCGACCTGCAGGATTTCGACAGCCTCAACGGCTCGCCTTTCAAGGTCAAGCTCGACACCGGACTGGGCAAGCAAGGCAAGGTCATGGCCGACGGCGTGGTCAATCTCGCCCCCGTCACCGCCCAGCTCAACGTGAAAACCCAGGACATCGACCTGCGTGTCGCGCAGTCCTACATCAATCCGTTCATTCGCCTGGAACTGCGCAGCGGCATGCTCGGCAGTGATCTCAAGGTCAATCTCAAGAGCACCAATCCACTGGCGCTCAGCGTGACCGGCCGCGCTCAGGTCGATCAACTGCATACTCTCGACACCCTGAAGACCCGCGACTTCCTCAAGTGGCAGCAAGTGGTCGTGGAAGGCCTGAATTATCAGCACGGTGACAGCCTGTCGATCGACAAGGTCAACCTGTTCCAGCCGTATGTGCGCTTCATGATCAACGATGATCGCACCACCAATATCGACGACCTGCTGATTCCGCAACCAGCTGACAGCGGCACAAAAACCGCCTCGGCCAAACCGGCCAGCAAAGACAGACCGCTGGGCATCCACATCGGCGGCATTGCCATCAACGATGGTTCGGCCAACTTCGCCGACTTCAGCCTGACGCCGAACTTCGCCACCGCCGTGCAGCAACTGAACGGCCAGATCGGCACCATCGACAGCCGTCAGGCGAAACCTGCCAGCGTCGACGTCAAAGGCAAGGTCGACCGCTATGCGCCGGTGACCATCAAAGGCGCGGTCAATCCGTTCGACCCGATGGCCAGCCTCGACATCGCCACCAGCTTCAAGCGTGTCGAACTGACCACGCTGACGCCTTACTCCGGCAAATTCGCCGGTTACCGCATCCGCAAGGGCCGACTCAACCTCGACCTGCATTACCTGATCACCAAGGGCCAGTTGAAAGCCGAGAACAAAGTGGTGGTCGAGCAACTGCAACTCGGTGAAAAGGTCGACAGCCCGGATGCCGTGAGCCTGCCGCTGAAACTGGCAATTGCCTTGCTCAAGGACGTCGACGGCAAGATCTCCATCGAACTGCCGGTGACCGGTGACCTGAACAACCCGCAGTTCAGCGTGATGCCAATTGTCTGGCAGACCCTGCGCAACCTGATCGTCAAAGCCGCCGCCGCCCCATTCAAGATGATAGGCGGCCTGATCAATGGCGGCGGTTCCGAAGACCTCGGCACCGTCTCGTTTGCACCGGGTTCCAGCGAATTGAACAAGGATGCCGAAGCCGCGCTGGTGAAACTGTCACAGGCACTCAAGGAGCGCCCGGCCCTGCGCCTGGAAATCGAAGGCACCGCCGCGAAAAGCAGCGACGGCCCATTGCTCGCCGAACAGCGTCTGGAACGTGAATACCAGTACAACTACTACAAGATGCTCCAGCGTCGCGGCGACAAGGTTCCCGCCCAGGCCTCCTTGCTACAGGTACCGGACAGCGAAAAGGGTCCACTGCTGGAAGGCATCTACCGCACGCGTCTGAAAACCCAGCCACCGGCCGAATGGAAGGACCTGGGCAAGGAAGAACGCACGGCGAAAATGCGCGCAGGCGTGATCCAGTTCTGGAGTTCCAGCGATGTGTTGCTGCGGCAGTTGGGCCAGGACCGCGCCAGCAGCATCAAGGATTATCTGGTAGACAAGGGCCAACTGGCTGACGATCGCGTGTACTTCATCGACGCCAACCTTGGCGAAGCCGAAAGCGATGGTCGGGTGGTGACGCAAATGCACCTGGATGCCGAATGATGAAGGGTAAATGGCTGTTTGCGATGTCATTGACGCTGGTTGCCGGGCAGGCCTCAGCGTCCGATACCCTGCGCTGCGGCAGTCAATTGGTCAGCCTCGGCGACCGCGCAAGCGAGGTAATGCAGAAGTGCGGTGAACCGGTCAGCCGCGATGCACTGGGCTACAAGAGAAGCGCCAATCGTCGAGAAGAGTTTCAGGTCGAGGAATGGACCTACGGCCCGAACAACGGCATGTACCAATACCTGCGCTTTGAAGGCAACCGACTGCGCCAAATCAACAGCAAACGCGGTAACTGACCCGACACCCAAACCCATGTGGGAGCGAGCCTGCTCGCGAATGCGTTGCGTCAGTCAACATCTTCGTCGGCTGACAGAGCGCTTTCGCGAGCAGGCTCGCTCCCACATTGTCTGTTACTTGCCAAATAAAACAGGCCCCGACACAAGTGCCGGGGCCTGTAATGGTCACGTCCGTGTGACCGTTCGCATGAACTCTAAAGTTGCGGCAGACGTATTGCTCGGCCCGTCTGTCGCGCCTTCTCCCGGTCCAGGCGAGAAGTCATGTCTTACTCGGCTTTCAGGCCATCAGCGGAGACCGCTTTGACGCCTTTGATTTTCTTGGTGATCGCTACTGCGGTGGCTTTCTGAGCGTCAGTTACAGCAACAGTCGACGACAGGGAAACGACGCCTTTGTTGGTTTCTACTTTGATGTCGGTGCCTGGGATGCCTTTTTCGGTGACCAGGTCGCTTTTCACTTTGGTAGTGATCCAGGTATCGGAAGTAGCTTCTTTAGCCTTGGTGACTTCGCCGGCGGCCAGGGTCATAGGAGCCTGGTTAGCCTGGGTGGATTGTGCAAATGCACCGGAAGCCATGGTCAGGGTCAGCGCGGTAGCAGCAGCGGCAGTGATAGCGAACTTCTTCATACGAGTAACTCCTGTTTTTCTGGAAAGTCTGCTGGATGTCTTGTCAGCAGGGTTACTGGAGATATTGCGAGCGCCGTGCCAACTTTTCGAAACGTATAAATTCCTTATAAATCAATAAATTACAAATAACGCCAATTTCCGGATTCATGCAAATTGCATGACATGTGCAAAATTCACATGCAAGTTGCGGCTTTTTGGAAAGTTCCTAAGGCGCTGAAATTATTGAAGCTTTTGTGAAGTGCTACGCAATGAAAAATGCCCCGCAAGGCGGGGCATTTCACGACACGAACCCGGATGATCAGGTACCACTGCCAGGGCAACCTTTAGGCGCGTAGTCGGCGTTTACCGTCGATGCACAGCTCCAGACGCCGGCCGTGTTACCCGTCGCACCGCCAGAGCGAGTCAGCGTAATGGTTTTGCCCAACACGGGAGCGGGCGCATTGGCCAAAGTGCAAACGATGGTGCCTGCGCCCGAAGACGCAGTACCCGAAGCAGTCACCGTACCGCAGTTGGTCGTCACATAAGTTGCACTACCGGTTACCAGCGTCAGCGTCGGGTCAGTCCCTTGATTGATAGTGTCCTCGAACGGCACTTTCAGCGCGCTGATTTCCGCCAGCCCCGCCGTCACCTTCGACCGTGCCTGGTACTTGGTGTACTGCGGCAAGGCGATGGTCGCCAGAATCCCGATGATCGCCACCACGATCAGCAGTTCGATCAGAGTGAAACCTTGTTGTTTTTTCATAGACACGCTCCATGCATGAGTCGAAATCTCATGATCTGAAAGTGATGCAGCATAGGCCATGCCAATGCCTCCCGGGCCCCGCCCATTGGGCGCCAAGCGCGCTCGACGCCATTTCCTACAACCTGCAACCGCACTATCTGACACTTTTTGTCACCTGCACCGAGGGTGTTTGGCGCTGTCACTTGACTAGGCTATAAGTCATGAACTGCAAGCGTGCGGAATCCCCATGAATGACATCGCTCTGAGCGGTCTGGCCAAGCAATTGGTGCAGGCCGAACTGCTTACGGAAAAAAGCGCCCAGCAAGCCTGGCAACAGGCCCAGCGCAATCGCCTGTCGCTGGTCAGTTATCTGGTGCAGAACAAACTGGTGAAGAGCTGGCAGGTGGCCGAGATCGCTTCGGAGCATTTCGGCATGGCCTTCATGGATCTTAATTGCCTGGACAAGGAAACCCAGCCCAAAGGCCTGGTCAGCGAAAAACTGGTGCGCCAGCACCACGCCCTGCCCCTGTGGCGCCGCGGCAACAAACTGTTCGTGGGCATCTCCGACCCGAGCAATCATCAGGCAATCAATGACATTCAGTTCAGCACCGGGCTGAGTACCGAAGCCATTCTGGTGGAGGACGACAAACTCACCGATGCCATCGAAAAGTTCTTCGACACCCACGCCAGCGGCCTCGAAGACATGGCCGACGTCGACCTCGATGGCGTTGATGTCGAATCCATCGACGACAGCAAGCAGGACGCCATCGGCGGACTCGACGCCGACGACGCGCCGGTGGTGCGCTTCGTTCACAAGATGCTGCTGGACGCGATCAAGAGCGGCTCCTCCGACCTGCACTTCGAGCCCTACGAAAAGAACTACCGGGTGCGCGTACGCACCGACGGCATTCTGCGCGAAGTGGCCAAGCCGCCGATTCAACTGGCCGGGAGAATCGCCGCACGGTTGAAAGTCATGGCCAGCCTCGACATCTCGGAACGGCGCAAACCCCAGGACGGGCGGATCAAGATGCGCCTGTCGAAGAGCAAGTCGATCGACTTCCGGGTCAACACCCTGCCGACCCTGTGGGGCGAAAAAGTGGTGATCCGGATCCTCGACCCGTCCAGTGCACAGATCGGCATCGATGCGCTCGGCTACGAGCCGGCGCAGAAAGACCTGTACATGGCCGCGCTCAAGCAGCCACAAGGCATGATTCTGGTCACCGGCCCCACCGGCTCAGGCAAGACCGTGTCGCTGTACACCGGGCTTAACATTCTCAATACCGTCGACATCAACATCTCCACCGCCGAAGACCCTGTGGAGATCAACATGGAAGGCATCAACCAGGTCAACGTCAATCCCAAACAGGGCCTGGATTTCGCCCAGGCCCTGCGTTCGTTTCTGCGGCAGGACCCGGACGTGATCATGGTCGGTGAGATCCGTGACCTCGAAACCGCCGAGATCGCCATCAAGGCCGCGCAAACCGGCCACCTCGTACTCTCTACCCTGCATACCAACAGCGCAGCCGAAACCCTGACCCGCCTGCACAACATGGGCATCCCCGGCTTCAATATCGCCACCTCGGTCAGCCTGATCATTGCCCAGCGACTGGCGCGCAAGCTGTGCAGCCATTGCAAGAAAGCCATCGAGATCCCCCGCGAAACCCTGATCAAGGAAGGTTTCCCCGAGGAACGCATCGGCAGTTTCACGATCTACGAACCGGTCGGTTGCGATCACTGCAACGGCGGCTACAAGGGGCGCGTGGGGATTTATGAAGTGGTGAAAAACACAGCAGACCTGCAGCGACTGATCATGGCCGAGGGCAACTCGCTGGAAATCGACATCCAGATGCGCCGCGACGGTTTCGATGACCTGCGCACTTCCGGCCTGCATAAAGCCATGCAAGGCATCACCAGCCTGGAAGAAATCAACCGGGTCACCAAGGACTGAACATGGCGGTCAAGGCAGCGAAAATCAGTGTTTATGCCTGGGAAGGCACGGACAAGAAAGGCAGCAAAATGACCGGTGAGCTGAGCGGGCTGAACCCGGCGCTGATCAAGGCGCAGTTGCGCAAACAGGGGATCAACCCTGGCAAGGTGCGCAAGAAATCCGCCTCGATACTGAGCTTCGGTAAACGCATCAAGGCTCAGGACATCGCCCTGTTCACGCGGCAGATGGCGACCATGATGAAGGCTGGCGTACCGTTGTTGCAGTCATTCGACATCATCGGCGAAGGTTTCGAAAACCCGGCGATGCGCAAACTGGTCGACGAGGTGAAACAGGAAGTCGCTGCGGGTAACAGTTTCGCCAACGCCCTGCGCAAGAAACCGCAGTATTTCGACGAGTTGTACTGCAACCTGGTGGATGCCGGCGAACAGTCCGGTGCCCTCGATACGTTGCTGGAGCGTGTCGCGACCTATAAGGAAAAAAGCGAAGCGCTCAAGGCCAAGATCAAGAAAGCCATGACCTACCCTACCGCCGTCGTGCTGGTCGCGGCGGTGGTGACCGGAATTTTGCTGGTGAAAGTGGTGCCACAGTTCCAGTCGGTGTTTTCCGGATTCGGTGCCGAGCTGCCGGCGTTCACCCTGATGGTGATCAGCCTCTCCGAATTCATGCAGCAATGGTGGTGGGCGATTCTCGGTGTATTGGCGGCGGCGATTTTCGGCACCCGCCACGCCCTGAAAAAGTCTCAGGCCTTGCGCGACCGCAAAGACACCTGGCTGCTGAATTTGCCGTTGGTGGGCACACTGATGTACAAGTCGGCCGTCGCCCGATTTGCTCGCACGCTGTCGACGACTTTTGCTGCTGGCGTGCCGCTGGTGGAAGCCCTCGACTCGGTGGCCGGGGCAACCGGCAACGTGGTGTTCAAGCGCGCGGTGTTGCGTATCCGCCAGGATGTTTCCACCGGTATGCAGTTGAATTTTTCGATGCGCACCACCGGCGTCTTTCCCAATATGGCCGTGCAAATGACGGCGATCGGCGAAGAGTCTGGCGCACTGGACGAGATGCTCGACAAGGTCGCCGGGTTTTACGAGGACGAAGTGGATAACATGGTCGACAACCTCACCAGCCTCATGGAGCCGTTCATCATGGTGGTCCTGGGGGTGATCGTCGGCGGTCTGGTAGTCGCCATGTACCTGCCGATTTTCCAACTCGGCTCAGCGATCTGACATGCCTATCGACGAACTGTTTGCCCTCTATCCGTTGGCTTTTGTCTGCACGGCGTTACTGCTCGGCCTGGTGGTCGGCAGTTTTCTCAATGTACTGATCTGGCGCCTGCCGAAAATGCTCGAGCGCGATTGGCGCCAGCAGGCCCAGGACGTGCTCGGTCTGCCCAGCGAAACACCGTTGCCCACCTACAATCTGATGCTGCCCCACTCCGAGTGCCCGCATTGCGCACATCGAATCCGTGCCTGGGAGAACATTCCGCTGCTCAGTTATCTGTGGCTGCGTGGACGCTGCTCGGCCTGCGCCACGCCCATCAGCAAACGCTATCCACTGACCGAACTGGCCTGTGGACTGCTCTCGGCATTCATCGCCTGGCATGTCGGATTTGGCTGGCCGGCCTGTCTGTTGATTTTTCTCACCTGGGGCTTGTTGGCGATGAGCCTGATCGACACCGAGCATCAACTGCTGCCCGATGTGCTGGTGCTGCCCTTGTTGTGGCTGGGGCTGATCGTCAACAGTTTCGGCATGTTCGTGTCGTTACACGAGGCATTGTGGGGTGCGGTGGCCGGGTATCTGGCGCTGTGGTCGGTGTTCTGGCTGTTCAAGCTGCTGACCGGCAAGGACGGCATCGGTCACGGTGATTTCAAGCTGCTGGCGCTGCTCGGCGCCTGGGGAGGCTGGCAGATTCTGCCACTGACGATCCTGCTCTCATCGTTGGTGGGGGCGATCATCGGGGTGATTCTGCTGCGTGTGCGTGAGCAGAAAACCTCGGTGCCAATCCCCTTTGGCCCATTTCTGGCAATTGCCGGCTGGATTGCCTTGCTCTGGGGTGGTCAAATAACCGACTTCTATTGGCAGTTTGTCGGTTTGCAATGAATACCCCTGTGGAAAAACCCTGGATTCTCGGCCTGACCGGCGGCATCGGCAGCGGCAAAAGCGCTGCGGCCCAGCACTTCATCGACCTTGGCATCCATGTGGTCGACGCCGATCACGCGGCGCGCTGGGTGGTCGAGCCGGGGCGCCCAGCCTTGGCGAAGATTGCCGAGCACTTTGGTGCTTGCGTATTGCAGGCTGACGGCACGCTGGATCGCGCCGCCCTGCGCAAGCTGATCTTTGAGGTCCCGGAGGAACGCCGCTGGCTCGAAGCCCTGCTGCATCCGCTGATCGCCGAGGAAATCGCTGATCATCTGGCACAGGCAAAATCGCCCTACGCGATTCTGGTTTCGCCGCTATTGATCGAGTCCGGGCAATACGCAATGACCCAGCGCATCCTGGTGATCGACGCCCCGCAACAACTGCAGATCGAACGCACCTTGCAGCGTGACCAGACCAGCGAACAGCAGGTTCAGGCGATCCTCGCGGCCCAGTCGAGCCGTGAAGACCGTGTGAGCCGTGCCGACGACGTGGTGGTCAACGACCGCGACCTCGCCTGGCTGCACAGCGAGGTCGAACGTCTGCACGATTTTTACCTGACTTTAAATGGAGGCCAATCATGAGCCCGATCCCAACCGTTGAATGCCCGACCTGCGGCGCTCCCGTGGAGTTCACCCCCGAGAACAAATTCCGCCCGTTCTGCTCCGATCGCTGCAAACTGATCGACCTCGGCGCCTGGGCGTCGGAAGAGCACAAGATCCCGGTCGCACCGGATGCCGAAGATGAAATGTTTTCCGGCGATTTCGATCCGCGTCACTGATTCCGATCAGGGGCGCATGAAGCCGTAGTCCTGATCATCGTCGAGGTTTTCCGCGAGAAAGCGCAACTCGTCGGCCAAGTCCTCGGCATTACGCACCGCCTTGCTCTGTTGCACCACCGCACTGAGCAAGGCGCGCAAGCTCAAGCCCGGATCGAACCCCACCTCCTGCGCCATCTCCAGACTCTGCCGGGTTTCCTGCCTCGCCCACTCGTAAACACTCATGCCGCTGCTCCTGAAGGGATTTGCGCGAGCATGAAATTTCCGGCGCGTGGCGGGTTTGATGTGGATCAAGACTTCGGATCGTCGTCCTTCCACGGCGCCGAAAGGTAGCGCGTGCGGTTGAAGGTCTCCAGCCATTCCGGGCAGAACACCACCAGTGCGCTGATCACCATGCCGTTGATGAACGCTTCGGGAAACAGCAGCAACCACAGATACCCGATGAAATCTTCCAGCCACTCCGGCATGGCAAAAAGACCGTCGTACCACAACAGTGTCAGGCTCAGGATCAAGCACAACAGGGCTGAAAGCGCCGCAGCGAAGAATCCTGAACAGAAAATGTACACGAACGGATTACGGGGCTGAGCGCGCTCGACGAGAATCGCCACGCACTCGGTGATCAGCGCCGGCAGCAGGATAAACAACGCGCCATTGACCCCGAGCGCCGCGAGATCCTGACGCCCAAGCAGCAACAAACCAACTTGCGCCACCACTCCGCCGACAATCGCCAGCGGCCAGTCGAGCAGCAGCGTCACGGCAGTCATGCCGATGAAGTGATACGACACACCGGTGTCGAAATCCCTGCGCACCAGCCACAACAGAAACAACGCGAACACCGTGCCGAACAGTAAATGCTGACGGCGGCTGTCACTGAACAACTCGACCCACGGTGCGCGAAAGATCGCCCAGAGCAGCACTGGCACATAAATCAGCCAGCCCAGCACCAGGCTTGCAGTCGACAGCACCTCGGCACCGATCATGGCCGCGCCTTCTCCAAAGCCTCGCGCAGTTGGATCGCGTTGGCGTACTGATGTTGTTCGAGCAGTCGGCCGTCCTTCAGTTGCAGCCACAACACCTGGCCTTCTACGCCGGGATAGCGCGATGCGACCCGGCCCTCTCGGTCGAGCATGACCCGATAGTTGTAGTCACGCATGGCGGGCACGGCAAACATCTTGGCGATCAGCGCCGGCATGCGCTGGATATCTGCAACGAATACCGCGTGGCGCGCCTCCAGATAGCCCTTGGGCTGATCTTTCAAGGCTTCCTTGATCAGTTTGGCGGCATCCATGTCCCGCGCCACCAACAGCGTTGTGGCGCCGTTATCGAGTGTGTAGGCCTTATCGTACTGATCCAGCAATGTCCAGGGTGCGAGTCGTTCGCCGGTATCGAGTGCATGGGCAAACAGCGGAACTAAAGCAAACAACAGTAGCCAGCGTGAATTCACGTTCAATCTCCTCGATTTGGTATCAATGGACGCTTTCCACCAGTCTATACCGCCTCTTCGGATTGCCCACTGACGCACTTTGCCACGCAAGGCTTTCTGCTTGTCGCATTTGAACGCTAAGCTTGGGCCTATGGATGACTCAGATTATTTACGCCTGCTGACCATCGCGGCCGAGCAGGCCAACGCGTTCCTGTCCAATGCCCGCAAATGGGAGCGTGAGCGTTGGGTCTGTCAGCGCCTGTTGCAAGGCCTGAACATTCCCTACCGCGCCGACGAATTCGCGCCCGCCGGCGAGCCGCCGGATGTGCTGTTTCGTGATGCCAATTTCGAGGTGTTCTTCGTCCTTGATGAAGGCCGACGCCTCAACGACGAATGGCGCGATGAATTGCAGCGTCGCCGTAGTGCCTTCTCCCTCAGTCAACTGGTGCGCCGTGAAGCCAAGCCGCGACGGATCCCGGCCAACGAATTTCTGATGAGGCTGGCGCCGACCCTGCGCAAAAAAGCGCACAACTACAAGGAGCGCGGGATGGATCTGGGCGAACTGGACATCATTGCCTTCGCCAGCCTCAAGCGTGAGGTGCTCGACCTGAACAGTCATTTCCCGCCGCCCACCGAATATTTGCGTCAGGGCTGGCGTTCGCTGTCACTCGTCGGCCCGACTTTCGCCCGCGTGCTCTTCGCCCACCCGGATGCACCGGATTTCCTGCGCAGCAACCTGGGCCGCAGCATTGTTTTTGATGTCGGGATCAGCCTGTGACGCCACTTCAGCAGTTGATCGCCGATGTTCCGCAAACCGGCACGGTGCGCTGGATTGGTGTGCGTCCTGAATCCCGGGGGCCGATGATCGAACTCGATGCCGTAGAAGCCCGGCTGGAGGCTGGGCTGACCGGTGATCATGCGCGCCCCGGTGTGCGCAACGCGCGGCAGGTGACGCTGATTCAGTGGGAACATCTGGCGGTGATCAGCGCATTGATGGGGCGCCCGGCCGATCAACCGGTGAAGCCTGAAGATCTGCGGCGCAATCTCGTTATCAGCGGTATCAATCTGTTTAGTCTCAAGGGTCGGCGCTTTCGCATCGGTCAGGCAATATTCGAAACCACCGGCTGGTGTCAGCCCTGCGCACGCCTGCAAAACAACCTCGGCCCCGGCACTTTTCAAGCAGTGCGCGGGCATGGCGGAATTACTGCGCGAGTGTTACAAAGCGGGATCATTCGCCTTGATGATGGCGTGTCCGTCGAGCCTGTTCCGGACAGCGGCTATGCTGCGTTCAACCCCGGTTGAAAACCGCTGTAGCTTCTGCACATTCAGCAACGTCTACCTGACGAGGCCAATATGACCAGCCGCCTGAACCCCGAAGACCAAAAGCATGTCGAAGAGTACCTGCAACTGTCCCAACACCGTGTCGAGCGCCGGCCTTTCCGGCCGTGGATGCTCCTGGTGCTGGTGCTGGCAGTGACCATTGGTCTGGGCCTGTTGAGCCGGCTTATCAGTTACCTGACGCTATGAGCTGCCTCGCGCTCGCTCGGTTGACTGCACCGATTTCCTTTAAAAACCTTGCGAGTTATCCCCATGTCCCATCGTATTGTTATTGTCGGCGGCGGCGCCGGCGGTCTGGAGTTGGCTACCCGTCTGGGTAAGACTCTGGGCAAGCGTGGCACGGCCAGTGTGATGCTGGTCGACGCGAACCTGACGCATATCTGGAAACCGCTGCTGCATGAAGTGGCCGCCGGATCGCTGAACTCTTCCGAAGACGAACTCAACTATGTTGCCCAGGCCAAATGGAACCACTTCGAGTTCCAACTGGGGCGCATGAGCGGGCTCGATCGCGCACAGAAGAAAATCCAGCTGGCCGCGACCTACGACGAAAATGGCGTTGAGCTCGTCCCAGCACGTGAAGTGCAGTACGACTCACTGGTGATCAGCGTCGGCAGCACCACCAACGATTTCGGTACTCAGGGCGCGGCGCAGCACTGTCTGTTCCTCGACACGCGCAAACAGGCCGAGCGTTTCCACCAGCAACTGCTCAACCACTATCTGCGGGCGCACGCCGGGCAGACCGATGTGGTCGAGCAGATCAGCGTGGCCATCGTCGGCGCCGGCGCCACCGGTGTCGAACTGGCGGCAGAACTGCACAACGCCGCCCATGAACTGGCGGCTTATGGCCTGGACCGGATCAAACCGGAAAACATGCACATCACCCTGATCGAAGCCGGGCCACGTGTGCTGCCTGCCCTGCCGGAGCGCATCAGCGGACCGGTACACAAGACCCTGGAGAAACTCGGGGTCAATGTGATGACCAATGCCTCGGTCAGCGAAGTGACGGCCGACAGCCTGATCACCGCCGACGGCAACGAGATCAAGGCCAGCCTGAAGGTCTGGGCAGCCGGTATTCGCGCACCGGGTTTCCTCAAGGACATCGACGGCCTGGAAACCAATCGCATCAACCAGCTGCAAGTGCTACCGACACTGCAAACCACCCGCGACGAGAACATCTTCGCTTTCGGTGACTGCGCAGCCTGCCCGCAACCGGGAACCGACCGCAACGTACCGCCACGGGCGCAAGCGGCGCACCAGCAGGCTTCGTTGCTGGCCAAATCGCTGAAGCTGCGCATCGAAGGCAAGACCCTGCCGGAGTACAAGTACACCGACTACGGCTCGCTGATTTCGCTGTCGCGTTTTTCGGCTGTGGGTAACTTGATGGGCAACCTGACTGGCAGCGTGATGCTTGAGGGCTGGCTGGCGCGGATGTTTTACGTGTCGCTGTATCGCATGCACCAGATGGCGTTGTACGGGCCGTTCCGCACGGCGATGCTGATGCTGGGCAGCAAGATTGGTCGTGGCACCGAGCCGCGCCTGAAGCTGCACTAAAAACCTGTAGGAGTGAGCCTGCTCGCGATAGCGGTGTGTCAAATGACAAATATGTCCTCTGACACACCGCTATCGCGAGCAGGCTCACTCCTACATTTGCTTCGCAATTCTGTCTCGTAGTGTATCTGCGCCCTCTATATCCCGACTTCGCTTACAAACTCCCCCGCTCCGCGACACAGACGCGATACACCGCCACCGCTTAATGGCCACACCCGAGCAACACCTGCTCAGGCGAACGTCCATAACGTGTGGTTGCGCTGTGCAGCCCAGGAGAATGTAAATGTCCCGCACTTCGACTCTCGGCAAAAAATCCATTGGCCTGCTCGGCGCTGCATTGGCTGGCGGTCTGATGCTGTCCGGCTCGGTATTCGCTGCACAGCCGCTGGCTCAGGGCTACATGGTCGCTTCGGCAGAAACCTCGGTGAAAGCACCTGAAGGCAAATGTGGCGAAGGCAAATGCGGCGACGCTTCGATGGCCAAGACCGACAGTGATGGCGACGGCAAGGTCTCCCGTGCCGAATTTCTGAAAGTTGCGCCAAAGTCCGACTTCGACAAAATCGATACCAACCACGATGGCTTCATCGACGAGCAAGAGGCCTACAACAACGTGAAGGCCAACTTTGAAGCCAATGGCAAGAAAATGCCCAAAGGTCTGTTCGAACACCTCAAAGACCAAGACGGCGCCTGATTGCCGGAAAAACCAAGCCGCGCTCTCTTTCGGGAAGCGCGGCTTTTTTGTGTCTGCCTGTTCATGAATTTCAGGCAAAAAAAATCCCCGTATCTTTCGATACGAGGATTTTTAATATGGTCGGGGTAAGGGGATTCGAACTCCTGACATCCTGCTCCCAAAGCAGGCGCGCTACCGGACTGCGCTATACCCCGGTAAAAAAAAGGCGACCTTTCAAAGATCGCCTTCTTCGATCAGCGCTTTTGGCCTCTGATCTTAAGATTCGATCCCAGCGCAAACTGGTTTCAAAAATGGTGGGTCGTGTGGGATTCGAACCTACGACCAATTGGTTAAAAGCCAACTGCTCTACCAACTGAGCTAACGACCCAAAAATGGTCGGGGTAAGGGGATTCGAACTCCTGACATCCTGCTCCCAAAGCAGGCGCGCTACCGGACTGCGCTATACCCCGGCTTGAAATTGGCTCCGTGACCAGGACTCGAACCTGGGACCCAATGATTAACAGTCATTTGCTCTACCGACTGAGCTATCACGGAACTACATATTTCAATTTACAACGGTGAAACTTACAGCTCTTAGACTTCGTTCGCATCGCTGCGTTCGTGTGTCTGAGGCGCGCTATTCTACAACCTAGATCACCTCTGTCAACCCCCTAAATTGCTTTCAAGTTAATGATTTGCAACTTATTTCAGATTTCTGCTCAGTGAGCTGAAACCCTGTGGGTGACTGACTGCGGGGCGCACTTTACAAGCCTTTTCCTTTGAGTTCAACAGCCTAACGAAAAAAAAGGCCCCACGATGTGGGGCCTTCCAATTTTCATTGACGCTTGGGCTCAGTTGAAAACGATTTCGTCGTTCTCGACAGTGCCGGTCGCCGTGTCGCCTGGCATGAAGTGACCCGAAAGGATCAACTGCGCCAGCGGGTTTTCGATCCAGCGTTGAATCGCCCGTTTCAAAGGACGCGCGCCATAGACCGGGTCGTAACCGACAGCAATCAGCTTGTCCATTGCTTCCGGACTCAGCTCCAGCCTCAATTCACGCTCGGCCAGACGCGTACGCAGACGACCCAACTGGATCTCGGTAATGCCCGCGATCTGATCCCGCGCCAGTGGCTCGAAGATCACCACCTCGTCGACCCGGTTGATGAACTCCGGACGGAAGTGCGACGTCAGCGCATCCATTACTGCAGCACGTTGCGCCTCACGATCACCGACCAGTTCCTGGATCTGCACCGAACCGAGGTTAGAGGTCATGACGATCACGGTATTGCGGAAGTCCACCGTGCGGCCATGGCTGTCAGTCAGGCGACCATCCTCAAGCACCTGCAGGAGAATGTTGAACACATCCGGGTGCGCCTTCTCGACTTCGTCCAGCAGGATCACCGAGTAAGGCTTGCGGCGTACCGCTTCGGTCAGATAACCACCCTCTTCGTAACCGACGTATCCCGGTGGCGCACCGATCAAGCGAGCCACGGAATGTTTCTCCATGAACTCGGACATGTCGATCCGCACCATCGCCTCTTCGGTATCAAAGAGGAATTCGGCCAGCGCCTTGCACAGCTCGGTTTTACCGACACCGGTCGGGCCGAGGAACATGAACGAGCCGCTCGGGCGATTCGGGTCGGACAACCCGGCACGCGAACGCCGCACTGCGTTGGCCACCGCCACCACGGCTTCGTCCTGACCGATCACACGTTGGTGCAACAGGCTTTCCATCTTCATCAGCTTGTCGCGCTCGCCTTCGAGCATTTTCGACACGGGGATGCCGGTCCACTTCGAGACGACTTCAGCGATTTCTTCCTCAGTCACCTTGCTGCGCAGCAGCTGGTTTTCGCTCTTGCCGTGCTGATCGACCATTTGCAGACTGCGCTCCAGATCCGGGATCACCCCGTACTGCAACTCGGCCATGCGGTTCAGGTCGCCTTTGCGGCGTGCAGCTTCCAGTTCCTGACGCGACTGTTCGATCTTCTGCTGAATCTGCGCAGAACCCTGCACCTCGGCCTTTTCCGAGTTCCAGATTTCTTCCAGATCCGAGTACTCACGCTCGTGACGCTCGATTTCTTCCTGAAGTTTTTCCAGGCGTTTCTTCGCCGCGTCGTCGCTTTCTTTCTTCAGCGCCTGGGATTCCACCTTCAACTGAATCAGGCGACGTTCCAGACGATCGAGCACTTCCGGCTTGGAGTCGATTTCCATGCGGATGCGGCTGGCGGCCTCGTCGATCAGGTCGATGGCCTTGTCCGGCAGTTGCCGATCAGTGATGTAACGATGGCTGAGCTTCGCTGCCGCGATGATCGCGCCGTCGGTGATCGCCACCTTGTGGTGAACCTCGTAACGCTCCTTGAGGCCCCGCAGGATGGCGATGGTGTCTTCTTCGCTTGGCTCATCCACCAGAACTTTCTGGAAGCGTCGCTCGAGCGCTGCGTCCTTCTCTATATATTGGCGATACTCGTTGAGCGTGGTCGCGCCGACGCAATGCAACTCGCCGCGAGCCAGTGCAGGCTTGAGCATGTTGCCGGCGTCCATCGAACCTTCGCCCTTACCGGCGCCGACCATGGTGTGCAGTTCGTCGATGAACAGAATGATCTGCCCTTCCTGCTTCGATAGCTCGTTGAGCAGCGATTTCAGGCGTTCTTCGAACTCACCGCGATACTTCGCACCGGCAATCAGCGCGCCCATGTCCAGCGACAGCAGACGCTTGCCTTTGAGGCCATCCGGCACTTCGCCGTTGATGATGCGCTGGGCCAGACCTTCGGCGATGGCGGTTTTACCCACACCAGGCTCACCGATCAGCACCGGGTTGTTTTTGGTGCGGCGTTGCAGAACCTGAATGGTGCGACGAATTTCGTCGTCACGGCCGATCACCGGGTCAAGCTTGCCGTCTTCGGCACGCTTGGTCAGGTCAACGGTGTACTTGTCCAACGCCTGACGCGACTCTTCGTGGTTGGCGTCATTGACAGCTTCACCGCCGCGCAGGTTGTTGATCGCGTTTTCCAGGGCTTTCTTGCTCACGCCCTGGCCGAGCAGCAACTTGCCGAGCTTGCTGTTCTCGTCCATCGCGGCGAGCAGCACCAGTTCGCTGGAAATGAACTGGTCGCCCTTCTGCTGGGCCAGGCGATCGGCCTGATTGAGCAGGCGCGCCAGATCCTGCGACATGTTGACGTCGCCGGTCGGATTCTGGATTTTCGGTAATTGGTCGAGCTCTTTGGTCAGCTCTTTGCGCAAGCTGTTGACGTCGAAGCCCACCTGCATCAGCAGAGGTTTGATCGAACCACCCTGCTGTTCAAGCATGGCTTGCATCAAGTGCGCCGGCTCGATGGCCGGATGATCGTGGCCAACGGCCAGGGATTGGGCGTCGGATAACGCCAACTGTAATTTGCTGGTTAAACGGTCTATACGCATGGGTCACCTTCCTTTTGAGCAGGCCGGACCTAAGAAACCATCCTGAATAAAGAAACCTGCCAGATACCACTGTAGATGCGGTCGATTCTGGGAGATTCAAGCATCAGAGAGTTGATTCAGGTCAGGCAAGTCTAGCGGGTGAGCCAAACGAGGGAGGCAAAGCGACCGGTGCGCGACGCACGGCGGTAAGAAAAGAAGCGCGGATCGTTCACGGTGCAGAAACCGCCGCCATAAACCGCAGTGACACCTCGCTCAGCCAGACGCAGGCGCGCCAGCAGATAGATGTCAGCCATGAACTTGCCGGCATTGCTGCTCGGGACAAAGGCATCGGCTGCTTCAGATAATTGATTGATGAAGACTTCCCGAACTTCCGGGCCAACTTCAAATGCTTGCGGACCGATGGCTGGACCGAGCCAGACCAGCACGTCTTCTGCCGGTACATCCAACGTGTCGAGCGTCGCTTCCAGCACGCCCGCCGCCAGACCACGCCAACCGGCGTGCGCAGCGGCTACGCGAGTACCCGCGCGGTCGCAGAACAACGCCGGCAGGCAATCAGCCGTCATCGCCGCACAGGCAATTCCGGGGGTGGCCGTCCAACTGGCGTCGGCGGTCGCCACCACGCCTGGATCAGCATGGGCCACGGTGATTCCGTGCACTTGCTGCAACCAGGCAGGCTTTATAGAGAAGTGCTCAGTCAGACGCCGACGGTTCTCGGCAACGTCCTGCGGGCGGTCATCAACATGATCGCCCAGATTGAGACTGTCGAACGGCGCCTCGCTGACACCCCCCTCGCGGGTGGTGACACAGGCCCTGACGCTGGCCGGCGCGGGCCAGTCCGGCGTCAGCCAGTTCATCCGACGAAAGCCTCGCGATCCTGCTTGAGCAGGGTCAACAGCCAGACGAAGTCTTCCGGCAACGGCGATTCCCAGCTCATGCGCTGACCGCTCGTCGGGTGATCGAGTTCAAGGAATCGCGCGTGCAGAGCCTGCCGCGGGAAGTTCTTGAGGGTTTCGACCATGTTCAGGTTCGCCGCCGGCGGAATGCGGAAACGACCGCCGTACGCCGGGTCGCCCACCAACGGGAAGTTGATGTGCGCCATGTGTACGCGGATCTGGTGAGTTCGGCCGGTTTCCAGTTTCACCCGTACGTGGGTGTGGGAACGGAAACGCTCCAGCACGCGATAGTGGCTGACGGCAGGCTTGCCGCCCTCCATCACCGCCATGCGCTGGCGCTGCTGGCCGTGACGACCGATCGGCGCGTTGATCTTGCCGCCGGCAGTCACCACGCCAATCACGATGCATTCGTAGATCCGGCTGACACTGCGGCTCTGCAACTGCGCAACCAGTTTTGTCTGCGCCTGAATGGTCTTGGCCACCACCATCAGACCGGTGGTGTCCTTGTCCAGACGATGCACGATACCGGCGCGCGGGACATTGATGATGTCCGGCACATGGTGCAGCAAGGCGTTGAGCAAGGTGCCATCGGCGTGACCGGCAGCCGGGTGCACCACCAGGCCCGCAGGCTTGTTGATTACCAGGATGTCGTCATCTTCATAGACGATGTCGAGCTCGATGTCCTGGGCGATCCACTCGCCCTGGGCTTCCTGCTCGGCAGTCAGCTCAAGGATGGCACCGCCATGCACAATGTCGCGAGGGCGGATGACCGCCCCGTCCACAGTCAGGCGACCTTCTTTGATCCAGGCGGAAAGGCGCGAGCGAGAGTGCTCAGCGAAGAGTTGGGCAGCGACTTGATCGAGGCGTTGGCCGCCCAATTCGGACGGCACCTCTGCGCGAAGTTCAATTTTATCGGACATGCTCTGACTGTGCGTCGGCACAGCTTTTGGTTTCGGCTGCGCGCTTGTGGTTAAATACGGCGTCTTTTGCCCCGAGGCTTTTCAACGGGGCGCTCATCATAACAGGACGGCCCCGCCCAAGACAGCGGCCGTCATAGGGACGCAAGCCGCCATGCAAGTGAAACACCTGCTGCTGATCGCCATCCTCGCATTGACCGCTGCTTGCTCATCGAAGGAAGTCGTAGACGAAAACCTCAGCGAAGCCGAGCTGTATCAGCAGGCTCAGACTGACCTGGACAACAACAGCTACACCAGCGCCACAGCCAAGCTGAAGGCTCTGGAGTCGCGTTATCCGTTCGGTCGCTACGCCGATCAGGCGCAGCTGGAACTGATCTACGCCAACTACAAGAACGCCGAGCCGGAAGCTGCAAAGTCCGCCGCCGAGCGTTTCATTCGTTTGCATCCGCAGCACCCGAACGTGGATTACGCGTACTACCTCAAAGGTCTGACTTCTTTCGACCAGGACGTCGGCCTGCTGGCGCGCTTCCTGCCGCTGGACATGACCAAGCGTGACCCGGGCGCCGCCCGCGACTCCTACAACGAGTTCGCCCAGCTGACCAGTCGTTACCCGAACAGCCGCTACGCGCCGGACGCCAAGCAGCGCATGATTTACCTGCGCAACCTGCTGGCGGCCTACGAGATCCACGTGGCCGACTACTACCTGACCCGTCAGGCTTACGTCGCCGCCGCCAACCGTGGCCGTTACGTAGTGGAAAACTTCCAGGAAACCCCATCGGTCGGCGACGGCCTGGCGGTCATGACTGAAGCCTACCAGCGTCTGCACCTGGACGATCTGGCGGCCACCAGCCTGGAAACCCTGAAGCTCAACTACCCGAACCACCCGAGCCTGCAAGACGGCCAGTTCGTGCCACGGGTTGCCGAGGCCGACAACCGTTCGTTCCTGAGCAAGGCGACTTTGGGTCTGATCGAGTCGCGTCCACCGCTGCCGCCGGGTGAAACCCGCGCCAACCAGGACGTGCAGAAGCAGTTCCAGGACGCGAAAGATGCGATCCCGAACGAGCTCAAGCCTAAAGACGAGAACGGCGACGTGATCGAAGAGCCGGAGCCGGAATCGAGCAACACCGACCGCTCGTGGTTCAGCTACATGACTTTCGGCGTGTTCGACTGATCACACCGGATGTACGGAAAAGGGAGATCTGCGGATCTCCCTTTTTCATTTCCGCGCTTTAATCCGCTGTGCGCTGATCAGGTCCTTGGCTAAACTGCCGGATCATCAATCGAAAAGCTGCTCATCATGCTTCGTTTATTATTCTGGATCGCCCTGATTTTTGCTGCGGTATGGCTGTGGCGCAAATTCAAGGCCCCTGCATCGTCCGCGCCCTCCCCTCGCCAGCAAGACGCTTCGCCGATGGTGCGCTGCGCCCATTGTGGCGTACACCTGCCCCGCGACCGTGCGCTGAGCCTTCAACAACAGTGGTATTGCAGCCAGGCTCACCTCGAGCAAGGCCCGGGTGCCAGTGATCGCTGAGGCCGCCAACGCCGATCAGAAACAGGCTCAGCGTCTGCTGCGCCTTTATCATCTTTACCGCTTGAGTGTCGGCATCACGCTGGTGCTGCTGATCTCCAGCAATATGGACAATCGCCTGCTGACGTCGGCCAACGACGATCTGCTGCGCGGCGGCAGTTGGCTGTATCTGGTGCTGAACATCCTGCTGGTGGTGTTCCTTGAGAACACCCGGCGCCCGGCCCAGCTATTCAGTCTGGCGCTGGTGGATGTGCTGCTGTTGTGTGGCCTGTTCTATGCGGCGGGTGGCGTGGCGAGTGCCCTCGGCAATTTGCTGGTGGTCTCGGTGGCGATCAGCAACACCCTGCTGCGCCGACGCATCGGCCTGCTGATCGCGGCCATTGGCGCCCTCGGCATTGTCGCCTTGAGCTTTCTGCTGAGTTTCAGCCATCCCCTGAGCGCCAATGAATATTTGCAGGCCGGCACCCTTGGCGCATTGTGTTTTGCCGCGTCGTTGCTGGTGCAGGGGCTGATCCGGCGACTGGAAGTCAGCGAAACCCTGGCCGAGCAGAAAGCCAGTGAAGTGGTCGGACTGGAAGCCCTCAACGCGCTGATCCTGCAACGCATGCGCACCGGGATTCTGGTACTCGACGCGCAACGTCGGGTGCAACTGGCCAACCAGAGCGCGCAGACCTTGCTCGCGCAGTCGCATCTTCAAGGCCATTTGATCGACGATTACTCCACCGCGCTGGTTGATCGCCTGCAACTGTGGATGAACAACCCGACCCTGCGTCCGCAAAGCCTGAAAATCCCCGGTAACGGCCTGGAACTGCAGCCGAGCTTTATCGCCCTCGAACAGAGCCCCAACCAGCAAACCCTGGTGTTTCTCGAAGACCTCGCGCAAATCGCCCAACAGGCTCAGCAACTGAAACTCGCTGCGCTGGGGCGTTTGACCGCCGGTATTTCTCACGAAATTCGCAATCCACTGGGCGCCATCAGTCACGCCGCGCAGTTGCTGGGCGAATCCGAGGAACTCGATGGCGCAGATCGGCGTCTGACGCAGATTATTCAAGATCACTCCAAACGCATGAATCGAGTCATCGAAAACGTCCTGCAACTGTCTCGTCGCCAGCAGAGCGCCCCGCAACGCCTGGATCTCAAACCATGGCTGGAAAACTTCGTCGCCGAAAGCCGCGAACAGGCCACCGAGCGCCAGCAGATTCATTTGCGGATCCACTCGGGCGACTTCACCACCCTGATGGACCCGAATCAGCTCACACAAATTCTCGACAATCTGTTACGTAATGGCTGGCGTCACAGCGGACTTCTGCACGAGCAAGCCGAAGTCTGGCTGGCCCTGTTCATTGACCCCGACAGCCAGTTGGCGGTGCTCGAAGTGCAGGACAACGGCCCTGGCGTGGCGCTTGATGAACAGGCCCATCTATTCGAACCGTTCTTCACCACCAGCAGCCAGGGCACCGGCCTTGGGCTTTATCTGTCCCGTGAGCTGTGCGAAAGCAACCAGGCGCGCCTAGACTTCAAACCACGCCAAGGCGGCGGCTGCTTTCGCATCACCTTTGCTCACGGACGGAAACAAAGTTGAACACGAGCCCACGGCAAAAAATCCTCATCGTCGACGACGAACCGGATATCCGCGAACTCCTGGAAATCACCCTGGGACGGATGAAACTCGACACCTTCAGCGCACGCAATCTGACGGAAGCCCAGGCGCTGTTGCACCGCGAAACGTTCGACCTGTGCCTGACCGACATGCGCCTGCCCGACGGCACGGGTCTGGAGTTGGTACAGCACATCCAGCAACGTTATCCACAATTGCCGGTGGCGATGATCACCGCCTATGGCAGCCTCGAAACGGCAATCAACGCGTTAAAGGCCGGGGCGTTCGACTTCCTCACCAAACCGGTGGACCTGACCCGGCTGCGCGAACTGGTCGCAACGGCCCTGCGCATGGCGGCGGGAGGGGTTTCGACCACGATTGATCGACGGCTGCTGGGTGATTCATTGCCAATGCGTAATCTGCGCAAGCAAATCGACAAGCTCGCTCGCAGCCAGGCACCGGTGTACATCAGCGGCGAATCCGGCAGTGGCAAAGAGTTGGTGGCGCGACTGATCCACGAACAAGGCCCGCGTGCCGGTCAGCCATTCGTGCCGGTGAACTGCGGGGCGATTCCGTCGGAGCTGATGGAAAGCGAGTTTTTCGGCCATCGCAAAGGCAGCTTCACCGGGGCTGTCGAGGACAAACCGGGGCTGTTTCAGGCCGCGCAGGGCGGCACACTGTTTCTTGATGAGGTGGCGGACTTGCCACTGTCGATGCAGGTGAAACTGCTGCGAGCAATTCAGGAGAAAGCCGTGCGCAGTGTGGGCGGTCAGCAGGAAACCGTGGTTGATGTGCGAATTCTCTGCGCAACCCACAAGGACCTCGATGCGGAGGTCACCGCCGAGCGCTTTCGCCAGGACCTCTATTACCGTCTCAACGTGATCGAACTGCGTGTGCCGTCCCTGCGCGAACGCCGCGATGACATTGAAGTGCTGGCGGCGCACATGCTCAAGCGCTTGGCCAAGGATACCGGCCAACCGGCGGCACGCCTGCATCCGCAGGCCCTGGAGGCACTGAAGAGTTACCGCTTTCCAGGCAATGTGCGGGAACTGGAAAACGTCCTCGAGCGGGCACATACCTTGTGCGAGAACCGCGTGATCGAGACTGAAGATCTACGATTGAGCGAGGGTAACTGCGCGGCGGATGGCGCGATTGCCGATCTGACGCAGATCGACAATCTGGAAGATTATCTGGAGAACGTCGAACGCAAACTGATCTTGCAGGCACTGGAGGAAACCCGCTGGAACCGGACGGCGGCGGCGCAGCGGTTGAGCCTGTCGTTCAGGTCGATGCGTTATCGCCTGAAAAAACTCGGTCTGGACTGAAGACCTCATCGCGGGCAAGCCCGCTCCCACAGTGGTCCGAGGCTTCCGCTAAATTGCGTAAGCTGAAAAGCCTGTGGGAGCGGGCTTGCCCGCGATGGCGGCCTTACAGAAACCCATAAACATCAGACTAGATGCGCCCGGTCGGCGCATACGGCGCCGGATCAATAATCGGCGTGCGCCCCAGCATCACATCGGCAAACAACTGACACGACGCCGGCGCCAGCACCAAGCCGTTGCGATAATGACCGCAGTTCAGCCACAAGCCCTCATGCCCCGGCACACGGCCAATGTACGGAATCCCTTCCGGTGATCCTGGCCGCAATCCAGCCCAATGCCCGACCACTTCGGCATCCGCCAAAGCAGGTATCAGCTCCTCGGCCGAAGCCTTGAGGCTTTGCAGCGCCACATCGGTCGGCGTCTTGTCGTAGCCTTCGTGCTCCAGCGTACTGCCGATCAGGATGTGCCCATCACGACGCGGAATCGCATAACGCCCCTTGGCCAGCACCATGCTCGGCAGGAAATCCGCCGCACATTTGTAAAGGATCATCTGGCCCTTGACCGGCTCGACCGGCAACGACAGGTTCAACGTCTTGAGCAGATCACCGCTCCACGCACCCGCGGTCAGCACCACCTGATCGCCAGAGATCACGCCCGTGGACGTCTGTACGCCAACCACCCGCTCATCCTCGCGAACAAACCCGCTGACTTCGCACTGCTCGTGGATGGTCACGTTCGGCAGCGCCAACAGCGCGGCTTTCAGTGATTTGACCAATCGCGGATTTCTGACATTGGCCACATCAGCCATGTAGATCGCCCGCGAAAATCCACTGCCAAGCACCGGCACCGCTTGGTGCGCCGCCGAGATATCCACAGCCCGCAACGGGCGATTCTCGCGCTCGGCCCAAGCCAGGGCTTCAGCTTCGTCATCCAGATCCAGCCAATACAGGCCGGTGGTGTGAACCTCAGGATCAACCCCGGTATCAGCCAACAGGCGCTCGCCGAGCTGTGGATAAAAATCCTGCGACCAATGCGCCAGCGCGGTGACTGCCGGGCTGTAGCGCCACGGATACAGCGGAGAAACGATGCCGCCACCGGCCCAGGACGATTCCTGGCCGACGCTCGAACGATCCAGCAGCACCACGCTGCGCACTTCGGAAGCAAGATTGTAGGCGGTCAGCAGGCCAATCACCCCGCCACCGACAATCACCACTTGCTGTTGCCTGGTCATGTTTGATCCAACCGTAAAAAAGACAGTGGGCGCAAAAGGCGCCCGAAAGAAAGCGCCTCAGCGGCCCCAGCAATCCTTGGTGGTCAGCCCGGTAGTCGCGTTGTTCATGCTTCTGACACCCGTGTTGGTCAGGGTGAAATCCCCGCACTTGTCAGTCGCCATGGCCGTGCCCGTCTTGCGGGTAGCGGTCAGCAGGAAGGTCTGGTCGGTGATGGTCGGCGTGATCGTATAAAAATCGTTGCCTGCACTCAGACCGGTGATGCCGGTGTAGATATTGTTCTTGGTGTAGAAACGTTCGAGGCTCTGCGCCTGTTCCGACAGCAGCGATACCACTTCGGCGCGACGGCCCTTCTTCACGTATTCGGTGTAGCTTGGAATGCCGATGGTGAGCATGATCCCGATGATCGCAATCACAATCATGATTTCGATCAGGGTAAAGCCTCGGTTGGATCTGCGCATGCCTCAAACTCTCGCTTACTGTATTTGTCGCCACATGATACGACGGCTGCCGCCGCCGGATTTTTCCACCAGGGTAGTAATGCCGCCACTGGAGTCGTTCACAATCTTGCGCGTTGCGCCGTTGACGATGGCGTTCAGGGTCGGAATGCCGCCGGTGAATATCACGCCACTGGAAATCGTGTCATTGCTGTCGACCACACCATCGTTGTTGGTATCGAGCACCGCGTAGTTGAGCATCTTACCGCTGAACGCATCGAGTTCGACCAGTTTGCCGGTGCCAAAACTGGAACATGGATCGGTGGTATCAACGCTCGCCGTGGTGAAGATGATCCGCCCAAGCACCAGACTGGCCTGATTGATTACCCGCTCGCCAGTCAGCGCGTTGTTATACACCAACGGCAGGTACCAACCCTTCTCGCCCGGGTACGTCGTGTCGTTCTGGGTCGTGGTGATGAATTGCCCGGTACTGCCAGAGAACACGCCCGTCACTGCCTGTGCCTGCAAACTGCTGACGGTGAGCTGCCCCGAGCCACCATCGGCATCCCACACCGAGTAGAACGCCTGCAAATCCTTGTTGGTCTTGTCGGCGGTTTCGTTGAACTTGCCGGTGCCGACGAAAATCTGTTTGCCGCCCAGAGAATTGTCAGCCAGCAACGGTTGCGCAGTAATTGGCTGAGTCGCCCCACCCGCCGTTGTGAATAACGGCTTGCCGGAAAACGCCACGCCCCAACTGTCGGTCGATGTCGCGCTCAGGTCGAACTTCCACAGTCGCCCTTTCAAGTCACCGCCATAGGCAGCCTGCACGACATTTTGCGAATTGACCTTGAGCTTCACCGAGGACAGGCCGTTGGTGGTTTCCGTACTGTCGATGACGATTTTCTTGATCAGTGACCCATCCCGCACATCCAGCACGTACAGCGCCGCCACGCCCGAGTTGCTGCCGTAACCGTTGGCGATAAAGGCTGCCCAACGCCCGTCGGCCAAGCGTGCCACTTCCGGCCGCGCATAGGCGTAACCCAGATCATTAAAAGCGTTGGCGGTGCTGGCGGTGGCCGGTGCACTGACTTCCCAAAGTGCGCGAAGGACGTTGCCTGCCGAAGCGTCGAACAGTTGCAATGCATAGAATGTCTTGCCGCCAGCACCGGTGCCGCCGATGGCGAGGGTTTTCCAGGCACTGTTGAGTTGCGCGTCAAACACGCCAACCTGACCGTCCACCAGAAACTTGTGGCTGACGCCGTTGATGTAGGTCGGATCGGCAATCAGGCGCAGAGACGGCAACACGCTGGACGGCATGTAGGCGTAACGCCGGGTGCCGTTGGCCGAGTTGATCACGTTGACGAAACCGTCGTTGGCGTTCACCACCAGACTGGCACTCATGTTCGCCGCCTTAGTGGTCAGGTAACTGGTGTAAGTGGTATCGCCAGACAGGTCGGAGGCGGTTTTATCCGTAGGTGAAGCCAGCACCAGTGGCGAGTTGATGATGTCGCCCAGCAACACACTGCGCACCTTGAGCCCGGTCTTGTTGGTGCCTTTGCTCCATTCCACCAGATCATTGCCGGTGATGCCGGTGGGCAGACCTTGGCCCAGCGTGGTCTGTTGTGTCGCGGAAAAATTGCCGTAAGCCAGCGTCACCGCCGCGTTACTGGTGGTATTCCACGACTGGTAAGCCGGCGCGGTAGCGCTCGGAACGATGGTGGTGTCGGTGGTCCAGAGGGTCGCAGATGTATTGACCGCGCCCGCCGAGTTAAAGCCGAAGGACTTGATCGTGCCACGCCAGTCCTTGGGGTCGTAACTGGTCTGGAAATAACTGGTGCCGCTGGCCAGTGTGGTGCCGCTGGTAACACCGCTACCGCCGGAACCCGCCTTGGAGGTGATGTCGCTGAGTGCCGACGACAATGCGGCATTGAGACCGGTGCTGTCGGTCGCCTGATAGTAGCGGCCCTGCCCGTAACTCGCCGCATCCGAGAGCATGTCGTTATCAGCGGTGAAACCCACGGTGTAGGTGTTCATGTTCTGCTTGGGAAAATCCACCGCGTTCCAGCTCTTGCCTGCCGCGTCGGTGCCGGTCGAGCGCATGTCGATATCGAAGGCGAATTTGGCGATGTCATCCAGATACAGCGTGTCGCCTTCGTTATCGCCATTGAGGTTATTGCCGTCATTGTTGACGCCGTCCCAGTTCGGCAATCGGGTACCGCCGAGCGGATCGTTAGTTGGAAAGGTTCGGTCATAGGTCGGCAAGCCGTCAGTAATCACCACGCCGTAGTTTCTCTGGCAGCGGTACTGAATCGGGCTGGTATAGGTGGCTGGCGTGGAGTTGTAATACGGCGCCATGCCGCGCATGTAGCGGGTGATTTCGTAATAGGTTTCGGCCAATGGCGTGTTGGCCACGGCACTCAAGTTATTGATCGCTGAAATGAGCGCGTTGTAGTTGGTGTCCGCCTGGGCCTGGGTGACGCTACCGGAGACTGGCGACAGATCGGCGATGGAGCGGGCAATGTAGCCGCCATTGCCGGAGTTGTTGCTGGTGGCCGGATTGAAAGTCGACAGGCCCATGCGCAGGGTCCGGTTACTGGTAACCAGCGCCGTGGAAACGTTGCGCGCAACGTTGATGCGGTAGTCGTTGGGGATTGCCCCGTTGGTGAAATCCCGGGTGCCGTTATTGATGGCCAGCCCGACCACGTAAGAAATGTAATCCCCTGAATAGCGGGTGTTGCCGCTGCCCACAGGATCCGGCAGTTTCAGGCATAGCGGCGCCAGGCTGTTGTTGTAGAACGCGTATGCCCCGCCGGAACATCCCGAAGTCGGCAAGCTCGATAGAAATATCGGATCACCGGTGATCGCCGTCGAACTCAGGCACAAGCCGAGCAAGGCGTTACATTGCCGGGCCGGTGTGCGATCGACAGTCGGATCGAACCCCGCCGCGTAAATGATGCTGTTCATACTCCCCGAGTCGTCGATCAGCAGCATGACGTTGGGTGGCACCGCCGCCGCACTCAGCAGCGGCGAGTCGGACGGCGTGAACGCCCAGGCCGGTGCGGCCAGATACAAACTCATCAGTATGCCAATCAGCAGCGATCCGCAGCGTTCAATACTTCGCATAGACACTCTCCACCACGCTACGCGAAGTGCCGGCAATGCCGACAGCGGTCACCCGATACAGCGTTGCCGAAGTGTTGCTCGGTACATTGACGGCGGTGAGTGTCGTCCCGATGTTCTGCACACCATAAAAGCCATTGCCCGCTGCGATCCAGGTCACCCCCGAGGTCGAATTGAGCCCCGCCGCACTGACCACTGATGACTCTGCCGGAGGCGCACATTGCGTCGTGCCGCTGCACACCGCCAACGAATAACTGTCCAGTTGCACTGCGCTCTCGCCCACGCGCAACGCTGCTTCGGCGGTCTGGAACGACTGATTGCGCAGGCTCACGCTACCGGCCATTTTTTCCTGCAGGTTGGCACTCTGCATCGACGACAGCCCGATCAGCGTCAGCAGCAGCAGAAACACCAGACTGACCAGAAGCACCATGCCGCGCTGTGCCTGTCGCTGATGCAAAGAAATCATCATCGCTCAGGCCCTCATTGCAAGCGGTTGCGCAAGGCGGCAACCACGTTGAAGGTTTGATTGCTCACCCGGTTATTCGGATCGGTGAGGGTCAGGCTCAGACGCACACTGCGAATACGTGCCGGATCGCTGGGATTGGCGCTGTAAGTCGATGCCGCGACATCCGTCGCAGAACTGGCCAGACCAAACGTCACGTTGAACGCACTGACGTTGTTGACCAGCACCTGCTGGGTTGGCGTGCCGCTGCCGGTCCCCATCAGGATCTGGTTGTTACTGAAGTTGTAGATCAGACGCCGGATCGGGAAAGCGATCTGCCCGGTCGCCGGACTACGCAAGCCGGTATAGGCCGTCGCGCTGTTACGGCAATCGGACAGCACCGTCCAGGTAGGCGTGCCACCGCCACTGCCGACATCCGAGGTCACCAGGGTCAGTTTGAGATTGGCATTGTCCCAACTGATCGGTGTGATCTGCGCCGCATTGAAATCACCGGCCGTGCTCGAGTCGGTGATAGTGCCTAGGCATCCGAACATGCCCACCATGCGTATTTCCTGAATCATCTTGCTCAACACAAAACGTGCGTCCTCCTGCATGGCGGCGGCGCTGTTCTGACTGACATAGGTGTTTTTTGCCGCGATGAACGTCTGCACCACGCCTAATACCACGATCAGCCCCAGTGCCAGAGCGATCAGCAATTCAATCAGACCGAAACCCTGGTTTTGGCGCTTCATGGTGTGGCCACCGGATCCACCGCAGCGCGGCTGCTCAGCACAAAACTGCGCTGGGCACTGGCGGTATTCGCTGCCCGGGCGTCACTCCAGGTGATGGTGATCGTGTAGACCCGTTGGTTAAGAGTGATGCTGCCGGTGGCCGTCGGCCCGCCGAAATTGACGATGTTGGTGGTGAAGTCGTAGAGATCCTGATCACGTGTCACGCCGAGGTTACCGGAGGTCGGTGGCGTGACCGTGTAATCGGCGCCGGAGTTGGCGCGGATGCGGTCCATCATGTCGTAGGCGATGAAACTGGCCTGACTGGTCATGCGTGAACTGTCGGTGTACTTCAGTGCATTCAATTGCACCGCCGCCGCCCCCAGCAGTCCGACCGTCAGAATCAGCAACGCGACCAACACTTCAATCAGCGTCATGCCTTGCTGTACGCCCTTGCTCCCTGCCCTCATCCGCAACTTCCACCCAGTTGAATTCGTCCGTTCAAACACACGTTCAGCGTCCTGCTTTGCGTGCCCAACGTGTAACTGATGGCCACCGCCGTGGACGGCGCCGCCAGACCTCCCAGATTGTTGAAATCCAGCGCGGTCACTCCAGAGGTTAGCGTCAGAGTCGCACCACTGCTCATTGCCGGAACAACCCGCAACACATTGGCCGGAGTGCCAGTACTGTCGTAGACCGACAATTCGCCGGTCCAGACGCTGCCCCCGGCGGTTGGACGCAGGCGGGTGGTCACGCCTCGATCAATGGCCTCAAGTCTTGCGAAATTGATTGCCCGCTGCAGGTCGCCCATTTCCGTATCGGCTTTGCTGCCTTGTATCGAGCGGGTAAATGCCGGCACCGCCAGAGTGATCATGATCACGAAGATGGCAATCGCGACCAGCAACTCGATCAGCGTGAAACCTTTTGTACGATGATCCATCGGTGCCCTCCGTTGCCGTCGGCTATACCTGCTTCTACACGCTAGAACATTCAACCGACCTGTGTCGGTTGATTTGCCCTGCCCGGCGCACGGATCGCGTCAACCACCGCACTCCATGGAGGGAGTTTTCATGTCGCAACAGGGATCCAGCCTGATCGAACTGCTTATGGGACTGGCGATTGGCGCAATTGTTCTGCTGCTGGTCAGTCCGGCGTTTGCCACACTCACGGAGTCGAACCATCGGGATGAGGCCGCGCAATCCCTGCTCTACGGTATTCGCCATGCCCGAACGCTGGCGCTCACCCACAATCAGAGTGTGGTGATTCATGCCATCAACGGCGACTGGGGTCAGGGCTGGCGGATCGTTCTGGATATCAGCGGCAAGGGGCCGGGAGACAGCAGCAATCCGCTGCTGGTAGAGCGTGCGATTGACGCGAAGGTGCCCATTGTCGGCAACTGGTCGGTGAGTCGTTATGTGCGGTTCAGCAATCTGGGCCAACCGCTGATGCCCGGGCGGGCCTTTCAGGCAGGGACTTTACATGTCTGTTCGATTCGCGAGCCGGTCAGCCAGCATCAGATCGTACTGGCGGCGACCGGTCGGGTGCGCCTGGGCAGTGACAAGACTGAACAGGCGCTGTGTCAGAAAACCAAAAACGTCAGATCGAACGGACGCGCAGCTCTTTAGGCATCGAGAACGTGATGTTCTCTTCGCGACCGGCCAGCTCATCGGCACCGGTAGCGCCCCAGGCCTGCAACTGCTGAATCACACCACGCACCAGGACTTCCGGAGCAGAGGCACCGGCGGTGATGCCGATGCGCTCGACGCCATCGAACCAGCTCTTTTGCAGGTCTTCGGCGCCGTCGATCAGGTAGGCCGGTGTGGCCATGCGTTCAGCGAGCTCACGCAAGCGGTTGGAGTTGGAACTGTTCGGGCTGCCGACCACCAGCACCACGTCGCATTCATCGGCCAGTTGCTTGACCGCGTCCTGACGGTTTTGCGTGGCGTAGCAAATGTCGTCCTTGCGTGGGCCGCCGATAGCCGGGAAGCGCGTGCGCAAGGCATCGATGACCCGGCTGGTGTCATCCATCGACAGGGTGGTCTGGGTGACAAAGGCCAGTTTTTCCGGGTTATGCACTTGCAGTTCGGCGACGTCTTTTTCGTCTTCGACGAGATAGATCGCGCCACCGTTGCTGGCGTCGTACTGACCCATGGTGCCTTCGACTTCCGGATGACCGGCGTGGCCGATCAGGATGCATTCACGACCGTCGCGGCTGTATTTCGCCACTTCGATGTGCACCTTGGTCACCAGTGGGCAAGTGGCGTCAAACACCTTCAGGCCACGGCCGGCGGCTTCGGTGCGCACGGCTTGCGATACGCCGTGAGCACTGAAAATCACGATGACATCGTCCGGCACCTGATCCAGTTCTTCGACGAAAACCGCGCCACGACTGCGCAGGTCTTCGACGACGAACTTGTTGTGCACCACTTCATGACGCACGTAGATCGGCGGCCCGAAAACTTCCAGGGCGCGGTTGACGATTTCGATCGCCCGGTCCACGCCGGCGCAGAAGCCACGGGGGTTGGCGAGTTTGATTTGCATGCTGTGCCTCGTGTCTTGCGCGCAAGAAAATAGATCATTGCAGTCCCTGTGGGAGCGGGCTTGTTGTGGCGAGGGGATTTATCCCCGATCGATTACGAAGCAATCGTAAAACCCGACAGCGCTTTCCCGTTAAAGATCTCGGTGCCTGATTTTGGGAAGCTTCGCCCCCCATCGAGGATGAATCCCCTCATCACAACAAGTCCACTTCCACAGTGGTTATGCGTTGTTGCTTACAGCGCTTTGACGTTGATGATCTCGACGTCAAAGGTCAGCGTCTTCCCCGCCAGCGGATGGTTGAAGTCGACGGTCACTTGCGCGTCATCGAATTCTTTCACCACGCCCGGCAGCTCAGTATTGGCCGCATCGTTGAAGATCACCAGCAAACCCGGCGACAGTTCCATGTCGGCAAACTGCGAACGCGGAATAACCTGCACGTTCTGCGGGTTCGGCTGGCCGAAGGCGTTTTCCGGCTCGACGGTCAGCGTACGCTTGTCACCGGCCTTGAAACCGAACAGCGCCGCTTCGAAACCCGGCAGCAGGTTGCCGTCGCCGACCTTGAAGGTCGCCGGGGCCTTGTCGAACGTACTGTCGACGGTGTCGCCGTTCTCCAGGCGCAATGCAAAGTGCAAAGTGACTTCCGTGTTCTGGCCGATGCGTTGCTCAGCCAATACCTGTTCAGTCATGAACGGCTTCTCCGGTCTTTTTACTTTTGAACATATCCAGTGCCAGCATCACCGCACCCACGGTGATGGCGCTGTCGGCGAAGTTGAACGCCGGGAAGTACCAGCGATTCTGCCAGTGCACCAGAATGAAATCGATCACATGGCCCAGGGCAATGCGGTCATACAGATTGCCCAGCGCCCCGCCCAGCACCAGCGCCAAAGCGATGGCCAGCCAGGTTTCGTTACGGCCAAGACGTTTGAGCCAGACCACCAGCACCGCACTGACCACAATCGCGATCAGGGCGAACAACCAGCGCTGCCAGCCGGAGCTGTCAGCCAGGAAGCTGAACGCAGCGCCGGTGTTGTAGGCCAGGGTCCAGCTGAAGTAATCGGGAATGATCACGATCTGCTGGAACATTTCGAGCTTGCCTTCGAAGTAGAACTTGCTGGCCTGGTCGATGACCAGAACCAGCAAACTCAACCAGAGCCAGCTCAACCGTCCGAAACGGCCAAGGGAATCAGGCATAGTGACGAACCTCGCCTGCGCCGCTGATGTTGTCGACGCAACGACCGCAGATCTCCGGATGCTCCGGGTTCACGCCGACGTCTTCACGGCAGTGCCAGCAACGGGCGCATTTCGGGAAGGCCGATTTGACGATCTGCAGCTTCAGGCCGCTGACTTCGGTGACCACCGCGTCAGCCGGAGCCTGTACAAACGGCGCGACGCTGGCGGTCGAAGTGATCAGAACGAAGCGCAGTTCGTTGCTCAGCTTGGCCAGATCGGCGCTCAGCGCCTCTTCGGCGAACAGCGTCACTTCGGCCTGCAGGTTGCCACCGACGGCCTTGGCCGCGCGCTGGATTTCCATCTCTTTGTTGACCGCAACCTTCACTTCCATGATGCGATCCCAGTAGGCGCGACCCAGCTCGAAGCCTTCCGGCAGCTCGGTCAGACCCTCATACCAGGTGTTGAGCATGACGGATTCATTGCGCTCGCCCGGCAGGTACTGCCACAGCTCATCGGCGGTGAACGCCAGGATCGGTGCGATCCAGCGCACCAGCGCTTCGGAGATATGGAACAGCGCGGTCTGGCACGAACGACGAGCCTTGCTGTCGGCGCCAGTGGTGTACTGACGGTCCTTGATGATGTCGAGGTAGAAACCACCCAGCTCCTGCACGCAGAAGTTGTGGATCTTCGAGTAGACGTTCCAGAAACGATATTCGCCGTAATGCTCTTGCAACTCGCGTTGCAGCAGCAGGGTGCGGTCTACCGCCCAACGATCCAGCGCGAGCATTTCTTCAGCCGGCAGGATGTCAGTGGCCGGGTTGAAGCCGGTCAGGTTCGAGAGCAGGAAGCGCGCGGTGTTACGGATACGACGATAGGCGTCCGCGCTGCGTTGCAGGATCTGTTCGGAAACCGCCATTTCACCGGAGTAGTCGGTCGAAGCCACCCACAGACGCATGATGTCGGCGCCCAGAGTGTCGTTGACTTTCTGCGGCGCGATCACGTTGCCCAGCGACTTGGACATCTTGCGACCAGACTCGTCGACGGTGAAACCGTGGGTCAGCAGCTCGCGGTACGGCGCGTGGTTGTCGATGGCGCAACCGGTCAGCAGCGACGAGTGGAACCAGCCACGGTGCTGGTCGGAACCTTCCAGGTACAGGTCGGCACGCGGGCCGGTCTCGTGACCCATCGGATGCGAACCGCGCAGGACGTGCCAGTGCGTGGTACCCGAATCGAACCAGACGTCGAGGGTGTCGCTGATCTTGTCGTACTGCGGTGCTTCATCACCCAGCAGTTCGGCGGCGTCGAGCTTGAACCAGGCTTCGATGCCTTCGACTTCAACGCGCTTGGCGACTTCTTCCATCAGCTCGACAGTGCGCGGGTGCAGTTCGCCGCTTTCCTTGTTGAGGAAGAACGGGATCGGCACGCCCCAGTTGCGCTGACGGGAGATGCACCAGTCCGGACGGTTGGCGATCATCGAGTGCAGACGCGCCTGGCCCCAGGCCGGAACGAACTTGGTGTCTTCGATGGCTTTGAGCGAGCGCACACGCAGGGTGTCGCCGCTGACCGGCTCTTTGTCCATGCCGATGAACCACTGCGCGGTGGCGCGGTAGATCAGCGGGGTCTTGTGGCGCCAGCAGTGCATGTAGCTGTGCTCGATGACGGTGGTGTGCATCAGCGCACCGACTTCGGTCAGCTTGTCGACGATGGCCGGGTTGGCCTTCCAGATGAACTGACCACCGAAGAATTCCAGCGACGGCACGTAAACGCCGTTGCTCTGCACCGGATTGAGGATGTCGTCGTTGACCATGCCGTACTTCTTGCAGGTCACGAAGTCGTCCACACCGTAGGCCGGAGCGGAATGAACCACGCCGGTGCCGGCGCCCAGTTCGACGTAGTCAGCCAGATACACTGGCGACAGACGGTCGTAGAACGGGTGACGGAAGTTGATCAGTTCCAGTTCTTTACCGGTGGTGGTCGCGATGACCGAGCCTTCGACGCCATAGCGCGCCAGGCAGGCCTCAACCAGCTCTTCTGCCAGCACCAGCAGCTTGTCGCCGATATCAACCAGCGCGTAGTTGAATTCCGGGTGAACGTTCAGTGCCTGGTTGGCCGGGATGGTCCACGGGGTGGTGGTCCAGATCACGATCGAGGCAGGCTTGCTCAGCGACGGCAGACCGAACGCGGCGGCCAGTTTGGCCTCGTCAGCGATCGGGAACGCCACGTCGATGGTCGAGGACTTCTTGTTCTCGTACTCGACTTCGGCTTCGGCCAGGGCCGAACCGCAGTCGAAGCACCAGTTCACTGGCTTGAGGCCCTTGAACACGAAGCCGCCCTTGACGATTTCGGCGAGGGCACGGATTTCACCGGCCTCGTTCTTGAAGTCCATGGTCTTGTACGGATTGGCGAAGTCGCCCAGCACGCCGAGGCGGATGAACTCGGTCTTCTGACCTTCGATCTGCTCGGTGGCGTAGGCACGGCACAGTTCGCGGGTCTTGTCCGCGCCCAGGTTCTTGCCGTGGGTCACTTCAACCTTGTGCTCGATCGGCAGGCCGTGGCAGTCCCAACCCGGAACATACGGCGCGTCGAAACCCGAAAGGGTTTTCGAGCGGATGATCATGTCCTTGAGAATCTTGTTCAGTGCGTGACCGATGTGGATCGTGCCGTTGGCATACGGAGGGCCGTCGTGCAGGACGAACTTCGGACGATCCTTGCCAATCTCGCGCAACTTTCCGTACAGGCCAATACTGTCCCAGCGCTGCAGGATCTGCGGTTCGCGCTGTGGCAGGCCGGCCTTCATTGGGAAGGCGGTGTCCGGAAGGTTAAGCGTGGCTTTATAGTCGGTCATTTAAGGCTCTTCATTAGCGATGGGCGCTAGGTGCGGCTAGTGCACGGGCGGTGGCGACATCCGCATTGATCGCCGTTTTCAATGCCTCCAGGGAGGCGAATCGCTGCTCTTCACGCAGCTTTTGGTGGAAAACCACCGTCAAACGCCGGTCATACAGATCGCCGGCAAAATCTAAAAGATGAACCTCAAGGTGGGCCTTGCCATCACCTTGCACCGTGGGCCGCACGCCGATATTGGCGACGCCGGGCCAGGTTTTGCCGTCAATATCGACATCCACCAGATACACCCCGGTGAACGGCACGCGACGACGCTTGAGTTGAATGTTGGCCGTGGGCGTACCCAGTTGCCGGGCCAGTTTCTGGCCATGCAGCACGCGACCGGCGATGCGGTACGGACGGCCGAGCAAACGTTCGGCCAGCGCGAAATCTGCGGCGGCCAACGCGTTGCGCACCTGGGTGCTGCTGACGCGAATGCCGTCCAGCTCGACGGTTTGCGCAGCTTCAACGGTGAAGCCGTGAACTTGCCCGGCCTGCAACAAAAAATCGAAATCGCCGAGGCGATCGCAGCCGAAGCGGAAGTCGTCACCCACTTCCAGATGTTGTACGCCGAGGCCGTCCACCAGAATGGTATCGACGAACTCACTGGCGCTGAGCTTGCTCAAGCGCTGGTTGAATGCCAGGCACAGAACCCGGTCAACGCCTTCGGCCGCCAGCAGTTGCAGCTTGTCGCGCAACCGTGCCAGACGCGCCGGCGCGGTCTCTGGCGCAAAGAATTCCCGTGGCTGCGGCTCGAAAATCACCACGCAGCTGGGTACGCCCAACTCGAGCGCACGCTCACGCAGTCGGGCCAGGATAGCCTGGTGACCACGGTGAACACCGTCAAAGTTGCCAATAGTGGCGACGCAGCCCCGATGCTGGGGGCGCAAGTTGTGGAGGCCTCGAACCAGCTGCATAACGCGCTTCTTGCTCATAAAGTGGTCGATTATAACCACACCCGACGGTCGACGACAGGCAACACCGTAACGCAAAGTGATCGAGCCGACAAAACTGCCGGCCCGCGCCCGTTCATAAAGGGTGAAACCTCAGCTCAAGGCCTTGCGATTGAAGTCACGCAGACGGAAACCGAGCAGCAGCAACATACCGAAATAAGCGACCACACCGGCAACCACCAAAGCGCCAAGACGCAGGAAGCGCTCAAGCATGTGGCCTTGATCCCACGCGGGCATGAAATGCATGCCGATCAGCAATACTGCGGACATTACCACCACAGCCACTACCAGTTTGAAGCCGAACATGTACCAACCCGGTTGCGGTTGATACATCTTTTGTTTGCGCAATTGATAGAACAGCAGCCCGGCATTCAGGCACGCGCCGGCACTGATCGCGAGCGCCAGGCCGGCGTGCGCCAACGGACCAATCAATACCAGGTTGAATAATTGAGTGACCACCAGGGTGAAGATCGCGATTTTCACCGGGGTACGAATGTTCTGTTGCGCATAAAAGCCCGGCGCCAGCACTTTGATCACGATAATCCCGAGCAGACCGACAGAATAGGCAATCAGCGCCCGCTGGGTCATTTCGGCATCGAAGCCACTGAACTGACCGTACTGGAACAGCGATACGGTCAACGGTTCAGCGAGAATCCCCAGCGCCAGTGCACACGGCAGCACCAGCACAAAGCACAGACGCAGACCCCAATCGAGGATTCGCGAATACTCATGGCGATCCTTGCTGGCGTAGGTTTTCGCCAGCGTCGGCAGCAGAATGGTGCCCAGCGCCACGCCGAGCACGCCGGATGGCAATTCCATCAAGCGGTCGGCGTAATACATCCACGACACCGAGCCCGCGACCAGAAACGAGGCGAAGATGGTGTTGATAATCAGCGAAATCTGACTGACCGACACGCCGAGGATCGCCGGCAACATCTGCTTCATTACCCGCCAGACACCGCTATCGCGCAGGTTCAGGCGCGGCAACACCAGCATGCCGATCTTTTTCAGGTGCGGCAGTTGATAAAGCAGTTGCGCCAGACCGCCCACCAGCACGGCCCAGCCCAAGGCCATGACCGGCGGATCGAAGTACGGCGTCAGGAACAGCGAAAACACGATCATGCTGACGTTAAGCAGGGTCGGCACAAACGCCGGCACCGAAAAGCGGTTCCAGGTATTGAGAATCGCACCGGCCAGCGACGACAGCGAGATCAGCAATATATAAGGGAACGTCACCCGCAACAGATCGGAGGTGAGCTGGAATTTTTCCGGTGTGTCGGTGAAACCGGGCGCCGTGGCCCAGATCACCCAGGGCGCCGCGATCATGCCCAGCGCAGTGACCACGGCCAACACCAAGGTCAGCAACCCCGAAACGTAGGCAATGAATGTGCGTGTCGCCTCCTCGCCCTGTTGGCTTTTGTATTCGGCCAGAATCGGCACAAATGCCTGCGAGAAAGCGCCCTCGGCGAAGATCCGCCGCAGCAGATTGGGCAATTTGAAGGCAATAAAGAAGGCATCCGTCGCCATCCCGGCGCCGAATGTGCGAGCAATCAGCGTGTCACGAACAAACCCCAAAACACGGGAAAGCATCGTGATAGAGCTGACGGCGGCCAACGATTTGAGCAGATTCATTGAGGGAATTTGTGCCTGTCGATAAACAGCAGGCGAACAAAGCGCCTACTTGTGCGATACTCCGCGCCGCAGCAGCACAGAGCCAAAGCTCGCGAGTTTACAGGTCAAGCGCCGGAAATAAATATCCCGCCTCTTTATACCTACCACTTAGCGGAACGTTTCAAGTGCCCTTGACAAGACTTCAACTCATCGGCATGATTCGCGGCCTATTTTGTTTGCTATTTCCTAAAAAGTCTTTCGAGGAGCTCGACGGTGGCCAACTCACCTTCCGCCAAAAAACGTGCAAAACAGGCTGAGAAGCGTCGCAGCCACAACGCCAGCCTGCGTTCCATGGTTCGCACCTACATCAAGAATGTAGTTAAAGCCATCGACGCAAAAGACGCTGAAAAAGCTCAAGCTGCATACGTTCTGGCTGTGCCAGTTATCGACCGTATGGCCGATAAAGGCATCATCCACAAGAACAAGGCTGCTCGCCATAAGAGCCGCCTGAATGGCCACGTTAAAGCGCTGAAAGAAGCTGCTTAATCGACGTAGTCATTAAAAAACCGACCTCAGGGTCGGTTTTTTATTGCCTGCGATTTGGTAAATCCCGCTCATAAAAAATGGGAGGGGACTCATCCCCTCCCACATTGCACATCTGATTTGCGCGTTATTGCTGAACCGGCACCCACGGCAGAATAGGGATGGCGGTCACCGCATTCTGCGGACTACCCTCGATCACGCGATCGCTGTAGACCAGATACACCAGCGTGTTGCGCTTCTTGTCGAGGAAGCGCACCACCTGCATGGTCTTGAACACCAGCGACGTGCGCTCCTTGAACACCTCGTCACCATCCTTCAGCTCGCCTTTGAACTTGATCGGACCCACCTGACGGCAGGCGATCGAGGCTTCGGCGCGATCCTCAGCCAGACCCAAGCCACCTTTCACGCCCCCAGTCTTGGCGCGCGATAGATAGCAGGTCACACCCTCGACCTTCGGATCATCAAACGCCTCGACCACGATCCGATCATTTGGACCGACAAGCTTGAACACTGTCGATACCTGACCGATCTCTTCGGCCGAGGCCAGCAACGGCAACGCCATCAACAGACCCAACAATCCTTTTGCTATACGCATCAAGTTTTCCTTAAACCAGAATCAGGTTGTCACGATGAACCAATTCCGGCTCAGCCATGTAACCCAGCAAACCGACAATCGCCTCTGACGACTGACCGATAATTTTTTGCGCTTCCAGCGCACTGTAATTGGCGAGACCACGGGCGATTTCACGACCATCCGGCGCCACACAGACCACCATCTCACCGCGACGGAAACTGCCCTGCACCAACTTCACACCCACTGGCAGCAAGCTCTTGTTGCCTTGGGATAACGCCGACACCGCCCCATCATCCAACACCAGCGTGCCGCGAGTCTGCAGATGCCCAGCCAGCCACTGCTTGCGCGCCGCGAGCATGCCACGCTCAGGCGACAGCAAGGTGCCGATACGCTCACCCGCCTTCAGGCGATCAAGTACACGCTCAAGACGCCCACCGACAATGATGGTATGCGCACCGGAACGCGCAGCCAGACGCGCCGCACGCAACTTGGTCTGCATGCCGCCCCGCCCCAGCGCACCGCCAGTTCCACCCGCAACCGCATCCAGAGCCGGATCATCGGCGCGAGCCTCATAAATCAGCTGAGCCTCGGGATTGTTACGCGGATCAGCGTCGAACATGCCATCGCGATCCGTGAGAATCACCAGCAAATCGGCTTCAACCAGGTTGGCCACCAGCGCTGCCAGCGTGTCGTTGTCACCAAAACGGATTTCATCGGTGACCACGGTGTCGTTTTCATTGATCACCGGAATGACTTTCAGCTCGACCAGCGCACGCAAGGTGCTGCGGGCGTTCAGGTAGCGCTTGCGATCGGAGAGGTCGTCGTGAGTCAGGAGAATCTGCGCAGTGTGCCGACCATGCTCGGCGAAGCTCGACTCCCAAGCCTGCACCAGCCCCATCTGGCCAATTGCCGCGGCCGCCTGGAGCTCGTGCATCGCACTGGGTCGTGCGGTCCAGCCCAAACGGCTCATGCCGGCCGCCACTGCCCCGGAGGACACCAGCACCAACTCGACGCCGGCCTCATGCAAGGCCACCATCTGCTCGACCCAAACACTCATTGCCGCACGATCCAGCCCTTTGCCATCAGCTGTCAGCAAAGCGCTGCCGATCTTCACGACCCAACGCTGCGCACCTGTCACCTTGCTCCGCATCATCTTCAACCTTAGCTTGAGGGCAGCGCGACCCAGCGCCACCCATGACGTTATTTGTGACTTGCGATTTCCAGATACTAAAACGCCGCTCGATTGAGCGGCGCTTAAGTTTACTGCAACGAATCAGTCGCGCACGTAAATGATTTCCGGACCGTCTTCGTCATCCACATCTTCTTCGTCCCAATCATCGTCACCGATGTCATGGACCGACTTCACGCCGCTACGACGCAGGGCACGCTTGTCATCCAGCGCCTGCAATTGCGCGCGAGCTTCGTCTTCGATGCGCTGATCGAGATCGGCCAGCTCTTCTTTGTAAGCCGGGTCATTGGCCAGACGATCAGCACGATCTTCCATGTAACGCATGATGTCATGACACAGACGCTCGGTACCGATCTTGGCGATCGCCGAGATCACGTAAACCGGACCAGTCCATTCCAGGCGATCAACGATTTCCTTGACGCGCTCTTCGTGCTCTTCTTCAAGGATCTGGTCGCACTTGTTCAGCACCAGCCAGCGATCACGCTCAGCCAGAGACGGACTGAACTTGATCAGTTCGTTGACGATCACTTCCGCGGCATCCGGTGCACTGGTGTCATCCAGCGGCGCCATGTCGACGAGGTGCAGCAACAGACGCGTACGCGCCAAGTGCTTGAGGAAGCGGATACCCAGGCCAGCACCGTCGGAAGCACCTTCGATCAGACCCGGAATGTCGGCCACGACGAAGCTCTTCCAGCGATCGACGCTGACCACACCGAGGTTTGGCACCAACGTGGTGAACGGGTAGTCGGCAACTTTCGGCTTGGCGGCAGAGACCGAGCGAATGAAGGTACTTTTACCGGCGTTCGGCAAGCCCAGCAGCCCCACGTCAGCCAGTACTTTCATTTCCAGTTTCAGGTCACGCTGCTCACCCGGCTTACCCGGCGTGGTCTGGCGTGGCGCACGGTTGGTACTGGATTTGAAACGAGTGTTACCCAGACCGTGCCAACCGCCCTGTACGACCATCAACTTCTGACCGGCCTTGGTCAGGTCGCCGATGACTTCCTGAGTCGCCGAGTCGATCACGGTTGTGCCGACCGGAACGCGCAGGATCAGGTCCTCACCTTTCTTGCCGGTGCAATCGGTGCTGCCGCCGTTGGAACCACGCTCGGCATCGAAGTGCCGGGTGTAACGGTAGTCGACCAGGGTGTTGAGGTTTTCGTCAGCCATCATGTAGATAGAGCCGCCATCACCACCATCACCACCGTTCGGACCACCGTTTTCGATGAACTTTTCCCGACGGAAACTCATGGCGCCATTGCCGCCATCACCAGCCTTTACGCGAATCGATACTTCATCAACAAACTTCATAACCAACGCCTCTCGCCATACGGACGAGCCGAAAAACAATCAAGACATAAGACTCTTGCAAAAATGAGCGCAGCGACCCCAAAACACGACCTGCATCGCACGCCGACAGCCCATACAAACAGTTTTGCAAGAGACTCACCCCACAAACGAAAAAGCCCCGTCGCAAGACAGGGCTCTTCCAGCGATCTCGCGATTAAGCCGCGACAACGCTCACGTAACGGCGGTTGAACGCGCCTTTTACTTCAAACTTGATCACGCCTTCGATTTTAGCGAAGAGGGTGTGATCCTTACCCATGCCTACACCGTAACCGGCGTGGAATTGGGTACCGCGCTGACGCACGATGATGTTGCCCGGAATGATTTTCTGGCCGCCATACATCTTGACGCCAAGGCGTTTGGCTTCTGAGTCGCGACCGTTACGGGTACTACCACCAGCTTTTTTGTGTGCCATGAGTTCAATTCTCCTAGTGAGGAATTAGGCTGAAATTAAGCCTGAATACCGGTGATTTTGATCTCGGTGTACCACTGGCGGTGGCCCATACGCTTCATGTGGTGCTTACGACGACGGAACTTGATGATGCGGACTTTATCGTGACGACCTTGGGAGATCACTTCAGCCACAACAGTAGCGCCAGCAACAACTGGAGCGCCGATGTTCACGTCGTCGCCATTGGCAACCAACAGAACGCGATCAAAGGTAACGGATTCGCCGGTAGCGACTTCCAGTTTTTCGATCTTCAGGTATTCACCTGGGGCGACTTTGTACTGCTTGCCGCCAGTAACGATTACTGCATAAGACATGGTATTTCTCCGATAATCCTGCTCACCCAGCTCTTTATAAGAAGAGGTATTGGCTGGCATGGCTGCATGGGGCTGGAAGGCCCGCTTGCAATTGCGTAAGGCAGGTGCTGCCCAGGAAGTTCAGGGTGCGCGATTGTACGCAAGGCGCCGCAGGCTTGCAAGTAGCCGTCCATCGCGCCTTGACAGGTCTGGATGGGGGTCCTAGCATGCCGCGCAACCCTTCTGGAGCGACTCTCGCTGATGCAACCCCAAGCTTTCTACCGCGCGGTGGCGGACGATTTTAGCGCCGTCGACGGCATCATCAAGAAGCAGCTGACTTCCCGAGTGCCGCTGGTATCGAAAATCGGCGATTACATCACCTCGGCCGGCGGCAAACGTCTGCGTCCTTTATTAGTGCTGCTGTGTGGCAAGGCCCTGGGTCGCGAAGGCGACGACATGCGCCTGCTCGCCGCCACCATCGAATTCCTGCACACCGCGACCCTGCTGCATGACGACGTCGTCGACATGTCCGGCATGCGCCGTGGCCGCTCGACCGCCAACGCCATGTGGGGCAATGCCCCGAGCGTGCTGGTCGGCGATTTCCTGTACTCACGCTCGTTCGAGATGATGGTCGAACTGGGCTCGATGCCGGTCATGAAGATCCTGTCCCAGGCCACGCGCATTATCGCTGAAGGCGAAGTGTTGCAGCTGTCCAAGGTTCGTGACGCCAGCACCACCGAAGAAACCTACATGGAAGTCATCCGCGGCAAGACCGCGATGCTTTTCGAAGCCTCGACCCACAGCGCCGCCGCGCTGGCCGGCGCCACCGCCGAGCAGAGCGAAGCCCTGCGTAACTTCGGTGATCACCTGGGCGTGGCGTTCCAACTGGTCGACGACCTGCTCGACTACAAAGGCGACGCCGAAACCCTGGGCAAGAACGTCGGTGACGATCTGGCCGAAGGCAAACCGACCCTGCCGCTGATCTACACCATGCGCGAAGGCACGCCTGAACAGGCAGCCCTGGTGCGTCAGGCGATCCAGAAAGGCGGGATCGAAGATCTGGAAAGCATCCGCATCGCCGTGGAAGCTTCCGGTTCTTTGGAATACACCGCGCAACTGGCCCGTGATTACGTGGCCCGTGCGATCAAGTGCCTCGACGCGCTGCCGGCCAGCGAGTATCGCGATGCACTGGTTGAGCTGAGTGAGTTTGCGGTCGCCCGCACACACTGATCATCCCGAGCAATCAAGGGCCGCAGCCTTCTCCGAAGCCTGCGGCTTTTTGTTGCCTGCCCGCTTGCCGCTAAAACCTTATACAATGTGCGACTTTTAGCGATCCACATCCCAAGGAGCCTTAGTGAGCACGTTGCCACCCTGCCCGAAATGCAATTCCGAATACACCTATGAAGACGGCGCGCAACTGATCTGCCCGGAGTGCGCCCACGAGTGGTCGGCCAATGGCGAAGCCGAAGTGGCCTCTGACGATGCAGTGAAGAAAGACTCGGTCGGCAATGTCCTGCAAGACGGCGACACCATCACCGTGATCAAGGACTTGAAGGTCAAGGGCACCTCGCTGGTGGTCAAGGTCGGCACCAAGGTCAAGAACATCCGCCTGTGCGATGGCGACCATGACATCGACTGCAAGATCGACGGTATCGGCCCAATGAAACTCAAATCCGAGTTCGTCAGAAAAGTCTGAACCTGTTGTGATCCATCCCGCGCCAGACGTGGGATGGAGCTTCACCCTCCCCGCTTTCCCCTAGCCAATTCACGCAATAGCCAAACGCCAGCCGTTTTGACCTTACGCAATCTTTACCCGGAAAAATTCACAATCTGCCAATAGGCACTTGCTATTTGATGAATAAGAATTATTCTCATTGAAACCTTTCAAGGAGATTAGAACCATGACTTATTTGATCGACGCGTGGCTGGATCGCCCACACCCTTACCTCAGAATCCTCCATCGGGAGACCGGTGAAGTCTGTGCGGTGCTTGAAGAAGAAGCCTTGCATGAACTGCAGGATCAGGGGGATCTGGACGTCAGCAGCCTGAATTCCAGTGAGCCGCTGGTGCTCAAGGAGTTGGTGCGCAATCTGTTCCTGTTCTGCTACGCCCGGGCGTTGCGCCCGACCAGCGAACTGCATCACAAGATAGAACTATGAAACGCGGTAAAAACTGTAGGAGTGAGCCTGCTCGCGAAAGCGGTGTGTCAGACAACACATCAGTCGACTGAAAACACGCCATAGCGAGCAGGCTCACTCCTACATCAGCCCGCCATCAAGGCAGGCCAGGTCTTACAGAACGTCGAGCAGCTCGACGTCAAACACCAGAACGCTGTGCGGCGGGATGCTGCCAACGCCTTGCGCGCCGTAAGCCAGCTCGCTCGGCACGTACAGACGCCATTTGCTGCCGGCATTCATCAGTTGCAGGGCTTCGGTCCAGCCAGGGATCACGCCGCCAACCGGGAATTCTGCAGGCTGGCCGCGCTCGTAGGAGCTGTCGAACACGGTGCCGTCGATCAGCGTGCCGTGGTAGTGAGTACGCACCTGGTCTTCACGGGTCGGCTTGGCGCCTTCACCTTGAGTCAGCACTTCGAATTGCAGGCCGGAAGCCAGAGTGGTGATGCCGTCACGCTTGGCGTTTTCAGCCAGGAAGGCCAGGCCTTCGCCAGCAGCGGCTTCAGCCTTGGCAGCGGCTTCGGCTTGCATGATCTCGCGGATAACCTTGAAGCTGGCGGACATTTCTTCCTGACCCACACGGCTTTCCTTACCGGCGAAAGCGTCGGTCAGACCGGCCAGGATCGCGTCCAGGCTGACACCCGGTGGCGGGTTGTCGCGCAGCTGGTCACCCAACTGACGGCCGATGCCGTAGCTGACGCGGGTTTCGTCGGTGGACAGATTTACTTCGGACATGACACTGCTCCGCTGTGCGGACGGCCACAAGACTTGCCGTGCGTGCACAGCGCGTCCCGGCGCGCCCGGAACCAAAAGGGCGAGCAGACTAGCACAGATGCCAGACCTGTGGCGCGCAGGGCCTACAGGGCCGAGCGCCAGGCAAGCGGTACTTTCAGGCTTTCCTCGCCACTGGCGCCGAGGCCACACATTTCATCGTGTACCGAGGTGTGTACGAGGTTGAACGGCAACACCGGGAAACTGTGCAAAAGATCCCGTGCGTGCTCGACCGAACGCAGCGTCAGCATGTTGCCCTTGAGATCACTCAACGGGTACGCCGCGCCATGCATCCGCGCTTCGAGCAGGTAAATCCCGCCTTCCATGGAGATCAGGTTCAGCTCATCAACCTTTTTGGCGATGGCAAACGCATTCAACTCTTGCAGGTTCATGAACACACCTCACGCAGTGGCGAGCCAAGACGTCTACAGGGATATGCCCGCGCGCAACAAAGCACAAGCCACAAACGACACCGCCCGTCTGTTTCGCAACAGACGGGCGGTGTTTTTTGCAGCGATCAAAGCGTGATCAGTGCTTGGTGACCTTGTCCAGATAACCCATCGCGCAAGCCGAGAGCACGAAGGTCATGTGAATGATCACGTACCACTTCAGGTGCTCGGGATCGACGTTCTTGGCATCCATGAAGATCCGCAACAGGTGGATCGAGGAGATCGCCACGATCGAGGCCGCCACTTTCATCTTCAACGACGAAGAATCCATGGTGCCCAGCCAGTTGAGCTTTTCCTTGCCTTCATCGATGTCCAGTTGCGAGACGAAGTTCTCGTAGCCGGAAATCATCACCATGACCAGCAAGCCGCCCACCAGAGCCATATCGATCAGCGACAGCAACACCAGAATCAGATCCGATTCAGCCATCGAGAACACATTGGGAATGACGTGGAAAACTTCCTGGAAGAACTTCAGCGCCAGCGCCAGCAACCCGAGGGAGAGCCCGAAGTAGATCGGCGCCAACAGCCAGCGCGAGGTGTACATTGCGTTTTCGATAAAGCGTTCCATTGAATCTCACACATGGGGTGGTGGTAATCGGCGGCGAGTATACCAGCCACCTGTGACACCCAGAAACTGCCCGAAAATCCGTCACCTGCGCGTGTGTGGCATTTTTTTCTGCTAGTGTCCAAGCCAATGACAGCTCAGCGACAGCGGACAGGACGAGTGGAAATGGATGTGCGATTGCCGATAACGACTGCCGGAATTTGCTTGACCCTGCTCCTCGGCGGTTGCTCGCCCGGTGACGAGAAGCATGCGCTCAGCCTGGAAGAAAAAACCGCAAAATTCGAACAGTCACTCGATGCCATCAGCGATCCGAAGCTCAAGGACGCCGTCACCGAACTCGGCGGCTCGCTGCTGTTGCTTGAACGCGCCCAGCTCAAACTCGACAGCATGGTGGCAAAAACCGAATACGGTGAAGACGCCCTCGGCATCCTCAAGCACTACCCTGCCCCGCAGGCGCTGGTCGATACCTTCATCAATGGTTTGTTCGTGCTGCACAAGGACGCCAGTTCCGATTACCTCACGGATCTGCAACCAGTCTTCCCGTTCAACCTCAACATTCCCGGCGGCTTCCTGTTTCCCCATGGCGTGGAATGGCAATCGGTCACCCTGAGCAACAAGCGCGTCATTGCTTACCAGCCGGAGTGGTCGGAAACCGATCCGGGCATTCAGTTAAGCCCCTCAAGCTCCAACGTCACCAATCCCGATGACCTGACCGTGACCTACCCGTTCATCGACGGTCTCGACGTGGACAAGAAAACCCAGCCACAACCGGTGAGCCTGCAAGGCAAAGTGGAAGTGATCGCGCCGCGACGTCTGTTCAGTTTCGATCTGAGTAAAAAGGATGTCGGTCAGGCGCGTACCGATGACAACCTCAGCGTCAAAGTGCTGAAACTGGAAAAGAACTACGCCGAGGTCGAATTCAGCAACAACCTGCCATTGGCTCCGGAAGTCGCCGACGCCCAGCTCAATCCGCTGATCGTTCAGGCCCGCGACGCCACCGGGCAATATCTGGTGCGTGCCGGCTCGATCAACGAAAGCCCGGAGCAGGTGTCCTTCTACGAAAAACAACTGGCACACCTGCAACAGCAGAAGACCTGGAGCGACACGCTGGAAAAACAGCTCGGCGACGAACAGCAAGCCTTCGATCAACAGCACCCGCGCCGTTACAACAAGGTCTACTTCAACGGCCCGATCGAAACCCTGGAAGTCAGTGTGCTCGACTTCTCGGCAGTCACCGTGACCCGCAAAACGCTGGATCTGCCCATTCGCGCGTTCCATCAGCACACCACGGAAAAAGCCATCCAGCCGCTGGATCTGCCGGTGGTGGTGTATGACGATCTGGCCGTGAACTGGCTCAAAGGCGCAAGCCTCACTGAAGAGCAGTTGAAGGCTGGCATCCGTGTCCATCAATCGGTTGAAGACCCAAGCGCCGCGCGCATCGAGTTTTCCCATCGCCGCACCTTCAACGATGAACTGCTCGGCGATGACTTCAACCCCGGTGAAAGCCCGGTGACATTCTTCACCGAAAAACGCAGCGGCAAACTCGATGAACCCATCGAACTGCCGCCCGAGGCTTATCAGGTTGATCCGCTGCGAGCGACGATCACCTACGATTTGAATCTGTTCCCGGAAACCCCGGCGATCGCCGTTGGCTCGATGCCGCTGTTTCTGGCAACGGTCGACAAGAAATCCTACGACGGCAAGTCTCTGCCCAAAGGCCTGGAGATCAAGAACAACACGCTGGTGGTGGACCTGAAACTGTTCCCCGCCAACGAGTGGCGCTTCTTCGTCAAGGACGACAGTGGCAATTACCTGAAGCAGATTCTTTCGGTCAGCCACGACGCGAGCGCAGAAGGCCCGGCGCTGTTTGGCGTGCATTATTTTTATGGCCGTCCAACTCACGTGGAGACCTATCAGCGAACCGACCTCGCCACCGTGCAATACGGTTTTGAGGTCAAACTCGACAAGGCGCAGATGCCTGATTCGGCACCCTGAAAAGATCGCAACCTGCAGCAGTCCCTGCGCAGATCTGCGTCAATTGAGGCTGCGGCCTCGGCCACCGTTGATCTGCCGCAGCTGGGCTTGCAGGTGCAGGCTCCAGATCTGTGGATCGTCGGCCAACTGATAGCCGTGCATCGTCAGACTTTCAACGATGGTGTCGAGGATTGACTCGGCGGCGATCGGTCCGTGAAACGGGCCCTGAGCTTTGATGGCGGAAGGTTGTTCGCCGGCCATGCCGGCAGCGAAGAGCAGCGTCCACATGCCGTTATCGCCGGCCAACGGTTTGATGGCGCATTCGATGCGGGTCACAAGACCCAGGCATTGACGGGTGAGGCAGAGGTTGCGCGACATGGCGGCGACCCTCGGTGAAGCCGGTATTCAGCCCTCACGGGAGGACTGGCTCGATCCAGTGATACTGTCGATATCCTTGAGCTGAGAATAGAAGAAAAGTCCGCCGCGCAAGCCGGATAGAACCAAAAGGCGCCGAATGGTCATTGTGTGAATATTGGCGCCAGAGTGATGGCACATTTCCCGAAGATCACTGCAAAAACCAATTTGGAAAACAAATGCAGGAGTGAGCCTGCTCTCGATGGCAACGTGTCAGGCAACATTTTTGCCGACTGACACACCGCCATTGCGAGCAGGCTCACTCCTGCAGTTTGACCGCGCCAGGCTTAAGCGGGTTTGGCTTCGGCCAATGCTTCCTGCGCCAATTCCTTCTCGGCTTCCTTGAGGTCTTCTTCGCTGATCATTTCGGCGATGTCGCGCAAGCGCTCGACCACCCGCGCGTTGATGCTGCCTTCAGGGAATTCGCCCTCCTCGTTCGGCGTACCCGCCGGCTCGCCGGCCAGCAGACTCAACGCCTCATCAGCCTGACGCACCGCGTAAACGTGGAATTGCCCGGCGCGCACCGCCGCCAGCACTTTCTCATCCAACATCAGTGTCGCCACGTTGGCCTGCGGAATGATCGCGCCCTGCTCGCCCGTCAGACCGCGTGCTTCGCAGAGACGGAAGAAGCCTTCGATCTTCTCGTTGACCCCGCCGACCGCCTGCACCTCACCGAACTGGTTGATCGAACCGGTGATCGCGAAACACTGCTTGAGCGGGGTTTTCGACAGCGCCGAAATCAGCGTGCACGCCTCGCCCAGCGACGCACTGTCGCCATCGACGTAACCGTAGGATTGCTCCAGCGCGATGCTCGCGGAAATCGCCAATGGGAATTCCTGGGCGTAACGGCTACCCAGATAACCGGTGAGGATCATCACGCCTTTGGAGTGGATCGGTTGACCGAGATTGACCTCGCGCTCGATGTCGACGATGCCGCTGCCGCCCGGGTACACCGTGGCGGAAATCCGCGCCGGCACACCGAACGCCGAGTCGCCGACCTCAAGCACCGTCAGACCGTTGCACTTGCCGACCGCCGCGCCATCGGTGTCGATCAGAATGATCCCGGCGAGCATGTCGTCGAGAATCCGCGCCGAGACACGCCCGGTGCGGGTGGCCTTGGCTTTCAGGGCTCGCTCGATGTGCCCGGCATCAGTCATTTCATCGCCAGCCAGATGACGAATGAAATCCGCTTCGCTGACCAGCTGGAACAGATCGCCGATACGCGCCGACAAACGCCCCTGATGTTCGGCCAGACGCGCGCTGTAAGTGGCCAGGCGCGCCACTGCATCAGCAGTCAACGGCGCCATGCCTTCTTCCGAAGTCCGGGTTTTCAACAGCTGGGCGAACTGCTCCAGGCTCTCGTCGACCATCGGGATGTCTTCGTCGAAATCGACCAGAACGCGGAACATCTCCTGGAAGTCCGGATCAAGGTCTTGCAACGTGTAATACAGCGACCGCGCACCGATGATGATGACTTTGACCTGCAACGGAATGTGCTGCGGGTTGAGCGTCACGGTGGCGAAGCGGCCCATCTCGCCCAGTGGCGATTCCATTTTCAGCTTGCGCGATTGCAGGGCGCGCTTGAGCGCGTCCCACACGAACGGCTCGCTGAGCATTTTTTCCGCTTCAAGGATCAGGAAACCCCCATTGGCGCGGTGCAAGGCCCCCGGACGCAACTGACGATAGGTGGTGTAGAGCGCGCCCTGATCAGTGGTGTATTCGATGCGGCCGAACAGATTTTCATAGGTCGGATGCGGCTCGAACACCACCGGCGCACCGCCGCTGGCCGGATGACCGACCACCAGGCTTGGTGCGTATTGCTCTTCCAGCAGCTTGCGCGCGACGGCGTCGGTCTTGCTGTCGTCGACCAGTTGCTCGACAACGGTTTTCAGCAGATACACCTGCATCGCTTGCAGATAACCGCAGACAGCAGCATTTTCTGCGTACTTCTCCGACAGTGGCGACAGCAACGGCTGCAAGGCCAGCGTGATGGTTTCTTCGTTGAGCGAACGCAGTTGGTTGTTCGACTCGCGCTTCCACTGCGGCAGGCTGGCGAGTTCTTCGTTCAGGCGCTCTTCGAGGCCGGAGATGTCATCGTGGAAACGCTCGCGATCAGCCTCCGGCAATTGCGAAAACTCGGCTTCATCCAGCGCCTTGCCATCAAGCATCGGCGTGAACGCGATGTTGCTGCTGTCGCGGTACAGGGCGACGTCTTTTTCCAGGGCCAGACGCTCGATGATGTCGAGGGCCTTGTCGTAGCGCTGGTTGAAAGCGCGGTCGATGGCGCTTTTCTTTTGCTGGTAGGACGGGTGCTCGAACACCGCCGGAAAAGTCGCCAGCAGGTTGTCGATCAAACCGTTGATGTCACCGATGAATGCGCCGGCCGTGCCCGATGGCAGTTCCAGGGCGCGGGGCTCGCGCGGTTCATCGAAGTTGTTGACGTAGACCCAGTCGGCCGGGGTCTGCAGGCGCTTGCCTTCGGCCTTCAGGTAGCGTTTGACGAACGAGAAGCGACCGGTACCGGGCTCGCCCATGACAAAGACGTTGTAACCGGGGCGTGGCATGGCCACACCGAACTGCAAGGCTTCGACCGCGCGTTCCTGGCCGAGCACACCGCGAAAGGGCTCCAGATCATTGGTGGTAGTGAAGCTGAACTGTTCAGCGGAAAACGGACGGGTCAGCGCTTCGGGCGCTAGACGCAAGCTGGCAGCAACAGGATCAGGCATCGGGCTTCCTTAACAATCAGGCGGGGCAGATAGCGGCATTCTGGCGCTGCCCGTGCCCCACTGGCAAGGCGCGCCATGTGACAAAGCATAGACAACTCGCCCTCTGCGCAGCAGGCCCCCGGAAAACGGGCTTATGACCAAATCTTTTGTAAAAAATCACGGAACTGCGGGAACGTGCCTAAACTCCAAACTGCGCGGCTGGAACTAATACCGGCCCACTGGCTTCGTTTGGGTCTGTTTCGTACAGAGCTTGGGGGCCAGAACCCTGTCCATTGGTATGCACACAAAGAGAACAAAGCTATGAAACGGATTCTTCTCGGTACTCTCTTCACCGCTGTATCCATCAACGCAATGGCGCAAGCCCCGGGCGGCCCGGATTGCGGTTGGGGCAACATGCTGTTCGAAGGTCAGCGTGGCACCCCGGCGCACTTCCTCGCTTCCACCACCAACGGCACTTCCGGTAACGCCACCTTCGGCATGACTTCCGGCACCAACGGCTGCTCGACCAACGCATCGCTGACCTACGGCGGCAAATCCTGGTTTGCCATGAATGGCATGATGAACGAGCTGTCCGAAGACATGGCCAAGGGCAACGGCGAAGCGCTGACGACCTACGCCGTGGTACTGGGCGTGGCGCCGGAAGACCGTGCGCACTTTGCTGCCGTCACTCACGAGCACTTCCAGCAGATCTTCAGCAAGGCTGACGTGACCGCTGAAGACGTGCATACCAACACCCTGGCCGTTCTGAAATCAGACCCACGTCTGGCCAAGTACGCGACTCAGGCTTAAGCTCGGCCTCACCCGCTTCCTTCGGGAAGCGGGTTTTGTTTTTTGAACGTGCCCTTCCCGGGCAATACCAGAAAAGTCATGCTTGACGGTGACCTGTGGCGAGGGGATTTATCCCCGATCGGCTGCGAAGCAGTCGTGAAACCTTTGCATGCGGTGTATCTGATGCAATGGAGTTGCAGGGATGGGAGCTACTGCGTAGCCCATCGGGGATAAATCCCCCGCCACGGGGTATGAGTTTCCCCGCTGACTGCTCGGTATTCCCGCCATTCGGGCTTTTGTTTCTTTCTTGTTTAAGTTGCCAACTATGCTCAAACGCCTTGCCTGGCTGGCGCTCTGTGTCTGCGCCCCGCTGTCCGCCGCGCCAAACATCGACCCTCAACGTTTGCAGCAACTGGCCAACGACCGTTTCTGGATTTCCCTCGGTCACTACGAAACCGCCAAACTCGGCGGCTGGCGCAGCTATGTCAGCGACAGGAAATTCTTTCTCGCCCCTGATGGCAATGAGCACCCCGATCACGAACTGGCCGCTACGGTGCAGGCGCTGTACGCCCCGGCCAGCCTCGGCGAGCAACATGCACAATGCGTTTATCCCGCCCGTACCCGTTGGCTGAAGGCGCAACTAAACCTCACCGATCTGCCGACGCCCGCGTGCGCCGAGTACAAAAAGTGGTTCAAGGATGTCTCCCCGCACAGCGCGGTGATGATCTTCCCGGCTGCGTATCTCAACAGCCCGTCATCGATGTTCGGCCACACCCTGCTGCGCATCGATCAGGCTGACGTGCAAAGCGACAAGACCTCGCTGCTCAGTTACGCGATCAACTTCGGCGCCTATATCGAAGGTTCCGACAACAGCATTCTCTACGCTTGGAAAGGCTTGATGGGCGGCTATCCCGGCCTGTTCGCGCTGGTGCCGTACCAGGAAAAACTCTCCGAATACCGCAGCCTGGAAAACCGCGACCTGTGGGAATACCGGCTGAACCTGACGCAAGAAGAAACCGCACGCATGGTCGAGCATGTGTGGGAGTTGAAGCAGATCCAGTTCGACTATTTCTTCTTCGACGAAAACTGCTCGTATCGTCTGCTTGAACTGCTGCAAGTGGCGCGCCCGAGCCTGCGCCTGACCGAGCAATTCCCGCTGACCGCGATCCCCACCGACACGGTCAAAGCGGTGAAAGAGGCCGGGCTGGTGGAAAGCATCGAATACCGTCCTTCCCGCGAGCGTGAATTGCTCAGCCGTGCCGAGCCGCTGAGTGGCGAAGAACAGCAATGGGTATTGAAGGTCAGCGCCGATCAACAGCAGCTGCAAGACCCGGCCTTCAAAGCCCTGCCCCGCGCCCGCCAAGCCTTGATCATCGACGCGGCTTACCGCTTGGAACGCTATCGCGCCAACGGTCAGGAACGCGATCCGCAGCGGGCGCAACGCAGTTTCGAACTGCTGCGGGCGATCAATAAAAACCCGGCACCGGATCTGGAGATCCCACAACCCGGTCTGCCCGAAGACGGCCACGAATCACGCACCTGGCAGGCCGGTGTCGGCACACGTGGTGATCGTGCGTTCGGCGAGTATGGCTTGCGCATGGCTTACCACGACCTGAACGACAACGCCGAAAGTTTCCCGCTGGGTGCGCAGATCGAAATCCTGCAGATGAAACTGCGCCAGTACGAAGGCAATCACTGGCAATTCCAGCAACTCGATCTCGCGACCATTCGTTCACTGACGCCGCGTAACGAGCTGCTTCAGCCCCTGTCGTGGCAAGTCACTGGCGGGCTGGAGCGTGTGCCGGGCAAGCATGACGACGAAACGCTGGTCAGCCACGTCAATGGTGGCGGGGGTGGCACCTGGCAATTGGGCGAAGACGTGCTGGGTTTCGCCCTCGGTACGGTGCGGGTTGAACACAACAATGACTTCGCCGGTTTCATCGCCCCGGCGGCCGGCTTCAACAGTGGCGTGTTGTGGAAAAACCCGCTGGGCAATCTGAGTGTGGAGGCCAAGGGTGATTACTTCACCAACGGCGAAGTGCGCCGCAGCCTGAGCCTTAATCAGCAGTGGGAATTGTCGCGCAACCTTGGTTTGCGCCTGAGTGCGCAGCGTGAGTTCAGCCACGTCGCGACGCCAGAGACGGAAGTCATGCTCGAAGTGAAGTGGTATCACTACTGATCAGGCACATCGCAGAACCTGTGTGAGCGGGCTTGCCCGCGATAGCGGACTGTCAGCCGACAAAGATGTTGAGTCTGATGGCCTCATCGCGGGCAAGCCCGCTCCCACAGGGTTCTCCGGTGTTCAACGAAAAACTTACATGTCTTTCACCAACGTCCGACGAATCCGCTTCTAGACTTTCCCCATCAGCCGTGTGACGGCGCGGGAGAGTGCGATGTGGCGGTGTGCGGGTTTGCTGGGAGTTTTGCTGTTGCTGGGTGGTTGCCAATCCACCCATGAAGATCTGATCGCCAAAGGTTATCCACCGGCCTTCGCCGACGGTTTCGATGACGGTTGTGTCAGTGGCCGGCAGGCTGCCGGTTCGATCAGCGGCGAGTTTCGCAAGAACGTGCCGCGCTATCTGAAGGATAAGCAGTACGCCGACGGCTGGACCGATGGCTTCCGCCAGTGTCAGGCAATGCTGGAAAACAAGGATCGCGAAGACTACCGCAACGAACACTGGGACCAACGCGAGCGCGCCTGGCAGCAGCAGAAAGATCAGGACGCCGGGCGGGCCTATCGTTCGCAATAGGTCGCTTGCAGACATCCAGTGAAACCAAATGCCTGCGACCATGGCCAGACTCTATAAAGAGGAGGACACCATGAGCCGCGCTTTCGTCAACGAAGACAACGCCGCCGCGCAAGCCGATCAACCGGTCGAACGCCACGTCAGCGAACAGCCCAATTACGTCACCCCACAAGGTCTGGCGCAGTTGCAGGCCAAAGTCGCCGAGCTGCAAGCGCTGCACGCCGAACAATCGGCCAAGGGAGACCAGGCCGACAAACAACGCCAGGCCGATCTGGAACGGGATCTGCGCTATTTCAATCAACGCCTGAGCAGCGCGCAGGTGGCTGTCGCCGCCACCTCCACCGACAAGGTGCAGATTGGCAGTTGGGTGACCTACGCCGACGAACACGACACCGAACGCCGGGTGCAACTGGTCGGTGAAGATCAGGCCGACGCCAGCAAAGGCCTGATCAATTGGGGCTCTCCGTTGGGCCGGGCATTGCTTGGCGCCCGGCTCAACGATGAGGTGCTGTGGCAGCGCCCCGCTGGCGATCAAGTGATTGAAGTGATCCGCATCGAACCGGCTTAAACCACGCCTTGGGCCAGCATCGCATCGGCGACTTTGACGAAGCCGGCGATGTTTGCGCCTTTGACGTAGTTGATCCGCCCGTTCTCTTCGCCGTAATGCACGCAGGCGTGATGGATCGACTGCATGATCGCGTGGAGTTTGCTGTCGACCTCTCCGGCCGTCCACAACAGGCGCATGGCGTTCTGCGACATCTCCAGACCGCTCACCGCCACGCCGCCGGCATTCGATGCCTTGCCAGGCGCGAACAGAATCCCGGCCTCGATAAAGATATCCACAGCCTCCAGCGTGGTCGGCATGTTCGCGCCTTCGGCCACGCACACGCAACCGTTGCGCAGCAAGGTGCGAGCGGCTTCGGCGTCGAGTTCATTCTGAGTGGCGCATGGCAGCGCGATGTCGCATTGCAGCGACCACGGGTGCTGACCGGCGCGGAACTCCAGACCGAATGCCGTGGCCAATTCGCTGATGCGGCCGCGCTTGACGTTTTTCAGTTCCAGCAGCGCCAGCCATTGCTCTTCGCTCAGGCCTGCCTCGCAGTACAGCGTGCCTTCGGAGTCGGACAGCGAAATCACCTTGCCGCCCAGATCCATGACCTTGCGCGCCGCGTACTGCGCAACGTTGCCGGAACCGGAGATCGCCACGCGTTTGCCTTCGACGGTTTGCTCACGACGCTTAAGCATCTCTTCCGCGAAATACACGCAACCGAAACCGGTGGCTTCCGGGCGAATCAGGCTGCCGCCATACGTCATGCCTTTGCCGGTCAGCACGCTGGTGAACTGGTTGCTCAGGCGCTTGTACTGGCCGAACAGGAAACCAATCTCCCGCGCGCCGACGCCGATGTCACCGGCCGGCACATCGACGTCCGAACCGATGTGACGGTACAGCTCACTCATGAACGCCTGACAGAAACGCATGACTTCGGCATCGCTCTTGCCCTTCGGATCGAAGTCCGAACCACCCTTGCCGCCGCCCATGGGCAGCGAAGTCAGGGAATTCTTGAAGGTCTGTTCAAAGGCGAGAAACTTCAACACGCCCATGTTCACTGATGGGTGGAAACGCAAGCCGCCCTTGTACGGGCCGATGGCGCTGTTCATCTGAATGCGGAAACCGCGATTGACCTGAACCTTGCCTTGATCGTCGACCCACGACACGCGAAACACCACCGCTCGCTCCGGCTCGCAAATGCGTTCCAGAATCCCCGAGGTCAGGTAATGCGGATTGGCTTCGAGAAACGGCCACAGACTGCGCAGGACTTCTTCGACGGCCTGGTGGAATTCAGGCTGATCCGGGTCACGTTTTTTCAGCCGGGCGAGGAAGGATTCGACGGATTCGATCATGGGAAAAGTCTCGGCAAATTTATTGTCGTTGGAAGAGATTGAGCCGGACTGTAACAAACGAATTGCGCACAGGAACAGAGCAAAATGTCGCAGTTATGAAATTAAATGGTGCACAGGATATAAATCGGTTCGTTTTTTGCCCTGATTTCGCACCTGAATAGGGAGACCAAATTCAAGTCATGCACCAACAGTTACACCGCCATCGCTGGCAAGCCAGCTCCCACCGTGTCCAGCGGCGTTCACAAAAATCAGGGCATGACAAAAATCCTGTGGGAGCTGGCTTGCCAGCGATGAATCCCACTCGGTCAACCTGAAAACCCAGGCAAAAAAAACGGAGCCCGAAGGCTCCGCTTTTCATGCAACCAACCCGAATCAGGCCAGTTTCTTGTGACGTACCCGGTGTGGCTGAGCAGCTGCTTCGCCGAGACGCTTTTTGCGATCGGCTTCGTACTCGGTGTAGTTACCTTCGAAGAAGATCGCTTGCGAGTCGTCTTCGTACGCCAGGATGTGTGTCGCCACGCGGTCAAGGAACCACCGATCGTGAGAGATCACAATGGCGGCGCCCGGGAAGTCCAGCAGGGCTTCTTCCAGGGAACGCAGGGTTTCAACGTCGAGGTCGTTGGACGGTTCGTCGAGCAGCAGGACGTTGCCGCCCTCCTTCAGGGTCAGCGCCAGGTGCAGACGACCGCGCTCACCACCGGACAGGTCCTTGACGAACTTCTGCTGGTCGCCGCCCTTGAAGTTGAAGCGACCGACATAGGTACGCGACGGGATCTCGTAGTTGCCGATGCGAATCTGGTCGGAACCGTCGGAGATCTGCTGGAACACAGTCTTGCTGCCATCCAGGTCATCGCGGCTCTGATCGACGCAGGCCAGTTGCACGGTTTCGCCGACTTCGATGCTGCCCGAATCCGGTTGTTCCTTGCCCATCAGCATGCGGAACAGGGTCGACTTACCGGCACCGTTACCGCCGATCACGCCGACGATGGCGCCTTTAGGCATGGAGAACGACAGGTTGTCGATCAACACGCGATCGCCGTAGCCCTTGGTGACGTTCTTGAATTCGATGACCTTGTCGCCCAGGCGTGGACCGGCCGGGATGTAGATCTCGTTGGTTTCCGAACGCTTCTGGAATTCCTGCGATTGCATTTCTTCGAAGCGTTGCAGACGTGCCTTGGATTTCGACTGGCGGGCTTTGGCGCCTTTGCGCACCCACTCCAGTTCTTCCTTCATGGCTTTTTCGTGCGCCGACTGCTGCTTGGATTCAGCGGCCAGACGATCGGACTTGGCTTCAAGCCAACCCGAGTAGTTGCCTTCGTATGGAATGCCCGCGCCGCGGTCGAGTTCGAGAATCCAGCCAGCAACGTTGTCGAGGAAGTAACGGTCGTGCGTGATCGCTACCACGGTGCCCGGGAAGTCGTGCAGGAAGTGCTCCAGCCACGCAACGGAATCGGCGTCCAAGTGGTTGGTCGGTTCGTCGAGCAGCAGCATGTCCGGGGCGGACAGCAGCAGGCGGCACAGGGCCACACGACGCTTCTCACCACCCGACAGGTGTTCTACTTTGGCGTCCCAGGCCGGCAGACGCAGCGCATCGGCGGCGACTTCCAGTTGGCGCTCAAGGTTGTGACCGTCGCTGGCCTGCAGGATCGCTTCGAGTTTGGCCTGCTCGGCGGCGAGTTTGTCGAAGTCGGCATCCGGATCGGCGTAAGCCGCGTAGACCTCGTCCAGACGCGCTTGCGCATCCTTGATCACGCTGACCGCTTCCTCGACCACTTCACGCACGGTCTTGGTCGGATCAAGTTGTGGCTCTTGCGGCAGATAACCGATGTTCAGGTCCGGCATCGGACGGGCTTCGCCCTCGAACTCGGTGTCGACGCCGGCCATGATTTTCAGCAGCGTGGACTTACCCGAACCGTTGAGGCCGAGTACGCCGATCTTGGCGCCGGGGAAGAAGGACAGCGAAATGTTTTTGAGGATTTCCCGCTTCGGCGGAACAACTTTGCCCAGCCGATGCATGGTGAAGACGTATTGAGCCATGGAGAACCTTGGGTCAGTGACAGATGAATGATTGGAGCGCAGGCGATGCCCGGCCAGGCCGATGCGCGTCGTTCACTTGATCACTTGTTGGCCATCAAGGCGTGCGCGCTAAAAAAACCTGAGTCTAGGAGCTGGAACGCTCCCGCGTAACCGGCAAAGCTACCTTAATGACGGAAGGCAGTCCAGCCGCGAGGGGCTGGCACTTCGCCACAACTCAAGGCATGCTAGCCGCCCTTCGGGCGTCCGGCTTATAGTGCACGTCGCGCCAGTCCAGCCAAACCGCAGGATTACAGCTTGTCCAACGTTACCCCGCCAGCTTCTGTGAGCGCGTCCAATCCGGGGACCGGATCGCCCCTGCGCGGCACATTAAAGGGTGCGCTGGCGACGCTCGTGCTTTTGCTATTGGCGTTGCTGTTCTGGCAACTGCTTGACCAACTGCGCGAAACCCAGAAAAACCAGCGCCAGTACACCATCGACTACACCGCCGACCTCGCCTCGCAGGTCAGCCTCAACATGGCGCTGAACGCGCAAATCGCCCTCAATCTGCTACCGATCGTCGAACAACCGCAATCGGCCGACGAACAGCAGCAATTGCTACGCAAGCTCCAGCAATCGTTACCGGACTTGCGCAGTCTGGCGTTACTCAGCCCCTCCGGCAAAATCATCAGCGACAGCGCCGCCGACAGCTCCGACGCCGTCTACCTCACCGAACTGGTGCGGCGCAGCCATGCCCAGGCGCATTACTTCAGTAACGCCGACGACGGTTCGACGGTGCATCTGTTACTCCACCAGGCCAGTGGCAGCACCCGTGGTTATTGGGCCTTGCGCCTGACCCCGACGTTCTTTGATTCACTGACCAAACAGAGTGAAACCGGACTGCGCCCGTTGTGGCTGGTGGAAAACCGCATCAACCACCAGATCATCAGTCGCGACGAAGCCCTGCCGTCGGCCAAACCCGGCGTCCTCAGCCCGGACGATCTGGCCAACACCGTGCTCACCGTGCCGCTGAGCAGCAGCGATTGGCAATTGCGCGGGCTGTTCGACCGCCAGCGTGTGCTCGAAGAACTGCTGCCGGCGTTCATCGGCAAATGCCTGCTGGGCCTGGCCTTCTCGATGCTGCCGGTGATCGCCTTGCTGAACATGCGCCGCCGTCAGCGCCAAGTGCATGAAGGGCGTCGACGTTATCAGGACATTTTCGAGGGCACCGGTGTTGCCCTTTGCGTACTTGATTTGTCCGGGCTGAAACAGGTTTTCGAACGTGCGCAGATCCAGACCAGCGATCAGCTCAAGGCCTGGCTCGACCAACCGCAGCAGCGCCAGCAATTACTTCAGGAGCTGCGCGTCACCGAGGTCAATCAGGTGGCGCTGCAACTGCTCAACGTCAATTCCTGCGAGCACGCCTGGCAACTGTTGATCGACGGTCATCCGCACCGTCACTGCGCGATTGGCAACCAGGTGCTCGACGCCGTGCTACAGCAGCAAAAGCAGCTGGAACTGGAAATCAAACTGCCGGACATCAACGGTCGCGACCAGCACCTGTGGATGGTCCTGCGCCTGCCGACCGAACAGCATGACTACAAAGCGGTAATCCTCAGCATCAACGACATCACCAGCCGCAAGCTGGTCGAGTTGTCGCTGCTGGAGCGCGAAGGCTTCTGGTCGGACGTGGTGCGTACCGTGCCGGATCACCTGTACGTGCAAGACGTGATCAGCCAGCGGATGATTTTCAGCAACCACCACCTCGGCCAGACCCTCGGTTACAACCGCTCCGAATTGCATCAGATGGGCGAATACTTCTGGGAAATTCTCCTGCACCCGGAAGACGCCGATTACTACCATCGCTCGCGGCAGATGCAGCGCCACGCCGGTTACAGTCAGTTGCTGCAATGTCAGTTACGTTTCCGTCATCGCGATGGCGAGTGGCGGCGCTTCGACATCCGTGAACAGGCACTGGCGCGCGACAAGCACGATCAGGTCACGCGCATCATCGGCGTGGCCAAGGACATCACCGAACAGATCGAGGCCAGCGAATCGCTGCGCGACAGCGAGCAGCGCTACCGCATGCTCGCCGAAAGCATCAGTGACGTGATTTTCTCCACCGACAGCAAACTCTCGCTGAACTACGTCAGCCCCTCGGTGCAGGCGGTGCTGGGCTACGACGCCGAGTGGATTTTCCAGAACGGCTGGCAATCGACCATCGCCAATCCGCAGCAACTGAGTGGCATCTACAGCTTGATGGATCGGGTCAGCAAGGCGCTGGACAAACCCGAGCAACTGGCGCTGTTGCGCAATCAAGTGCAGACGCAACTGTTCCTGTTCGACTGCCTGCGCGCCGACGGCCGCAAGATCCCGATCGAACTGCGTCTGGTGTTGGTTTGGGATGAACACGGTGCGTTTGAAGGCGTGCTCGGTGTCGGTCGCGACATCAGCCAGCAACGCCGCGCCGAGAAAGACCTGCGCATGGCCGCCACGGTGTTCGAGCACTCGACCTCGGCGATTCTGATCACCGACCCGGCCGGTTATATCGTCCAGGCCAACGAAGCGTTCAGCAGGGTCAGCGGTTACGCGGTGAGCGAGGTGCTCGACCAGTTGCCGAACATGCTCACCGTCGACGAACAGCAGGACGCGCACCTGCGCTACGTGCTCAAGCAATTGCACTTGCACAACACCTGGGAAGGTGAAGTCTGGCTCAAGCGCCGTAACGGCGAGCATTATCCGGCGTGGGTCGGCATCACCGCCGTGCTCGACGACGAAGGCGACCTGGCCAGTTACGTGTGTTTCTTCAGCGACATCAGCGAGCGCAAGGCCAGCGAGCAGCGCATCCATCGCCTCGCCTACTACGACGCCCTGACCCACCTGCCCAACCGCACGCTGTTCCAGGATCGCCTGCACACCGCGCTGCAATCGGCCGAACGGCAGAAGTCGTGGGTGGTGCTGATGTTCCTTGACCTCGACCGCTTCAAACCGATCAACGATTCCCTCGGCCATGCCGCCGGCGACCGCATGTTGAAAGACATGGCCACGCGCCTGCTGGCCTGCGTCGATGATGACGACACCGTGGCGCGCATGGGCGGCGATGAGTTCACCTTGCTCCTGCAACACCGCTCCAGCCGCGAGATGGCGCTGAACCGGGCGATTCATGTCGCCGAGCAGATTCTCGCCAGCCTCGTGCGTCCATTCGTACTGGAAAGTCGCGAGTTCTTCGTCACCGCGAGCATCGGCATCGCTCTGAGCCCGCAAGATGGCAACGAACTCAGCCAGTTGATGAAGAACGCCGACACCGCGATGTACCACGCCAAGGAGCGCGGCAAGAACAACTTCCAGTTCTATCAGGCCGACATGAACGCCAGTGCGCTCGAACGCCTGGAACTCGAAAGCGACCTGCGCCACGCCCTGGAGCAGAACGAATTCGTCCTGTATTACCAGCCACAGTTCAGCGGCGACGGCAAACGCCTGACCGGCGCCGAAGCCTTGCTGCGCTGGCGCCATCCGCGTCGAGGGCTGGTGCCGCCGGGGGATTTCATTCCGGTGCTGGAAGAGCTCGGGCTGGTGGTGGACGTCGGCGACTGGGTGATCAGCGAGGCTTGCCGTCAGCTCAAGACCTGGCACCAGAACCGAGTGCGCGTGCCGAAGGTGTCGGTAAACATTTCCGCCAGGCAGTTCTCCGACGGCCAGCTCGGCACGCGAATCGCCACGATCCTGCGCGAAACCGGCCTGCCGCCGGCGTGCCTGGAGCTGGAACTGACTGAAAGTATTTTGATGCGTGAAGTCAGCGAAGCGATGCAGATTCTCGCCGGCCTGAAAAACCTTGGCCTGAGCATTGCGGTCGACGACTTTGGCACCGGTTACTCATCGCTGAACTACCTCAAGCAGTTCCCGATCGACGTGCTGAAGATCGACCGCACCTTCGTCGACGGCCTGCCGTCCGGTGAGCAGGACGCGCAGATCGCCCGGGCAATCATCGCCATGGCCCACAGCCTGAATCTGGCGGTAATCGCTGAAGGCGTGGAAACCCATGAGCAACTGGACTTCCTGCGTGAGCATGGTTGCGATGAGGTTCAGGGGTATCTGTTCGGACGGCCGATGCCGGCGAGCCGGTTCGAGGCGCAGTTCAGCAATGACGCGCTCTTCATGTTCGACTGAACATCTGCGGTGCGGCCTTCGCGAGCAGGCTCGCTCCCACAGGAATTGATGTCGATCACAAAATCGCAGGCCTGCCTCGATTACTGTGGGAGCTGGCTTGCCAGCGATGGGGCCAGCAAAAGCACCGCACATCTGTCATGAACGCCACTTGTCTGCGACATGATGTCGTTTCATATGCCATCCAAAACCCATTGGGTTAGAATGCCCCCCTTTTCTGCCCCCGATCCTTGAGGACCGCCATGTTCAGCCGTGATTTGACTATTGCCAAGTACGACGCCGATCTTTTTGCCGCCATGGAGCAAGAAGCTCAGCGCCAGGAAGAACACATCGAGCTGATCGCTTCGGAAAACTACACCAGCCCAGCGGTGATGGAGGCTCAAGGCTCGGTTCTGACCAACAAGTACGCCGAAGGCTACCCGGGCAAGCGTTACTACGGTGGTTGCGAGTTCGTCGACGTTGTTGAGCAACTGGCCATCGACCGCGCCAAAGAGCTGTTCGGCGCCGATTACGCCAACGTTCAGCCGCACGCCGGTTCGCAAGCCAACGCCGCTGTTTACCTGGCCCTGCTGCAAGGTGGCGACACCATCCTGGGCATGAGCCTGGCCCACGGTGGTCACCTGACCCACGGCGCCAGCGTTTCCTCCTCCGGCAAGCTGTACAACGCCGTGCAGTACGGCATCGACGCCAACGGCCTGATCGACTACGACGAAGTCGAGCGTCTGGCGGTTGAGCACAAGCCGAAAATGATCGTGGCCGGTTTCTCTGCCTACTCGCAGATCCTGGACTTCCCGCGTTTCCGCGCCATAGCTGACAAAGTCGGTGCCTACCTGTTCGTCGACATGGCTCACGTAGCCGGTCTGGTCGCCGCTGGCGTCTACCCGAACCCGGTGCCTTTCGCTGACGTCGTGACCACCACCACGCACAAGACCCTGCGCGGTCCACGTGGCGGCCTGATCCTGGCGCGCGCTAACGCCGAGATCGAGAAAAAGCTGAACTCCGCAGTATTCCCGGGCGCCCAGGGTGGTCCGCTGGAGCACGTGATCGCCGCTAAAGCGATCTGCTTCAAGGAAGCGCTGCAGCCTGAGTTCAAGGCCTACCAGGAACAAGTGGTGCTGAACGCCCAGGCCATGGCCGAAGTGTTCATCGAGCGCGGTTTCGACGTGGTTTCGGGCGGTACCAAAAACCACCTGTTCCTGCTGTCGCTGATCAAGCAGGACATCTCCGGTAAAGACGCCGACGCCGCTCTGGGCAAAGCGTTCATCACCGTGAACAAAAACTCCGTGCCAAACGATCCACGCTCGCCGTTCGTTACTTCCGGCCTGCGTTTCGGTACCCCGGCTGTGACCACTCGCGGCTTCAAGCAAGCCGAGTGCAAAGAGCTGGCCGGCTGGATCTGCGACATCCTGGCTGACCTGAACAACGAAGCGGTGATCGACGCCGTTCGTGAGAAAGTCAAAGCCATCTGCAAGAAACTGCCGGTATACGGCGCGTAATTGCGACGTTAAATCTGCAGCATGAAAAACCGGCCAAGTGATTGGCCGGTTTTTTTTCGCCTGAATTTTTTCAAACGCTTGAACCGCTCAAGAATGGGACTTACCGCACAACTGGTCAGACCGGTCATGCCAATTCGTCATTTTTCACTTGCGATCTCGAAAAAACAGCGCCTAGACTGCACCCGCACTGGACATACCGGTAAGACCACAATAATTAAGTCCTGAATCTGATGCGCCAAGCGCACGGCAGCCAGGACACCGACCAGGATTCCTCCCATGCTCAGATGGTGCTCGCGTTCAATCTTCCTCCAAGTGGTTCTCGGACTGATGCTCGGCATCGTCTGCGGGCTGACCCTTCCTGAATACTCGGCCCAGCTCAAACCGCTCGGGGACGGTTTCATCAAACTGATCAAGATGCTCATCGGCCTGATCGTGTTCTGCGTGGTGGTCAGCGGCATCAGTGGCGCGGGCGATCTGAAGAAGGTTGGCCGGATCGGTCTCAAATCGGTGATCTATTTTGAAGTGTTGACCACCATCGCGCTGGTGATCGGCCTGGTATTCGCCTTCAGTACCGGCATCGGCAGCGGCGCGAATATCCATCTGGAGCAGCTGTCCGCCGCCGACATGGGCGACATCGCCGAGCGCGGTCAACACATGCACACCACCACACAGTTCCTGATGGATCTGATCCCGACTTCGGTGATCGGCGCATTTGCCGACAACAACATTCTGCAAGTGCTGCTGTTTTCGGTGCTGTTCGGCAGCGCGTTGAATCTGGTCGGTGAAGCGGCGTCGGGCATCTCGCGACTGATCAACGAACTGAGCCACGTGATCTTCCGGATCATGGGCATGATCGTGCGTCTGGCGCCAATCGGCGTATTCGGCGCCATCGCCTTCACCACCAGCAAATATGGCCTCGACTCGCTGCAACATCTGGGCAGTCTGGTCGGCCTGTTTTATCTGACCTGCATCGCGTTCGTCAGCGTGATTCTCGGTCTGGTGATGCGCGCCTCCGGCCTGCGCATGTGGCCGCTGCTGAAATATCTGCGCGAAGAATTGCTGATCGTCATGGGCACCGCGTCCTCCGATGCCGTGCTGCCGCAGATCATGCGCAAACTTGAACACTTGGGTATCGGCAGCTCGACCGTCGGCCTGGTGATCCCCACGGGCTACTCGTTCAACCTCGACGGTTTCTCGATCTACCTCACCCTGGCCATCGTGTTCATCGCCAACGCCACCGGCACGCCGCTGGCCATGACCGACCTGCTGACGATTCTGCTGGTGTCACTGATCACTTCCAAAGGCGCCCACGGGATTCCCGGTTCGGCGCTGGTGATTCTCGCGGCGACGCTGACGGCGATCCCGGCGATTCCGGTGGTCGGTCTGGTGCTGGTGCTGGCGGTGGACTGGTTCATGGGCATCGGCCGGGCACTGACTAACCTGATCGGCAACTGCGTCGCCACCGTGGCCATCGCCCGTTGGGAAAAAGACATCGACGTACAACGAGCCAACAAAGTACTGAGCGGCCAGCAGGGCTACACCTTTCAGCCGCGTAAAACAGCAACTCCGGCGCACCAGCAAGAGTTCTGATTTTCAACCCTGCCGGGATGGCCGCTGGCTGTGATCTTTTGATCTGGCTTGCGGCGTCTCTCGCAGGCACATGGAGCTAGACCAGTGATAACCACATCAACCGTCGTCAACTCAGTCGTAGAAAAACTCCGCGCGGCATTGGCCCGTGGTCAGTGGCGCTCCGGCGACATGCTGCCGGGTCAGCGCGAATTGGCCGAACAACTGGGCATCAGCCGCCCAAGCCTGCGCGAAGCGGTGATCGTCCTGGAAACCCTCGGCCTCGTCCGCTCGATGCCGGGCAAAGGCGTGGTGGTGCTCGACGCGCAACTGAGCGACAGCCAAAGCCACGACAGCGCAGTGGCCGGCGCCAGCCTCGAAGACGTGCTGCAACTGCGTTACACCCTTGAACCGTTCATCGTCGGCCTGGTTGCACAGTCGATCAGCAGCAAGGAAGTCGGCCAGTTGCGCCTGACCTTGATGGACATGCGCGAAGCCCTCGACGCGGGCGACAGCGAAGCCGGGGTCAGCGCCTACATCGCGTTCCATGAGGAACTGTTCACCCTGACCTCGAACCCGATTTTCCAGAGCGTGGTGCAGCAGACCAGCAATGCCCTCAAGCAGAGCGCCGAAGTGCTGCGCAACTCCCCGGAACACCTCGCCGAACGCCTCGAAGAAAACGAAGCCGTAGTGCGTGCAATCCGCAGCAAGAACAGCGCCCAGGCCAGCGCCGAAATGCGCCGGCACATTCTGCGCGAAGGTCAGCGCATGGGCATCGAGCTGAACATTCCGGAAGACAACTTGAGCAACTGAATTTCTTCACACTGGAGACCGGCCATGAACAGTCTTGCCACGCCGTCGCACAACCGCCAGATGTCGACTGCCCTGCCCTTCTCCCGCCTGCGAGCGCCGGTGGAGGATCTGTATCCACGGCTGTTCGATGCAATTCTGGAACAACGTATCGCACCCGCCAGCCGCTTCACCGAAGAGAGCCTCAAGCAGATGTTCGGCGTCAGCCGCGCAGATGTGCGGCGGACGCTGACGCAGTTGGCACATGAGCACATCATCGTGCTGCGCGCCAATCATCGGCCACGCGTGGCCGAGCTGGATGCCGAGCACACAAGGCAGACGTTGCATGCCCGGCGACTTGCCGAAAGCACGCTGGTGCGGCTGGCTTGTCAGCGGCCGTCGGTTGAAGGGCTCAAGCGCCTGCGCGCCTTGATCGAACGTGAGCGTCAGGCCGTCGAGCAGGATCGGCGTGGCGCGGCCATTCGCTTGTCGGGGAGTTTCATCTGCAATTGGCGCAGATGGCAGGAAATGCACCGTTGGCGCATTTTCTGCGAAGTCTGGTGCCGCTGACGTCGCTGGCAATTGCAAGGAGTTCGCGGAACACGCACAGCTGTTGCGCGTGGCAGGAACATGAGGCGATTGTCGAGGCGGTGGAATGTGGCGATGCTGCCAAGGCCGGGTTGCTGATGAATCAGCATCTGGATCATCTGGAGCAAGCCCTGCTGAGTTCACCCCTTGGGCATTGTGTTGCCGGGTAAATCGCTATCGCTGGCAAGCCAGCTCCCACAGGGTTCGAGTCCACCGCTAGAACTGTGGGAGCGGGCTTGCCCGCGATGGCGTCATCACGGGCACCGAGCAGCCCTCAGCCCGCCGCTACCCGCGCAAACCCCGCCCGAATTTTCGTCTCCGGCAGATCATCAGCAATAAACACAATCACACTTTCCCGCGCCTCACCCTCGGCCCACTCGGTATCCCAGTCGAAGCCGTACAACTTCAGAACGCCCTGGAATACCAACCGCCGATCTTCCCCGGCAATGTTCAGCACGCCCTTGTAACGCAGCAATTGCTTGCCGTGCTCTTCCAGCAATTCATTCATGAACTCGCTGAGCTGATCGATATCCAGCGGCTGATCGGTGCGCAGCACCAGACTGGAGATGCGATCGATGGACGGTGCTTTGCTCACCGGCCGCAGGCTCAACCCGCCGCCAAGGTCGGCATTGAGATTGAAGCCACGTACGTCGAGCAGTTCGGCCAGATCGATGTTGCCGTGCTCGACCACGCGGATCGGCGCGCGGCGGTTGATCCGGGTCAGACGCTCGCTCAACGCCGTGAATGCGGCTTCGTCGACCAGATCGGTCTTGCTCACCAGCAAGCGGTCGGCGAAACCGATCTGCGCCTGGGCAATGGTCTGGGTCAGATGATGCTCGGCGTGCGCGGCATCGACCAGCGTGATGATGCCGTCGAGCAGATAACGCTCGCGCAGTTCTTCGTCGATAAAGAAGGTCTGCGCCACTGGCGCCGGATCGGCCAGCCCGGTGCATTCGATCACCAGGCGATCAAAGGCGATTTCGCCGCTGTCCAGCCTTTCGAGCAGCAAGTACAGGGCTTTGGTCAGATCAGTGTGGATGGTGCAGCAGACGCAGCCATTGGCCAACGTCATGACTTGCACCGGCTCGTCGCCCAACAACTGGGTGTCGATACCGGCGTCGCTGAATTCGTTTTCGATCACGGCGATTTTCAGGCCGTGCTCGGCTTTCAACAGGTGGCGCAGCAAGGTGGTCTTGCCGGCGCCGAGGAAACCGCTGAGTACCGTTACAGGTATGGGAGAAGACAAAACACGATCTCCTGAAAGAAACACAAAAACAAATGTGGGAGCGAGCCTGCTCGCGAAGGGGTCGTGTCAGTCGACATCATTGCTCGATGACACACCGCTTTCGCGAGCAAGCCCGCTCCCACAGGGGGATTGCATCAACCGAAGGCTGTCAGCTCAACAGCACTTCGGCCCACCCTTGCCACCATAACGGGCTTCCTGACGTTCGCGAAAGAACATCTCATAGCTCATTACCGGTTTGTCCGGGTGCTTGGTTTGCATATGCTCGACGTAAGTGTCGTAGTCAGGCATGCCGACCATCAGGCGCGCGGCCTGACCGAGGTATTTACCGAGGCGACTCAGGTCATTGAACATGCTGCAATCCTCTGGTTACGCATCCGGCAGAGCCTGGAATGGCGATTCTTTGTCCGTACGCTCTTTTTTGCCCCAGGCGGCGATGCCGACCTTGAGTGCATAGAACAGGATGCTGAACACCACAAACAGGAACAGCGCGGTCAGCGTTGCGTTGGTGTAAGCGTTGAAGATCACGTGCTGCATCTGTTCAACGCTTTTTGCCGGTGCCAGCACCTGACCATTGGCCAGCGCATCGCTGTATTTCTTGGCCAGCGACAGGAAGCCGATCGCCGGGTTGGCGTCGAACAGTTTGATGAAGCCTGCAGTCGTGGTGCAGATCAGCAGCCAGGTGGCTGGCAGCAAGGTGACCCAAATGTAGCGCTGACGCTTCATTTTGATCAGCACAACGGTGCCGAGCATCAGCGCGATACCGGCGAGCATCTGGTTGGAGATACCGAACAGCGGCCACAAGGTGTTGATACCGCCCAGTGGGTCGATCACGCCTTGGTACAGCAACCAGCCCCACATCGCCACACAACCGGCGGTGGCGATCAGGTTGGCGGTCCACGATTCGGTACGTTTCAGCGCCGGAACGAAAGAGCCGAGCAGATCCTGCAGCATGAAACGCCCGGCACGGGTGCCGGCGTCTACCGCAGTCAGGATAAACAGCGCTTCGAACAGGATCGCGAAGTGGTACCAGAACGCCATGGTGTTTTCACCCGGCAGGACACTGTGCAGGATCTGCGCGATACCGACCGCCAGGGTCGGCGCACCACCGGCACGGGCCAGGATGGTGGTTTCACCGATGTCATGCGCCACGGCTTGCAGCGCTTCCGGCGTAATCGCAAAGCCCCAACTGGAGACCACTTGCGCAACAGACACCACATCACTGCCGACGACGGCGGCCGGGCTGTTCATGGCGAAGTACACGCCAGGCTCGATCACCGAGGCAGCGACCATGGCCATGATGGCGACGAACGACTCCATCAGCATGCCGCCGTAACCGATGTAACGGGCGTTGGTTTCGTTATCCAGCAGCTTCGGCGTGGTGCCCGAAGAAATCAGCGCGTGGAACCCGGACACCGCACCGCAAGCGATGGTGATGAACAGGAACGGGAACAGGCCGCCCTTCCACACCGGACCGGTGCCGTCGACGAACTGGGTCAGCGCAGGCATTTTCAGTTCGGGCATGGTCACCAGAATGCCGATTGCCAGAGCGATGATGGTGCCGATTTTCAGGAAGGTGGAGAGGTAGTCACGCGGCGCCAGAATCAGCCAGACCGGTAGCGACGCAGCCACGAAACCGTAGCCGACCAGCATCCAGGTAATTTGCACACCGGTGAAAGTGAAGGCCTTGGCCCACACCGGATCAGCGGCAATCTGCCCACCCAGCCAGATCGAACCGAGCAGCAGCAACACGCCGACCACGGAGATCTCGCCAATGCGGCCCGGACGGATGTAGCGCATGTATATGCCCATGAACATCGCGATCGGGATGGTCGCCATCACGGTGAAGATGCCCCACGGGCTCTCGGCCAGTGCCTTGACCACGATCAGCGCCAGCACCGCGAGGATGATGATCATGATCAGGAAGCAGCCGAACAGGGCAATGGTGCCGGGGACCCGGCCCATTTCTTCACGCACCATATCGCCCAGGGAACGGCCGTTGCGACGGGTAGACATGAACAGAACCATGAAGTCCTGCACCGCGCCCGCCAGCACCACGCCGGCAATCAGCCACAGCGTGCCGGGCAAGTAACCCATCTGCGCCGCCAGTACCGGGCCGACCAGAGGTCCTGCGCCAGCAATCGCTGCGAAGTGGTGACCGAAGAGAATGTGTTTGTTGGTCGGAACGTAGTCCAGACCGTCGTTGTTGAGAACGGCGGGGGTGGCCCGACGCGGATCGAGTTGCATCACATTGTTTGCGATGAACAGGCTGTAGTAACGGTACGCAACCAGATAGATGGCCACGGCAGCGACCACAATCCACAAGGCGTTGATCGCCTCGCCTCGGCGCAATGCCACTACGCCCAGGGCGCACGCTCCTACGATTGCCAGCACTAGCCAGGGTAAGTGGCGTAGCAGGCTATTATTATTTTTCATTTTATTATTCCAGCCAGGGTGGACAAGAAAGACAGCCACCCCGAGTTTAGCGCTTACGGCGCCAAAGGCCATACCCCGACATTGGTCTAGACGCTTTACTGGTTGGCTCGCCCCCGCTTGCGGGGTCTATAGTCAGCAAACCTTCAGGAGGATTGCGCCATGAGCGAGCACCCTGCAAATCGTCGCCGCTTCAAACGAATTGCGTTCGATGCCAGAACCGAATTACGCCAGGGTGAATATATCTGGCAGGTGAAGCTGATCGATCTGTCACTCAAGGGACTATTGATCGAGAAGCCAGGGCCATGGCTGGGCATTGCCGAGAATACTTTCCATGTCGACATCCATCTGAGCGAAGACGTCCATATCGAAATGGATGCGCTGCTTAAACACGATGATCACGGACAGCTCGGCTTCGTCTGCCAGCACATTTCTCTTGATTCGATTCAACGCTTGCGGCGGTTGATTGAACTCAATCTGGCTGACGAAGCCGAGCTGGAACGCGAACTTGGCGCCCTGATCGAAATCTAGAATCCACCATTGAACCCTGTGGGAGCTGGCTTGCCAGCGATAGCGGTTTCAGACTCGACGAACATGTCGACAGTCAGAACGCAATCGCTGGCAAGCCAGCTCCCACAGGTTATGGGTTGGGTTCAAGTTATTCGAAGAGCGCGTCGAGGGCTTGTTCGAGGCGGGTGACAGCGATGATCTGCAAGCCCGCAGGTGCTTCTTTTGGTGCATTGCCCTTGGGTACGATCGCCCGTTTGAAGCCATGCTTGGCTGCTTCTTTCAAACGCTCCTGACCGCTCGGCACCGGGCGCACCTCGCCGGACAAGCCGACTTCGCCAAACACCAGCAGATCATGGGGCAATGGCCGATTGCGCAGGCTCGACATCACGGCCGCCATCAACGCCAGGTCGGATGCGGTTTCCAGCACCTTCACCCCGCCGACCACATTGAGGAACACGTCCTGATCGTGGGTCGGAATGCCACCATGACGGTGTAAAACCGCGAGCAACATTGCCAGACGATTCTGATCAAGCCCCAGCGTCACCCGACGCGGGTTGGCCAAGTGGCTGTCATCGACCAGTGCCTGCACCTCCACCAGCATCGGTCGCGTGCCCTCCCACGTTGCCATCACCACACTGCCCGGGACTTCTTCCTGGGCACGGGTAAGGAAAATCGCCGAAGGATTGGAGACTTCCTTCAGGCCTTTGTCCGTCATGCCGAACACACCCAGCTCGTTGACCGCACCGAAACGGTTTTTCACCGCCCGCAGCAAACGCAAACGCCCGTCGGATTCACCTTCGAAATACAGCACGGTATCGACCATATGTTCCAGCACGCGCGGGCCCGCCAGCGCGCCTTCCTTGGTGACGTGACCAACAAGGAAAATCGCTGTGCCGCTTTGCTTGGCATAGCGCACCAGCAACGCCGCACTTTCGCGCACTTGGGAAACGCCGCCCGGCGCCGATTGCAGTTGTTCAGTGAAGATTGTCTGGATCGAGTCGATCACCATCACCTTGGGCTTTTCCTGACGGGCGGTGGCGATGATGGTTTCGATACAGGTCTCGGTCATCACCCGCAACTGGTCCTGCGGCAAGCCGAGGCGACGGGCGCGCATGGCCACCTGCTGTTGGGATTCCTCGCCGGTGACGTACAGCGCTGGCATGCTCTTGGCGAGATTGCACAGGGTCTGCAACAGAATCGTCGACTTGCCGATCCCCGGATCACCGCCGATCAGCACCACCGAACCATCCACCAGACCACCGCCGAGCACGCGATCGAGTTCACCGGACGCGGTGGAAAAACGTGGAATCTCCTCGATGCTGACTTCGGCCAGGGTCTTGATCTGCGCCTGTTGCCCAGCCCAACCGGTGCGGCCGGTGGGCGCGGTGGCGCCGCCGCTCTCGATCATGGTTTCAGTGAGGGTGTTCCAGGCACCGCACTCGCCACACTGGCCGGCCCACTTGGGAAAGGTTGCGCCGCACTCGGTGCAGCCGTACATGCGCTTGGCCTTGGCCATCAGAACCCCCGACAAAAACCGCGATGATAACGCACGTGCCGCCAATCAGCGCGGCGCAGCAGTACGGATTTCCCCGTTGGCCAGACGCGCGGCGCTGTTGCCCAGCGGATCTTGCGCATCCAGGTCGGCACCTTTGGCCTTGAGGGCGTCGAGCAACTCCAGTCGCTTGAACAGACCGGCATACATAGCGGCCGTCTGACCGGCAGCGTTACGTTGGTCGGGGCTGCAATCGGTGGCCATCAAGCGTCGGGCAATCTGTAACTCACCCTTGAAAATCGCGCCCATCAACGCCGTGTTACCGCGCTGATCCTGAGCACAGGCGTCGGCCCCGGCGGCGAGCAATCGTTCCACCGCGGGTGCCTGCCCGTGATACGCCGCCAGAATCAGCGCGGTGTAACCCTTGTCATCGCGAGTGTCGAGGGAGTAACCCGATTCGATAAAGCTCTCGAGCATCGGCACATCACCACGCCGGGCAGCGTCGAAATAGTAGTTTTGCAACTGAAGTCTGATAGCGTCGGGGCTCTGCGCATCAGGTGCCGCCCACGCGTTGAATGACAAACAACCGGCCAACATTAAAAGACAGATACGCATCAGCGATCTCCTTGAGTGAAACGGGGCCTGAGTCAGGCCCCGCATCGCATGAGCCTCGAATCAGTCGACCAGTTTGGCCGCCAGTGCCTTGACTCGGCTGAGGTCACCCTTGGCCACCTCGGTCACGCCGGTGCCATATTCCGGATCGGCCTTATAAAGGAAGGACAGGATGATGTGCTTGCTCTCGTCATCGGTGCTGGCCAGCGAGCCACCGAAGCTGTCGATCAGATCGCGGCGTTCCTTTTTGCTGAACGAGCGATACAGATCACCGGCCTGCTTGAAGTTCTGTTCACGCTGGATCTTCGCTTGCTGAGTGCTACCCGACAGCGCCGACTGGCTGTAACGAGCGGTTTGCGTTTCTTCACGCGGTTGTACACGGCTCGGCTGATAGTTCACCCCGGAGCTGCTCGCGCCCACGTTCATCGCACCATCCTGATTGCCATTGTTCACCGCAACTTTCGGCGCATTGATCGGCAATTGCAGGGCGTTGGCGCCCAGGCGATACATTTGCGTATCGGCGTAAGAGAACACCCGACCTTGCAACAGACGGTCTTCCGAAGGCTCGATGCCTGGCACAACATTGGAAGGTGCCATCGCAACTTGCTCCGTCTCCTGAAAGACGTTTGCCGGATTACGGTTCAATACCATTTGTCCAACTTTTCGTTCCGGAATACCCGGCCAGATCTTTGTCGCATCCAGTGGATCGAAATCAAACTTCGACAAATCTTGTGGCTTCAGCACTTGAACGTACAAGTCCCATTTCGGGAAGTTACCCTTATTGATATTAGTGACCAAATCCGTCGTCATGTGACTGTAATCTTGCCCTTGAACCTTGACGACTTGTTTTGGCGTTAAGTTGTTAATTCCCTGCAAACTCTTCCAGTGAAACTTCACATAGTGAATTTCGCCTTTGGCATTCACCAACTTGTAAGCATGTACACCATTGCCATCCATCTCTCGATAACTGGCTGGAGTTCCCGAATTGGAATACAACTCGGTCAGCGTACGCGTGGCTTCCGGTACGTGAGAGAAGAAGTCGAAGCGGCGCGAGTCGTCATCCAGGTTAGTGCGCGGGTCGGGTTTGAACGCATGCACCATGTCCGGGAACTTGATTGCATCACGAATAAAGAAGGTCGGAAAATTGTTGCCGACCAGGTCCCAGTTGCCATCGGCGGTGTAGAACTTGGTGGCGAAACCACGCGGGTCCCGCAGGGTTTCCGGAGAGTGGTTGCCATGCACCACGGCGGAAAACCGCACGAATACAGGCGTGCTCTGGCCGGCGGCAAAGACCTTGGCCTTGCTCAGGTCGCCAAGGTCATTGGTCACGGTGAAAGTGCCATGGGCGCCGGTGCCACGGGCGTGAACCACGCGCTCCGGGATGCGCTCGCGGTCGAAACGCTGCAGTTTCTGGATCAGTTGCACATCCTGCAGCAGCACCGGGCCATTGGCACCTGCGGTTTGCGAGTTCTGGTTGTCGCCAACTGCTGCACCGTTATCGCGGGTCAGGGGAGCGGCCTGCACGGAGAAGGTCAGCAGGCTGGCGGTGAGTAAGCCAATCGTACGGCGATGGGGAAAAGCCCCCTGTCCAAGAGCGGAATTCATATCAGGATCCTCTGGTTTTTTTGGGCGCATCCAGGTGCGCCCCACCAAGGCTAGAGGCCTGTGCCGTCGAACATAAATAGAAAGAACGTAACTCCATGATTGAAAAATTTGGCTTTCCGATCAGCAGGTTACGGCGTATTTCGCGCGCGATTAGTGGCACTTTGCAAACTAATCGTCGATTAGTGTGTCGATAAAAACGGGCATTGTAAGAAGGTGTTTCGCGCAGGACGCGTTTTGCTGATTTACACTGCGTACACCAAAACTCATCTGTAACAAGGAAATAACCTATGGGCGTGCTTAGCGAGTTCAAGGCCTTCGCGGTCAAAGGCAATGTGGTCGACATGGCCGTCGGTATCATCATCGGTGCCGCGTTCGGCAAAATCGTTTCGTCCTTTGTCGGTGATGTGATCATGCCGCCAATCGGTCTGCTGATCGGCGGCGTCGACTTCAGCGATCTGGCCATTACGCTGAAAGCCGCCGAAGGCAATGCCCCTGCGGTGATGCTGGCTTACGGCAAGTTCATCCAGAGCATCCTTGATTTTGTGATCGTCGCTTTCGCGATCTTCATGGGCGTCAAAGCCATCAACCGCTTGAAACGCGAAGAAGCCGTGGCGCCTACCCTGCCACCGGTGCCAACCAAAGAAGAAGAATTGCTGGGCGAGATCCGCGATCTGCTCAAGGCCCAGAACACCCGGCCCTGAACCCATCGCACGATAAAAAACGGCGCCTGTGGGCGCCGTTTGTTTACCAGTAGTTTTCTACCGCGACCTGGCCAGGCCTGCGGGTCAGGCTGAGGCTCATGTGGCGCTTTTTCAACAGCGCGCGAGTGTCGTCGATCATTTGCGGGTTACCGCACAACATGACCCGCGAGTGTTCGGCAGTCAGCTCAACGCCTGCAGCACGCTCCAATTCACCGTTCTCGATCAGCGTGGTGATTCGGCCATGCAGCGCATCCGGGTGTTGCTCGCGGGTGACAGTGGCAATGAACTGCAGTTTGTGAATGTGCTCGGCGAGGTAATCACGCTGCGCCAGTTCGGCGATCAGTGTCTGGTAGGCAAGTTCGCGCGCCTCTCTGACGCTGTACACAAGGATGATGCGCTGGAATTTCTCCCACACCTCGAAGTCCTGCAGGATCGACAGGAAAGGCGCCACCCCTGTGCCTGTGGACAATAGCCATAAATCGCGACCGTCGACGAAACGATCAAGGGTCAGATAGCCGAACGCCTGGCGATCGACCAGCAGCGAGTCGCCAACCTCAAGCCGACTCAGCTCACTGGTGAACTCGCCCCCGGGCACCACAATGGAAAAGAACTCAAGAAACTCATCGAAGGGAGATGACACCATGGAGTAGGCACGCCACACGGTGCTGCCATCGGCCCTGGTCACGCCGAGTCGAGCGAACTGACCCGCCCGAAAACGAAATCCCGCGTCGCGGGTTGTACGCAAGGTGAACAGACTGGGGGTCAAGGGTTGTATGGCCACGAGGGTCTGCCGGGTGAACTTCTCTGTACTGGCTGTCATAGGGCACTCCATTCAACGGTTGCCACCAGTTTCCCGCAAAGCCACGCGCTTAAATACCACCGATTTGTAATGGCATTCAGCACGTATTTCGTGCTTGTAAATCCTGTACAAAACCATGACATTTATGACTAATAAGTAAAACTTTGTAAAAGATGTCACACCCCATATAAAACAATATGTACTTAAGAACTAGTTATTCAGTTTTTACTCCATTCAAGTGCAAAAAAATCAAAACAATGCGTAGGGAAGGTCCTACACTCGTTGGCGTGCGGATCCGGTTGGATCCAAAAAAGCACCCCAGTTATCGCATGGAGCTTTGGTAATGGAAACGTGGAAGGAGTCGCAGTTAAAGCAACTGACTTTCGCCAAAGGTATAGATTCGGCATATCCGATATTGCTCAGATTTGCCGAAAATCTGGGTTTTAACTTTTGTGCGATATCGGTTACTTCGCCCCGGCAGGTCACGCAATTAAACGCCTTGCAAATCAACAACTACCCTCAAGACTGGAATCAAAAATATGAAAAAGACAACTTCAATCAAATTGATCCCGTAATAGCACACTGCAATCATTCAATGATCCCCATCGTCTGGAATGAAAAGGCATTCTCAAATGCCCCACAACTATGGCAAGGCTTGAAGCAACAGGGTCTGCAACATGGCTGGTCGCAATCGTTCCACCACGAGGAAAGCGGCTTGTGCTGCATTCTCAGCCTCGCACGCAGGCATTGCCCGATCAGCCCCCTGGAGTTGTATGAGCATTTTGGCTACATCTTTTACGCCGCCAGCCACCTCAGCGAATTGTTCGCCCGGACCTTACCCAAGCAACCTGCCAAACCCCGGCAGCCAAAACTTTCGTCACGAGAACTGGAAATCATGCAATTGTCCGCCGGCGGAAAGACGGCCTATGAGATCTCCAAGATCCTCAGCCTGAGCGAACGCACCGTGAACTACCACGTGCAAAACGTGATCGAGAAGCTCAACGTCTGCAACAAGATTTCCGCCGTCATCGCGGCTGCCAGAGCCGGAATCATCTGACCGATGTCTTGGTTGACGCCTGAAAACCTGCGGGTATTTCGCTGAAAAAAAAAGTACCATTTGTGGCCTTCCTGAGTGATGGCGTGATTTCCCCGCGCCGCAGTCCACTCGGTCGGTTCCGCCGCACAACACCAAGGCTGCGGGACACCCGTCGATTACCCTGAGTCCCCGTCCCATGCCTTTGCTCGATACGCCCTTTGCCCAACTCGACCTGATCCGCCAGCCCGAACAGCAGAACGAACCGCTGCAAGCTTTCGATGCCGCCGACGAATACCTGCTCAATCATCTGGCTGCGCAGCAACCGACGACCGACACGCGGGTATTGGTGCTCAACGACAGCTTCGGTGCGCTGGCCGCCAGTTTGCTGGGCAAGGTTGACGTCACCAGCAGCGGCGATTCGTTTCTGGGCTTTCAGGGGCTGGAAAAAAACCTGCTGCGCAATGGCCAGGCATTCGACGCCATTCGCGGGATCCCGGCCAGCGAGCCGTTGCTCGGGCCGTTCGACCGCGTACTGATCCGCGTTCCGAAAACCCTCGCTTTGCTGGAAGAACAACTGATTCGGCTGCAAGGGCAGTTGGCGCCCGGCGCTGAAGTGATTGCGGCGGCGATGATCAAGCATTTACCGCGCGCCGCTGGCGATCTGCTGGAGCGCTATATCGGTCCGGTTCAGGCCTCACTGGCGGTGAAAAAAGCCCGCTTGCTGATTGCCACCCCAGAGGCGAAAGCCGCGGCGGTGTCGCCCTACCCGACCCGCTATCGCCTCGACACGCCAGCCATCGAACTGCTCAACCACGCCAATGTGTTCTGCCGCGAGGGACTGGACATCGGCACCCGCGCCTTTCTCCCGCATTTACCGAAGAATCTTGGCGGCGCACGAGTCGCCGACCTGGGCTGCGGCAATGGTGTACTGGCGATTGCCAGCGCCCTGCAAAATCCGGATGCGCAGTACACGCTGGTCGACGAATCATTCATGGCCGTGCAATCGGCTGCTGAAAACTGGCGTGCCGCGCTCGGTGATCGCGAAGTGATTGTGCGTGCCGGGGATGGTCTGGCCGGTCAGGAACCGCAATCGCTGGACGTGGTGCTGTGCAATCCGCCGTTCCATCAACAGCAAGTGGTCGGCGATTTCCTGGCCTGGCGCATGTTCCAGCAGGCACGCGAAGCGCTGGTGGTAGGCGGTGCGTTGTATATCGTCGGCAACCGTCATCTGGGTTATCACAGCAAACTGGCTCGGCTGTTCCGGGGCGTCGAGCAAGTGGCGGCCACCCCGAAATTCGTGGTGCTCAAAGCGCGCAAGTAACCTGCGGGCAAAAAAAACCCTCCATGCGGAGGGTTTCAAATCCGTACCCGAAGGCGCCGGGGACGGGGTGATTCAATGAGTGGTCAAGCCTGCCGCATTCATGAACATGCGCATCAGGCTGGCGGCGATAAACAGCACGCCGACACTGCCTGCCCAGATCAACGCCAACCAGCCGAGCCGCTGCCACAGCGGTTTTTTTTCGGCTTCTTCAATGTCGTGCAGGGAATGTTTGCCGGTCATTGTTTCGATCCTCATTCAGAGCGGGCGTCGCAGCCGACGTCATCGTCGGAACGCCGCCCGGAGCAAGCCCGCTGCCACAGGTTCAGTGATAACCGTCTTCATGGGTGACCTTGCCGCGGAACACGTAGTAGCTCCAGAAGGTGTAACCCAGGATGAACGGAATGATGAATAACGTGCCCACCAGCATGAAGCCCTGGCTTTGCGGCGGCGCGGCAGCGTCCCAGATCGAGATCGACGGCGGCACGATGTTCGGCCACAGACTGATGCCCAGACCGCTGTAGCCGAGGAAAATCAGCACCAGGGTCAACAGGAACGGCATGTAGTTGGCATTGCGCGCGACGGCGCGAATCAGGCCATACATCGTCACCAATACCAGAATCGGCACCGGCATGAACCAGAACAGATTCGGCATGCTGAACCAGCGTGTGGCGATTTCCGGGTGCGCCAGCGGGGTCCACAGGCTGACCACACCGATCACCGCCAGCAGCACAAAGGCCAAGGGCCGCGCCAGATTGTGCATCTGCTCTTGCAACTTGCCTTCGGTCTTCATGATCAGCCAGGTACAGCCGAGCAAGGCATACGCCACCACTAGCGCAGCGCCGCAGAACAGGGTGAACGGAGTCAGCCAGTCCAGCGAGCCACCGGCGTACTGCCGATTGACCACCGGCAAACCGTCGATGAACGCACCTAGGGCCACGCCCTGGAAGAACGTTGCGGCCACCGAACCGCCGATAAACGCCTTGTCCCACAGGTGACGCTTGTCGTCCTTGGCCTTGAAGCGGAACTCGAATGCCACGCCACGGAAAATCAAACCGATCAGCATGAAGATCAGCGGCAGGTACAACGCCGACAGCACCACCGAATACGCCAGTGGGAACGCACCGAACAAGGCCGCGCCGCCGAGTACCAGCCACGTTTCATTGCCGTCCCAGACCGGGGCGACGGTGTTCATCATTACGTCACGGTCAACCTTGCCCGGGATGAACGGGAAGAGAATCCCGATTCCCAGGTCGAAGCCGTCCATGACCACGTACATCATGATGCCGAAGATGATGATCACGGCCCAGATCAGCGGAAGATCAATACCCATGAGTCAAATCTCCTTGGTCAGGGTGACGTCGTCGCCGTGGTCGGCATCGGCCGAATCGTCGGCAGCGGACAACGGACGGGCCGGCGTGCGTTTTTTGCCCGGGCCACCTTCCGGCGTTTCTGCGCCTTCGCTGATCTTCGGCCCTTTGCGCACCAGACGCATCATGTAACCGAGGCCCGCACCGAACAGGGCGAAATACACCACTACAAACATGATCAGGGTGATGCTCATCTGCATGAAACTGTGGTTGGAGGAAGCATCCGCTGTACGCATCAACCCGTAGACCACCCACGGCTGACGACCGATTTCCGTGGTGAACCAGCCGGCAAGAATCGCGATCAGGCCGGACGGCCCCATCCACAGCGCCAGGTACAGGAACGGACGCGAGGTGTAGAGGGTGTCGCGTTTACGCAGCCACAAACTCCACAGACCGGTGAAGATCATCAGGAAACCGAGGCCGACCATGATCCGGAACGACCAGAACACGATGGTCGAATTCGGCCTGTCTTCTGGCGGAAACTCCTTGAGCGCCGGTACCTGCTTGTCCAGTGAGTGGGTCAGGATCAGGCTGCCGAGATACGGAATTTCCACGGCGAATTTGGTTCTTTCCTCTTTCATGTCCGGCCAGCCGAACAGGATCAGCGGCGTCGCCTCGTCGCCCTTGTTTTCCCAGTGGCCTTCGATCGCGGCGATTTTCGCCGGTTGATGCTCGAGGGTATTGAGGCCGTGGAAGTCACCGATGACGGCTTGAATCGGCGCGACAATCAACGCCATCCACATCGCCATCGACAGCATGGTGCGGATCGCCGGGTTGTCCTTGCCGCGCAGCAGGTGCCAGGCCGCTGACGAGCCGACGAAGAACGCCGTGGCGACAAACGCTGCAGTCGCCATGTGCATCAGACGATAGGGGAACGACGGGTTGAAGATGATCGCCAGCCAGTCGGTCGGAATCACTTGGCCGTTGATGATCTCGAAGCCCTGCGGGGTTTGCATCCAGCTGTTGGAGGCGAGAATCCAGAAGGTCGAAATCAGCGTGCCGATGGCCACCATCACCGTGGAGAAAAAGTGCAGGCCGCGCCCGACCTTGTTCCAGCCAAACAGCATGACCCCAAGGAAACCGGCCTCGAGGAAGAACGCCGTGAGCACTTCATAGGTCAGCAAAGGCCCGGTGACAGAACCGGCGAAGTCCGAGAATCGGCTCCAGTTGGTGCCGAACTGATAGGCCATGACCAACCCGGACACCACGCCCATGCCGAAGTTGACGGCGAAGATCTTCGACCAGAAGTGGTAGAGGTCACGGTAGGTGTCATTAAGGGTTTTCAGCCACAGGCCTTCGAGTACCGCAAGGTAACTCGCCAGACCGATGGTGATGGCCGGGAACAGGATGTGGAACGAGATGGTGAACGCGAACTGAATTCGGGCGAGATCGAGTGCCTCTAAACCGAACATATGGCTTCCTCTGTCAGGTAATACCGGTTGCGGGCCCGGAGGCCTGCACCCACTGCCCCCACGGATATGGAGTGCGGCGAATTCTGATTCGTTCTTTTTAAACAACCATCGCAACGCAGGGAGTCTGGCCAACGGGCCACCGGATCAATTCCTTCTGGGGTCTTGATCTGGATCAAGCAACGTTGAAAGAGTAGTCCCATTTGCGACGAAGAACCGCGTGGTCGTTTGCCGCGTGACAAGTTGCCTCATTGCAGCTGCAAGGCTCTGAAATACATTTGTCAGATGAATGAAGTCCCCTGTGGCAAGGGAATTCATCCCCGATCGGCTGCGCAGCAGTCGCAAATCCGACCCCGTTATTCATCTGAAAGAGCTGAGTTGAATGCTATCGGGGCCGCTTCGCGGCCCATCGGGGATAAATCCCCTCACCACAAGGGAAATCTCACAGGCAGGGAAAATCGATGTCTGGCTAACTAAATTTTTTGTCATAGCAACTTCCTGTTACAGACTGGTGATAACCTCGCGATTCTCCCCCGAGCCAGACCTGCCTTCAGATGCCCAGCCAAGAGCCTTTGCTGTTACGTCACCATCGCCCCTTCCTTGCGTTCTGGTTCGCCCGGATCTTCACCGCCAGCGGATTTCAGATGCTCACCGTGGCGATTGGCTGGAACCTCTACCAACTGACCGGCAACGTGCTCGACCTGGGTCTGGTCGGCTTGGTGGAATTCGCCCCGCGTGTGCTGTTCATGCTGCACACCGGGCATGTCGCCGACCGCTACGACCGACGCAAAGTCGCAGCAATCTGTCAGTCATTGCAGGCATTGATCGCCCTGGCCCTGGCCATTGGCAGCGCCACCGATCACGTCACCCGGGAAATGATCTTCATCCTCGCCTTCCTGCTCGGCGCGGCGCGTTCGTTTGAAATGCCCACCACTCAAGCGCTGCTGCCAAGCATTGTGCCCACTGCGCTGTTCCCGCGAGCTGTCGCGGCAGCGCAATCGGCACAACAATCGGCGACCATCGTGGCGCCAGCCATCGGCGGGTTGCTTTACGCATTCGGCAGCGTCTGGGTCTATGGCCCGACGGTGCTTCTCTATGTGATTGCCTGCTCGCTGATGCTCAACCTGCCGGCGCGTCAGACACCTTTGAACAAAGGCAAAGCCACGCTAAATTCGTTACTGGCGGGCATCCGCTTCATTCGCAGCCGTCCAGACATCCTCGGCGCGATTTCGCTGGACCTGTTCGCGGTGCTGCTCGGTGGCGCCACCGCGCTGCTGCCGGTATTCGCCAAAGACATTCTGCTGACGGGCCCGTGGGGCCTGGGCCTGCTGCGTTCGGCACCGGCAGTGGGTGCATTGGGAATGTCACTGTTTCTGGCGCGGTTTGCCGTGGAGCGCAACGTCGGCCGGGTGATGTTCACCGCAGTCGGCATCTTTGGCGTCGCAACGATTGCCTTCGGCCTGTCGACCTCGTTCTGGTTCTCGCTGGCGGTGCTGGTGGTGCTCGGCGCGGCGGACATGATCAGCATGGTGATCCGCGCCTCCTTCGTACAACTGGAAACCCCTGACGAAATGCGCGGCCGGGTCAGCGCGGTCAACGGCTTGTTCATCGGCGCCTCGAACCAGTTGGGCGAATTCGAATCCGGCCTCACCGCTCACTGGTTCGGCACCGTACCGGCGGTGGTCATGGGCGGCATCGGTACGCTGGTGGTGACGGGAACGTGGATCAAGTTGTTCCCGACGCTGGCCAGACGAGACCGAATGACAGAGTTGGTCGAAGAGGCGAAGGCTTAGTTTTCGTTTACCGATACAGCACACCAACACAAATTAATCGAAAAGGTGCGGTACATAGATACCGCATCGAGTGTAATGTATCGCCTTACACTCGCTGGCATGATCAAATCCTTTCAGCACAAAGGCCTTCGTGGCTTCTATGAAACAGGTTCGACTCGCGGAATTCGCGCCGATCACGCAAAACGGTTAGCGCGCATGCTGCAATTCATGGATCGCGCAGCGCTCCCCGCAGATCTTGATCTTCCAGGCTGGCGTTTGCATCCACTGAAGGGGGAGCTGTCGACATACTGGTCGCTCAGTGTTTCAGGCAACTGGCGGGTTATCTTTCGTTTTGTCGGTTCGGACATCGAACTGGTCGATTATCTGGACTACCACTGACAGGAGGCAGGCTCATGCCCATGCACAACCCGCCACACCCCGGTGAAACACTGCTGCTGGATGTCTTGCCCGAGCTTGGCATCAGCGTGACCGAACTGGCACGGCACCTCGGCTTCGCTCGCCCGCATCTTTCCCGTGTATTGCATGGGCATGCGCCGATCAGCCCGGATCTGGCCGTGCGGCTGGAGCGAGCAGGCATAGGCAAGGCACGCGTTTGGTTAGGTGTTCAAACCGACTACGATCTGTGGCAAGCGGAACATCGGGAGCAACCGGCGATTGAACCTATCGCCGCGCACGCCTGAACCCTTCAAACCAGCAACTCCCCCGCCACTTTCGCCCGCAAGGCCTTGCCGCCAAGTTGCTCCACCAGCGCCAGCGCAAACGCCAGTGCGGCGCCTGAGCCTTGGGCGGTGATGCAGTTGCCGTCGACCACCACCGGTTGATCAACAAACGTACAACCGGAGAGTTGATGGCTGGCACTCGGCAGGCAGGTCATGCGCCGCTGGCGCAATACGCCGAAGGTTTGCAGGGCGAGCGCGGGGGCTTCGGCGATGGCGGCGAACAGGCGTCCGGCGCTGGCCTGGTCCTTGAGCAGTTGCTGCAGAGGTTGATGCGCCGCCAGGTGTTGTGAACCGACAGCCCCGCCGGGCAGGACGATCAGGTCGAAGGTTTGCGCCAGCACATCGACCAGCATGCCGTCGGCGGTCAAGCGAGTACCGCGTGCGCAGGTCAGCATGCGGCGTCCTTCAATACTCGCCGCCACCACTTCGATGCCGGCGCGGCGCAACACATCGATCAGGGTCACGCTTTGCAGATCATCGATGCCCTCGGCGAGGGTAATCAGGGCTCTAAAGGTCATGGGCGATTTCCGCTGGTTGATCTTTAAAGCGTAGTCAGCTTTGCCCGCGACCGTTCGGGTGCAGCCGTTACTTGATGTAAAGCTGCGTCGACAGGGTGTTGCGCGGGGCGTTGATCGAGGTGTTGCTGAAGCTGAAAGTCCCTTCCTGCTTGCCTGCCATATCGAAGGTATAGAGGGAGCCAACGGTTTTGCTGCCGGGTGTGCATTCGGTCAGGTTGCCGTTATCGAAGGCGCACACCGGGGAGCGCGTGCCATTCACTTCGAAGCCGTCCAGCGTGGCGTGCGGCTGGCTCTGGCCATAGCCGACTTCCAGCACGTAGACCTTGATGCTCGGTCCGCTGTGATTGCACTGGGTTTGCGCCTGGTTATCAGCAATGTCTTCCAGGCCACAGGCCGACGATTGCACCTTGATCACCTTCACCTCGGTCAATGGTGGCGCCGATGCCGCGAACGCAGCAGAGGCTCCCGTCATCAGCCCTGCGATCAATCCGAAAGCCGTCATCCAGCGCTTGCTCATGCGTTGCCCATCCTGAAAAAAACTGCGCGCAGTATGGCGCAGTTGGCCGCAGTGCAAAACTTCGACGACGATCGACACCAACAACCGCCATATTCCTCACGCTGCTGGTATGATGCGCGGCTTTTTCCGGCCCACCACAATTTTCCAGGCGCTTGCGACGGTCTGTGCTTTGCTGTTGAGGTCGATACATTCACGGCGCCACGCGCGCCACGGGGAGCAGACATGCTGGAAAGGCTGTTTCAACTCAAGGCACATAACACCAACGTGCGCACCGAGATTCTCGCGGGCATCACGACTTTCCTGGCCATGGCCTACATTCTGTTCGTCAACCCGAGCATTCTCGGCGAGACCGGCATGGACAAGGGCGCGGTGTTCGTCGCCACCTGTCTGGCAGCCGCCATCGGCTCCACGGTCATGGGCCTGATCGCCAACTACCCGATCGCCCTCGCTCCGGGCATGGGCCTGAACGCCTTCTTCACTTATACCGTCGTGCTGCACATGGGCCACACCTGGCAAGTGGCGCTGGGCGCGGTGTTCATCTCGGCCGTATGCTTCTTCCTGCTGTCGATCTTCCGCATCCGTGAATGGATCATCAACAGCATCCCGTTGCCGCTGCGCTCGGCGATTGCCGCCGGTATCGGCCTGTTCCTGGCGCTGATCGCCCTGCACAACGCCGACATCGTGGTGAGCAACCCGGCGACCATGGTCGGCCTCGGTGACCTGAAAGCGCCGGCACCGATCCTCGCCACCCTCGGTTTCGCCCTGATCGTCGCCCTCGAAGCGCTGAAAGTGCGCGGTGCAGTGCTGATCGGCATTCTGGCGGTGACGATCACGTCCATCGCCTTCGGCTTTACGCCGTTCAATGGCGTGACCTCGATGCCACCTTCGCTGGCCCCGACATTCCTGCAACTGGACATCAAAGGCGCGCTGGACATCGGTCTGGTCAGCGTGATCTTCGCTTTCCTGTTCGTCGACCTGTTCGACAACTCCGGCACCCTGATCGGCGTTGCCAAGCGCGCCGGCCTGATGGGCAAAGATGGCCACATGCCGAAAATGGGGCGCGCCCTGATCGCCGACAGCACGGCCGCCATGGCCGGTTCGCTGCTGGGCACCTCGACCACCACCAGCTACATCGAATCCGCTGCCGGCGTGAGTGCTGGCGGCCGTACCGGGCTGACCGCTGTTGTCGTGGCGATTCTGTTCCTGCTGGCGTTGTTCTTCTCGCCACTGGCGGCCAGCGTTCCGGCTTTCGCCACCGCACCGGCGTTGCTGTTCGTCGCTGTATTGATGATGTCGGGCCTGGCAGAAATAGAATGGGACGACATCACCGTCGCCGCACCGGTCGTGGTCACCGCGCTGGCCATGCCGTTCACGTATTCGATCGCCAACGGCATCGCGTTCGGTTTCATCTCCTGGACCGTGATCAAGTTGCTGTCGGGCCGCGCCCGTGAGCTGAACCCGGCGCTGGTGATCCTGTCGATTCTGTTTGTGATCAAGTTGGGTTGGTTCAACGCATGACTTTCGATTCCCAGGCCTACGCCGCACAGCTAGAAGACAAGGTCACGCGTTTGCGTGACCTGCTGGCCCCGTTCGATGCGCCAGAGCCGACCGTGTTCGACTCGCCGCTGCAGAACTTCCGTCTGCGTGCCGAATTCCGCCTGTGGCGCGAGGCCGGCGAGCGGCATTACGCGATGTTCTCGCAGGACGACAAACGCACGCCGATCCTCATCGAAGAATTTCCGATTGCCAGCCTGCGCATCAATCAACTGATGCCGCAGCTCAAGGCAGCGTGGCAAGCCAGTTCGGCGCTTAGCCACAAGCTGTTTCAGGTCGAGTTTCTGACCACGCTGGCCGGCGATGCGATGATCACCCTGTGCTATCACCGCCCGCTGGACGAGCACTGGCATGCAGCGGCGACGAAGCTTGCGGCGGATCTCGGCGTCAGCATCATCGGGCGCTCGAAGGGCAAACGCGAAGTGCTCGGCCTTGATTACGTGGTCGAGAAGCTCGAAGTCGGCGGTCGCACCTTCAGCTACCGCCAGCCGGAAGGCGCGTTCACCCAGCCCAACGGCACCGTGAACCAGAAGATGTTGAACTGGGCTTACGAAGCACTGGGCGATCGCCCTGACGATCTGCTGGAGCTGTACTGCGGCAACGGCAACTTCACCCTGCCGCTCGCCACCCGCGTGCGCAAAGTGCTGGCCACCGAGATCAGCAAGACCTCGGTTAATGCCGCATTGAGCAACCTCAGCGAAAACGCTGTGGATAACGTCACGCTGGTGCGTTTGTCCGCCGAAGAGCTGACCGAAGCGCTCAACGAAGTGCGTCCGTTCCGTCGCCTGCACGGCATCGACCTGAAGAGCTACGAGTTCGGCAGCGTGTTCGTCGACCCGCCGCGCGCCGGCATGGACCCGGACACCTGCGAGCTGACCCGGCGCTTCGACAACATCCTGTACATCTCCTGCAACCCGGAAACCCTGGCGGCCAACATCGCCCAATTGCACGATACGCACCGCATCACCCGTTGCGCATTGTTCGATCAGTTCCCGTGGACGCATCACATGGAATCGGGTGTGTTGCTGACCCGACGCTGAGTGCAGAGGCCGTAGACGAAAAAGCCGTCGTGATTGACGGCTTTTTTGTGGGTGCTTACAACACGGGATCGGCTTTGCGTGGGCGCCCACCCTTTTTGCCATTCGCCCGTGCGGCGGCAGACTTTGCAGCACTGCTCTGACGACCATTGCGCGAAGCCACTACCGAGGCGGCCATCAACATCAATGATGGATTCGCCGAAATCATTCCGGCAATGGAAACGTCGAGATCCTTGCCTTCGTGGCATAGCGCAGTACCGGCGAAATCAACTCTCAGGTTCTCATAATCCTGTGCATCGAATCCGTCGAACTCCGCATAGCGATCCACCGGTAGCAATACGCCGCTACCGTCTTCAAAACGGATGACCAGGGACGGATTTTCAAAGGTTACAGAGACAACCTGCAAACTGTTCGCTCGTCGTGCTTCCCCGCGCTGGATGGCGGTATCGATCATTTCCTCCGTCAGCGGCAGACGTGCGGACGGCTTTGCCTTGATGATTGTCATAATTCGATTTCGACTCCCTCCAATGCGCCTATCAACGTCAGAAGGGTCTTGTCCTCTTCTGGCTCATAACGCGCTGAACCCACTCTGTACGTCGTGTCGGTGACAAGTCGCATCGTCAACACTTCGTTTGATTGGCTATCCCACAACTGATTGTCGAGACAGACTGTTTGCAATCTTGACCACCAGATCCCCCGTGCCCGTCGTAGATGAGCGGGCTGTTCAAGGGATCGACACAAGCCTTCCAGCACGGCCAACGGTGGCCGACGAGAGAGCGGAACGACATCCCAAAGCTCAATATCGTTGTGCCAGAAACTGAACTGTAACCGGGCACTCCAACTACCCGCGTTCACATGAACGTGCGGCGGGCAATGCTCATCTCGCAGCATGATGACAATCGACAATCCTTTGTAGCTGCACACCTTCATGCTAACCCATCCGTTAGGTTAATAACTTTCAGGATTTGATATTCCTTTCAAATCCGACGACTGGTGAACGAGCATAGGTTTCGCCTCACCACTTTGAGGCTAGCGTCGGAGCAGGCGAGAAGTTGTCCAATCTTCAGCAAAAAACGTAAGCAAAGCTGTCGTTACATCTTGATCAAAAAACAATCTGAAAATTGCTTGTGCGATCACCGAACAGAACACGCCGAGGTAATCTTCGTTCAATTGACCGATGTAACCATCTAGTACATTTTACCTCCACAGGCTGAAACCCTCGGCCCAAGCCAAAAACAATAAGTGGAGTTACCCCTCATGCCCCCTATCGTTCTGGTGCTCAACGGCCCGAACCTGAATTTGCTCGGCACCCGTGAACCGGCGACTTACGGTCACGAAACCCTGGCTGACATCTCGGCTTTGTGCGGCCGCGCTGCCGAAGAATTCGGTCTGGCCGTGGAGTTTCGCCAAACCAATCACGAAGGCGAGCTGCTCGACTGGATTCACGCCGCACGCGGGCGTTGTGCCGGGATCGTGATCAATCCGGCGGCGTGGACACACACCTCGGTGGCGATCCGCGACGCGTTGGTTGCCAGTGAGTTGCCGGTGATCGAAGTACATCTGTCCAACGTCCATGCGCGTGAGCCGTTCCGGCATCATTCGTTCGTCTCGGCCATCGCCATTGCAGTGATGTGCGGCTTCGGCAGTCATGGCTATCGCCTGGCCCTGGAACATTTCAGCCAACGGCTGAAGGGGCGCGCAGCATGAGCCGCAAACCGGTAATACTGGCCGGACTGATCGGCGCCGGCATTCAAGCCTCGCGCACACCCTCGCTGCATGAACATGAGGGCGATGCGCAGGGTATGCGTTACCTGTATCGCCTGATCGACCTCGATCAACTGCGCATGGACATCACCGCCCTGCCCGACTTGCTGCTGGCGGCCGAGCGAATGAACTACACCGGCCTGAACATCACCTTCCCATGCAAACAGGCGATCATCCCGCTGCTCGACGAACTGTCGCCCGAAGCCCGTGGCATCGGCGCGGTCAATACCGTGGTGCTGAAGGATGGAAAACGTGTCGGCCACAATACCGACTGCCTGGGTTTTGCAGAGGGCTTTCGCCGTGGCTTGAATGACGTTGCCCGTGAGCGCGTGGTCCAGATGGGCGCTGGCGGTGCCGGTGCGGCTGTGGCCCACGCGCTGTTGAGCGAAGGCGTACAGCAACTGAGTATTTTCGACGTCGACACGGATCGCGCCGAAAGCCTGGCGAACAATCTCAATCAACATTTCGGTTTTGGTCGCGCAGTGGCCGGGCATGATTTGCCGAGTGCAATGAATCAGGCCGACGGCCTGGTGAACACTACGCCGATGGGCATGGCCAAACTGCCGGGCATGCCGGTGCCGGTCGAGTTGCTGCGCAAGGCATTGTGGGTGGCGGAGATCGTGTACTTCCCGCTGGAAACCGAACTGCTGCGCAATGCCCGCGCATTGGGTTGCCGCACATTGGATGGTGGCAACATGGCGGTGTTTCAGGCGGTGAAGGCGTTTGAATTGTTCAGCGGCGTGGTGCCGGATGCGCAGCGGATGCTGGCGCATTTTCAAAGCATGAAGGGCTGAACTCATTCCCTTGTGGCAGCGGGCTTGCTCGCTCCCACAAGGGGTGGCGTCAGGCTTGCAGATACCGCAACACCGACTCGCAAATCATCTCGCGGTGGCGCTGCTTGATGCTTTCGTCCGGCAGATCGATCTGAAAAATCTCACTGAACGTGTGGCGGTTCGACACACGATAGAAGCAGAACGAGCTGATCAGCAGATGCACATCAAGCGCATCGAGCCCACTGCGGAAAACGCCCTCCTCGGCGCCCCGACGGAGGATCTCGCCGAGTGAATCGAGGATGGTGTTGTTCATCGCCTTGATCGCATCGGAACGCTTCACGAATTCGGCATTGTGGATGTTCTCGATGCAGACGATCCGCACGAAATCGACGTTACGGTCGTGATGATCGAAGGTGAACTCCACCAGTCGCCGAATCGCCACCACCGGCGGCAGCTCAGCCAGGTGCAGACGGTTTTCCGTGGTGCGAATGTCGCCGTAAAGCTTCTCCAGCACTTCGACGTACAACTGCTCCTTGCTGCCGAAGTAGTAATAGATCATGCGCTTGGAGGTGTGGATGCGTTCGGCGATCGCGTCGACGCGGGCGCCCGACAATCCTTGCTGGACGAACTCGACGATCGCCTCCTGCAGGATGTTCTCGCGGGTCTTTTCCGGATTGTTCTTGCGACTCTTGCGCGGCTCTACGGCGGGTACGACGGGGGCTGCGGGGAGTTCTGATGTCATTGTCATTGCGGGCTCACGGCCATCACTGCACAGGCTGGCGATTATGGGCCGCGCAGCACAGTGAAGGAAGCTGCGCGGCCCGTGTTTAATCCCGCGTTTACGAATTTCCTACAACTTCGCCTGGCGTACCGCGCCACTGCGAGATTTAGCCATCGCCGCCAGACGTACCGCGACGTTCGCCGCGCCGTAACCGGCATAACCGTTTTTGCGCTGGATGATCTCGAAGAAGAAGCGTCCTTCGAACGGCTCGGTGTACACATGAAACAGCTCGCCGCCCTGGGCATCACGGTCATAGAGCACGTTGTAATACGCCAATTCGCTGAGGAATTCGTCATCGAAATCGAAGCGTGCCGCCAAATCGTCGTAATAGTTCAGCGGGATATCCAGCAGCGGCACGCCAGCCTCTTTGGCGCGCCTGACCTCGGCGAAGATGTCTTCACAATCGAAGGCAATGTGATGCACTCCGGAGCCGCGATAACTCGACAGTGCGTGAGAAATCGCAGTATTGCGGTTCTCGGAGATGTTCAGCGGCAAGCGGATCGAGCTGTCGCGGCTGCGCAAAGCTCGGCTTTTCACTAGACCGTACGGGTCGGGCAGCACCACTTCGTCGTCGGCCTCGAAATCGAGCAGGCTCTTGTAGAACAACACCCAACTGTCGAGGCTGTCCGCCGGCAGCGCCATGGCCATGTGGTCGATGCGCTTGAGACCACCACGGGCTACCGCGCCTGAGAGCAGATTGAAATCGGTGCCGTAGACATCGGCCTCTTCATCCACCAGATAAATCAGGCTGCCATCCGGCGCACGTACGGCCGCTAGCTCCAGTTCATTGGGGCCGACCAGTCCGCGATAGGGTTGGCCTTTATAAGCCACGGCACGCGCCAGTGCGCTGGCGCTATCGTTGACCCGTACGGCAGTCGCGCACAGCGATGGGCCATGGGCTTCAAAAAAGCTGTGTGCAAACGAATACGGCTCGGAGTTGAGGATCAGGTTGATATCGCCCTGGCGCAGCAGGCTCACACTCTTGGAGCGGTGCTGCCCGGCCTTGACGAAACCGAGGCGCTCCAGCCAATTCGACAGTTTGGCGCCGAGGCTTTCATCGACGGCGAACTCGAGAAACTCGATGCCGTTGTATTCGCTGGCCTTCGGTGTTTCAAAGAGGATTTCGCGGTTGGCGACAGGCGTTGCTTCCTGCTCCAGGCGTTGCCGGGTTTTCTCCTCCAGGTACAACAGCGAGCGCAAGCCGTCGGCAGCGTTGGCCCGTGGCGGTGCGGCGCGGAAACCGTCGTTGAAGATTTCCAGCGACAGCGGCCCGGTGTAACCACTCTGGATGATCGGCGCGAGAAACCCCGGCAGATCGAATTCGCCCTGCCCCGGGAAACAGCGGAAATGCCGGCTCCACTCCAGCACGTCCATGGCCAGAATCGGTGCGTCGGCCATTTGCACGAAGAAAATCTTGTCACCGGGAATGTCGGCAATCGCACGCGGATCGCCCTTCAACGACAGGGTATGAAAGCTGTCGAGCAGCACGCCAAGGCTTGGGTGATCGGCTTGGCGCACGATGTCCCAGACCTGTTGATAAGTGTTCACGTGCCGACCCCAGGCCAGTGCTTCGTAACCAATACGCAAGCCACGGGCGCTCGCGTGTTCGGCCAGCAAACGCAGATCATCGACGAGTATTTGCTGATCGCCAACGCTGTCGGCCGACGCATTACTGCACACCAGCACGAGGTCGGTGCCAAGTTCCTGCATCAGATCGAACTTGCGTTCGGCCCGTTCAAGGTTGCGCGCCAGACGATCACGGCGGCAGCCTTCGAAATCGCGGAATGGCTGAAACAGAGTGATGGCGATCCCGAGGTCGGCGCACATCTGTTTAATTTCACGCGGACTGCCGTCGTAGTACAGGAGGTCGTTTTCGAAAATCTCCACCCCGTCGAACCCGGCGGCGGCAATGGCTTCGAGCTTTTCCGGCAGGGTGCCGCTCAAGGAAACGGTGGCAATGGAACGCTGCATGTTTCAACTCCCGGTCTACGCCGCTGTGTGGCGGGGGATCGTTTTTGTCGTGGGGGAAATTATTGGCTGCATCCCTTCGCGCAGCAATTTAAAGTGTACTACCCGGTTAGTTTTGCGTGCGATTATCGAACACAATGGCGGTTTGGCGAATTGACGATTTTTTGTCCACTGCCCAACATCGACCGCACATTGAGTCCGGATCTGAACCACCGGTCGCAGCGTGCAAGAAAAAAGCACACCAAATAAAAAATCCAAAAACGGGTGGAACACATGATTCCTTCACAGACTTCCCGCATGGCTCCGGCCATGAGCACTGCCACGGGTGGCATCGGCGACAAGATCCGCGGCGCCATGGCGGTCGGCAAAACCCGATGGGGGATGCTGGCGCTGGTGTTTTTCGCCACCACTCTGAACTACATCGACCGCGCCGCGCTCGGCGTCATGCAGCCCATCCTCGCCAAGGAAATGAGCTGGACGGCGATGGATTACGCCAACATCAATTTCTGGTTTCAGGTCGGATACGCCATCGGTTTCGTGCTGCAAGGGCGGTTGATCGACCGGGTCGGCGTCAAACGCGTGTTCTTCTGCGCAGTCTTGTTGTGGAGCCTGGCGACCGGCGCTCACGGTCTGGCGACCTCGGCGGTCGGCTTCATGGTCTGCCGCTTTATCCTCGGCCTGACCGAAGCGGCGAACTACCCGGCCTGTGTGAAAACCACGCGCCTGTGGTTCCCGGCCGGCGAACGTGCGGTCGCCACCGGCATCTTCAACGCCGGGACCAACGTCGGCGCGATGTTCACGCCGATGCTGTTGCCTCTGGTACTGCATGTGTGGGGCTGGCAGGCCGCGTTCCTGTGCATGTCGGCGCTGGGCGGCATCTGGCTGTTGTTCTGGGGACTGAAGTACTTCAACCCGGAAGATCATCCGAGCGTCAAACAATCGGAACTGGATTACATCCAGCAAGAGGTCGAACCGGAGCAAGCCCGCGTACCCTTCTCGAAAATCCTCCGTATGCGCGGTACCTGGGCCTTCGCCCTCGCCTACTCGCTGACCGCGCCGGTGTTCTGGTTCTACCTGTACTGGCTGCCGCCGTTCCTTAATCAGCAATACAACCTGGGCATCAACGTGACCCAGATGGGCATCCCGCTGATCATCATCTACGTCACCGCCGATTTCGGCAGCGTGGGCGGCGGCATTCTGTCGTCGTTCCTGATCGGTCGCGGGATGAACTCGATCAAGGCACGTCTGCTGTCAATGTTCCTGTTTGCCTGCTGCATCATCGGCGTGGTCATGGCCGCAGGTTCCGCCAATCTGTGGGTCGCAGTGGCTGCCATCTCGCTGGCGATCGGTGCGCATCAGGCATGGACGGCGAACATCTGGAGCCTGGTGATGGACTACACGCCCAAGCACATGATGAGCACGGTATTTGGTTTCGGCGGCATGTGCGCAGCGATCGGCGGGATGTTCATGACTCAGATCGTCGGCCATATCCTGACGGTCACCAACAACAACTACACGGTGTTGTTCACGCTGATTCCGGCGATGTACTTCCTCGCACTGACCTGGATGTACTTCATGGCGCCGCGCAAGATTCCAACCGTCGCCGAGTAACCTTGCCTACACCAGCCTCTCCTGTAGGAGTGAACCTGTTCGCGATGGCTTTTTATCAGTCAACATTGTCATCGACTGACCGACCGCCATCGCGAGCAGGCTCACTCCTACAGGGGGTTGCGGTGCTTCAGCGGCGGCTCTGCTGCCACGCCGCCGCCAGGCCGCTGCAACAGATCACCGCAATGCCGATCACCGTCAACAGACTCGGCGTGTGATTGAACAGCAGCCAGCCCAACAATCCCGCAAACACAATCTGGCAATAACCGAACGGCGCCAACAATGCCGGCGCAGCGTGGCGGAACGCCTGAGTCAGAAACAAATGCGCGGTCATCCCGCAAGTGCCCAGCGCCAGCATCAGCCCGGCGTGAGTCAAGGTCGGCACCTGCCAGAAGAACGGCACCAGCGCGCTCATCACCAACGTGTTGCACAACCCGGCAAAGAAGTTGCTGGTGGTCGGGCTGTCGATGGCTGCGAGCTTGCGCGTCAGCAATTGATAGAAGCAGAAAAAAAGTGCCGAGCAGAACGGCAGCAACACGGCCGGCGTAAACAGTTCACCGCCGGGGTGGACAATAATCAGCACGCCGACAAAGCCGCAAATCACCGCAATCCACTGCCCCCGCGTGACCCGCTCCTTGAGCAACGGTACCGACAGCGCCGTCACCAAGACCGGCGCCAGGAAGTTCACCGCCGTGGCCTCTGCCAGCGGGATGTACAACAGCGCCGTGGTGAAAAACAGGCTGGTGCCCAGCAGGCAAAGTGCGCGGAGCAACTGCCACAAAGGCTTTTTTGTGCGCAGGACGCGCAGACCGGACTGCGGCAGGAAAATCCCCGCCATCAACAACGTGTGCACCACATACCGCGCCCACACCACCATCACGATCGGATAGAAGCCCGAGAGGTACTTCGACAGCGCGTCATGGCTGGAAAACAGGAAGGTTGCCACGACAATCAGCAAAATCCCCTTGAAGGGTTGATTGACTCCGGAGAGTGGGGTGCTGACGGTCATCGATTATCTCTGAAGAAAAGTGAAGCGAGGAAAGCCCTCAAGCAACAATCTAGAACCTGGTTCCAGATTCTTACAGCTCGTAATCATAAAAACGTGCGATCAACGCACAATTTCGCTCTTTCGTAGAGCCCGCGCCCACCGAATCTTCAGCGAACAGGTTAGACGAACAACTCGGACGCCAGACTCGCCGCAGACAACTCCTCAGTAAACTTCAGCAGCAACGGCGCCAGTTCGTGCAGCCTCGCCCCCGGCATTCGTGCACTGGGCCCGGCAATGCTCAACACACCAATTACCCGCCCCTCGGCAGGATGACGCACCACCGCAGCAATCGCCGATGTCCCGACGGCCGAACTTTCTTCGACACAGGCATAGCCCTGTTCGCGCGCCAGCCGCAGGCGCTCGAGCAATTCGATATTGGAACGCGGTGCATTCGGCCCGAGATCGGCTGGCACTGCGGCGGCCTGACGCTCAACCAGCGACAACGCTTCGGCGTCGCTCATGCTCGCCAGCCACGCATGCCCGGACGCCGTATAGAACAACGGCGCATCACGCCCCATGTCCGGGTCATAGCGCAGCCCGGTGCGCGCCCCCTGGGACTTGGCAATCCAGGTCTGGCGATCACTTTCGATGACGCCCAGACGCACCAGCTCCCCGGTTTCCTGAGCCAGGCGATCAAGCACCGGTTGCACGATGTCGGCACCACTGCTCGACAGGTAACGAAAGCCCATCGCCACCAATTTGGTCGACAGGTGATAACGCAGGGTGTCCGGGTTTTGTCGGACATAACCCAGCCGGGTCAGCTCTGCGAGCAAGCGGTGTGTTGCACTTTTCGGGATGTCGATCTGCTCGGCCAGGGTTTGCAACGCTAACCCGCGCGGATCACTGGTGAGGTGTTCCAGCACGCTGAAAACCCGTTCGATTTGACTGCCGGCCATGGTGTGATCCCAGTGAAATTTCGTGGATTCTAAAATATTCGCAGCATAAATCGAAATCTGGAACCGCCTGCCCTTTCACAAAAAACTTTTGTTGTATGGAATTCACCGAGCACTACAGGTTCTTACCGGTCGACCAGTCGAGTGTACGAATAGACGGACGACCGGACTGGCGCCACACTCACACACCAGCAACACTCATCACCACAACAAATAGAGGATTCCCACATGCTATGGAAAAAAGGCCGACGCAGTGACAACGTCGTCGATGCCCGTGGCGATGATAGCGGTGGCGGCGGCGGGATGCGGTTTGGCGGCGGCAAGGGACTGAGCCTTGGAGCGATCCTGTTGATCGTCGGCATCGGCTGGATCACCGGCCAGGATCCTCTTCAAATTCTCGGTCAGCTTACGGGGCAAATGTCCGAGCAACCGGCGCCGTCTTCGCAAACCCGTCAGGCCCCTCCCGCCAATGATGAGCAAGCCGAGTTTGTCCGCTCGATCCTCGGCGACACCGAGGACACCTGGGGTTCGATTTTCCAGCAGGCCGGCCGGCAATATAAGGACCCGACCCTGGTGCTGTTCAGCAATCGGGTCAACTCCGCCTGTGGTCTGGCCACCTCCGCCACCGGGCCGTTCTACTGCCCGGCGGATCAGAAGGTCTATCTGGACATGGCGTTCTTCCAGGAAATGTCGCAACGCTTCAAGGCCGCAGGCGATTTCGCTCAGGCCTACGTGATTGCTCACGAAGTCGGACACCATGTGCAGACGCTTCTCGGTGTCTCGGCGAAAATTCAGACAGCCCGCCAGCAAGGTCGGCAGATGGAAGGTGACGGTGGCTTACTGGTGCGCCAGGAACTGCAAGCCGATTGCCTGGCCGGTGTCTGGGCCTACAACGCGCAGAAGCGCCTGAACTGGCTGGAGCCCGGCGACATTGAAGAAGCCTTGAACGCCGCCAACGCTATCGGTGATGATCGTTTGCAGCAACAGGGTCAGGGCCGTGTGGTACCGGACTCGTTCACCCACGGTACGTCGGCGCAAAGGGTGCGCTGGTTCAAAACCGGCTTCGCGCAGGGCCAGGTCGGCCAGTGCGATACCTTCGCGGCGAAAAACCTGTAAATGCATAAATGGCTTTTGGCTTTACTGATCATTGGCAGCACCGCACAAGCGGCCGGCGTCGACGCGATCAGTCCCGGCCGCTTGCAACTGCAGGCCGGGGAAATGGCGGTGGGCATCGGCCCGGCGCCAGAGAAAATCGAGCGTGTGCTGATCGTCATTCATGGCCGTTTGCGCAACGCCGAGACCTATCGCAAAAGCGCCGAGAGTGCCGCCGAGCTGGCTGGGCAAACCGCGCACACGCTGGTGATCGCGCCGCAGTTTCTCAATGAAAGTGATGTCGCCCTGTACTCGCTCCCCGCGACATTGTTGCGCTGGAAAGGCAACGAATGGATGGGCGGTGGGTTATCCACAGGGCCGAATCCGTTGAGTTCTTACGCGGCCCTCGACGCGATCGTCGCCCGGGTCAGTGATCGCAAACAGTTTCCGGACGTGAAGCAGATCGTGATTTTCGGCCACTCCGGCGGCGGCCAGGTGGTGCAGCGTTATGCCCTGCTCGCCAAGGACCAGCCTGCGCTGAAAGCCAACAACATTCGCCTGCGTTACGTCGTGGCCAATCCTTCCTCCTACGCTTATTTCAACGAGCAGCGGCCGGTGGCGTTCGATCACGCCAAGTGCGTGGGTTTCAATCGCTGGAAGTACGGGCTGTCAGACATGCCGGTGTATGCCGGTGGGCAAACGCCGTTGCAGCTTGAAAGCAGTTACATCAAGCGCGAGGTGATTTATCTGCTTGGGCAGCAGGACATCGACCCGCAACATCCGGCGCTGGACAAAGGCTGTGAGGCCGAGGCCCAAGGCGCTTACCGCTTGATACGCGGCAAACTGTACTTTGGGTATTTGTTGCGTCGCCATCCGGAAGGAGTGAATCAGCGGTTGGTGGAAGTGCCCGGAGTCGGGCATAACGGTGATGGGATGTTGACTTCGGCGGAGGGTCAAAAGGCTCTGTTTGAACAGTAGGTCTTGTGGGGGCTGAACCGGCCTCATCGCTGGCAAGCCAGCTCCCACAGGTTCTCAGGCGAGTCCAGAATTGCATCCGACGCAGATACTGTGGGAGCTGGCTTGCCAGCGATGGGGCAATTACAGGCGACACAGGTTTCAGGCCAGAAGCATCCGCCGCAACTCGACACAATCCTGGGCATGCCAATCCGTCAGCTCCGGCCACGGATTATCCGGCAGGTTCACCAGCACCGTCCGCGCCCCCGCCGCTCGCCCGCAATCCAGGTCAAAGCGGTAATCGCCAACCATCACCATCTCACTGGCCGGCACTTTCCAGGCCTCGGCCAGTTTCAACAAGCCACCTGGATGCGGTTTCGGCGGCGCTTCATCACGCCCAAGCACATCGTCTACCGCAAAGCAGTCAGCGAGGCCAATGGCCTCAAGAGTGACGTGCGCCAACTCCCGGGCATTGCGCGTCAGAATGCCGAGACGATACCCGCGCGAGTGCAGGTCACGCACCAGCTCCACCGCACCGGCGGCCGGTTTCGATCCCAGCGCCAGATCGCGCTCATGCTCCAGCAACCAGGCATGTTTCGCTGCGGACTCATCCGCCGGTAAGGCGGCAAGATGCGTGAGGATGTCATCCTCGGGCGGGATCGCCAGCGCCACGCGAATCGCCGCAAAATCATGCACGGCGACGGTCAGCGTGCCGTCCATGTCGAACACCCAATGACGAACTTCGGCCAGGCTCATGCCCAATCCTTGCGATGCCGGATCAAACCTTCCTGAGTTACCGATGCCACCAGTTGACCGGCACGGTTGTACACGCTGCCACGGGAGAAACCGCGAGAGTTGCCGGCCCATGGACTGTCCATCGCGTAGAGCAACCAGTCATCGGCGCGCAGATCGTTATGGAACCACAGCGCGTGATCGAGGCTGGCGACTTGCATGTCTTTCTGCCAGACCGATTTGCCGTGGGGCAGCATCGAGGTGGTCAGCAGACCGAAGTCCGAGGCGTAGGCCAGCAGGTATTTGTGCAGTGCCGGAATGTCGGCCAGCGCGCCGTCGGCACGGAACCACACGTATTTCACCGGGTCCGCTGGCTGCGGGTTGTAGGGATCTTTTTCGGTGACCGGGCGTACTTCGATCGGTTTCGGACACAGCAGTTTTTCGCGCATGTGTTCGGGGATCAGGTGTGCGCGTTGCTGGGTCAGTTCCAGCTCCGACGGCAGGTTTTCCGGGCCGACCACAACCGGCATCTGGCTCTGATGCTCGAAGCCTTCTTCGTCGTATTGAAACGAAGCGCTGCAGGTGAAGATCGGATGGCCCTTCTGGATCGCCGTCACACGACGGGTGCTGAAACTGCCGCCGTCACGCACGCGGTCAACCGAATACACCACCGGCAACTTCGCGTCGCCCGGACGCAGGAAATAGCCGTGCATGGAATGCACATGGCGCGCCTCTTCAACTGTCTGACTGGCCGCCGATAGCGACTGACCGAGCACCTGACCACCGAACAACTGACGGAACCCCAGGTCCTGGCTGCGGCCACGGAACAGGTTTTCCTCGATCGGTTCCAGGGTCAGCAAATCGACCAGATCTTCCAACACTTGGCTCATTCAGACTCTCCTCACACAAAGCAATGCCGCGCAGTCTTGGCTGCGGCGGCCGATTCTGGTTCTGGCGCGGGCCAATGATTTGGCGGCCATTGTAAACGTCCGTGTCGGCTTATCCATGCAAGGTTTGCAGCCACTGCTCCCGGGTGATGCGGTACAGCACATGTCTTCTCAACGGGTGATCGGCGGCCAGCTTCGGATGATCAAAGTCATCAGCCGGCGCATGATGCATGCCGATTGCCTGCATGACTTTTTCCGATGGCAGATTGCTTTGCGCGGTGAAGGACACGATCTCTTTCAGCGCCAACCGATCAAAGCCGCAACGCAGAGCGGTCCAGGCCGCTTCACTGGCGTAACCGAGGCCCCAATGTTCCTTGGCCAGACGCCAGCCGATTTCCACCGCCGGGGTGAACGGCGCATCGAAACCGACCACGCCCAGGCCGGTGAAACCGATGAACTCGCCGCTGTCCTTGCGCTCCAGCGCCCAGAGGCCATAACCGTGCTCGGCAAAATGCCCACGCACACGGCCGATCAACGCGGCGCTTTCCAGTCGACTCAACGGGGCGGGAAAGTAGCGCATCACCTGCGGATCGGCACACATCGCCGCAAATGCCGGCAAATCCTCGTCCTGCCACTGACGCATCAGCAGGCGTGCGCTTTCAAGTTCCAGTATCGGCTCCATTGTGCCCCTCCGTTTCCATGCCGCAAGTCTACATCGCTGGTAGGATCCTTCACTCTTTCCTACGTTTCCTACATGAAATCACCATGCCACTGCCGCTGATCTACCACGAAGACTACAGCCCGGAATTCCCGGCGGATCACCGCTTTCCCATGGACAAGTTCCGCTTGCTGCGCGATCACCTGGTCGACAGCGGCCTGACAAGTGACGCCGCGTTGCTGCGCCCGGAAATCTGCCCCAACGATATCCTCGCCCTCGCCCATGACCGTCGTTATATCGAGCGCTACATGAGCGGCGAGTTGTCACGCGAAGACCAGCGGCGCCTCGGCCTGCCGTGGAACGAAGCATTGGCCCGGCGTACCGTCCGCGCGGTTGGCGGCTCGATACTGGCGGCGGAAAAAGCCTTGGAGCACGGTTTGGCCTGTCACTTGGCGGGCGGCACGCATCACGCCCATTACGACTACCCGGCCGGGTTTTGCATCTTCAATGACCTCGCGATCATCAGCCACTATCTGCTGCAAAGCGGCCGGGTGAACCGGGTGCTGATCTTCGATTGCGATGTGCATCAGGGCGACGGCACTGCGCGGATCCTCCACGACACCCCGGAGGCGATCACCGTTTCCCTGCACTGCGAGAAGAACTTTCCTGCACGCAAAGCCGAAAGCGACTGGGACATTCCGCTGCCCAAAGGCATGGGCGACGCCGATTACTTGAACGTGGTGGACGACGCGCTCAACTATTTACTGCCGCTGTATCAACCGGATCTGGTGCTATATGACGCTGGCGTCGATGTGCACAAGGACGACGCCCTCGGTTATCTGCAACTGACCGATGAAGGCGTCGCCGCCCGCGATGAAAGCGTGATGCGCCACTGCCTGGGTCGCGATATCCCGGTGGTCGGCGTCATTGGCGGCGGTTACAGCAAGGACCGCCACGCCCTCGCCCGCCGCCACGGCATTCTTCACCACAGCGCGCAGCGGGTCTGGCAGTCACACGGCTGTCATTGAGTTGTGCTGCGTTACCCACAATCGCTGTGGAACGGCCTGTGGATAACCTGAGCGAAAGGGACTACAGGCCATGCTGGCTATGGCCTGCAGCACGCTGATCAATTTTCAACCAGTTATTGAATCGCACGAAAATTCCCCGGTGGGAGCGAGCCTGCTCGCGAAGGCGTCCGGACATTCAAGATTTAACTGACTGACCTGGCGCTTTCGCGAGCAGGCTCGCTCCCACAAGGATCTCCCATCTCTCACATTGGTTTGCGCTGTTAGAATGCGCGCCTTATCCCGCCAGACCGCAGCGCACGCCATGACCCAGACTCCCGCCGCCCTCCCCGCTCACATCGCCATTATCGGCGGTGGCCCCGCCGGCCTGATGGCCGCCGAAGTGCTGAGCCAGGTCGGAGTGCGCGTCGACCTCTACGACGGCATGCCCTCGGTGGGCCGCAAGTTCCTGCTGGCTGGCGTCGGCGGCATGAACATCACACACTCCGAACCCTATCCGGCCTTTCTCTCACGCTACGCCGAACGCGCCCCGCACATTGCTCCGCTGCTGCGCGGGTTCGATGCCGACGCACTGTGCCGCTGGATTCACGACCTGGGCATCGAGACGTTTATCGGCAGCTCCGGCCGTGTATTCCCCACCGACATGAAAGCCGCCCCGCTGCTGCGCGCCTGGCTCAAACGCCTGCGCGACAGTGGCGTGGTTATCCACACCCGCCATCGCTGGCTCGGCTGGGATGAAACCGGCGCACTGCGCATCGCCAGCCCCGACGGCGAAATATCCCTCAAACCGGACGCCACCCTGCTCGCCCTTGGCGGCGGCAGTTGGTCGCGGCTGGGTTCGGACGGCGCATGGATGCTGCCCCTGGAGCAGCGCGGTGTAGGACTGGCGCCGTTGCAGCCGAGCAATTGTGGCTTCGAGGTGCAAGCCTGGAGCGAATTGCTCGTGAGCAAATTCGCCGGGGCGCCGCTGAAAAATATCGCCATCGGTTTGAACGATGACATCCCCCGCCTGGGCGAATGCGTGATCACCGCGACGGGGATTGAAGGGAGTCTGATCTACGCGCTGTCGGCACCGATTCGCGAAGCGATCAATGTGCATGGCTCAGCCACTGTTCACATTGATCTGCTGCCGGGCCGACCTGTGGATAAATTGCAGGCTGCGTTGAGCAAACCGCGTGGCTCGCGCTCGATGGCCAAGCATCTGCACAGTCAGGTCGGGATTGACGGGGTGAAAGCCGCGCTGTTGCGTGAACTCACTGACGCTGCGACCTTTGCCGATCCAGCGTTGTTGGCTCGGGCAATCAAGGCGTTGCCGCTGACGTTGATCAAAACCCGGCCGCTGGACGAGGCGATCAGCAGCGCCGGCGGTGTCAAGTTCGAGGCGATGGATGAGCGATTGATGCTCAAGGCGTTGCCGGGGGTGTTCTGTGCGGGTGAGATGCTGGATTGGGAAGCGCCGACGGGCGGGTATCTGCTGACGGGATGTTTTGCCAGCGGGCGGGCTGCGGGTTTTGGGATGCTGGAGTGGTTGCGCAAGGACTGAAGACCGCGTTGTGCCCTTCGCGAGCAGGCTCACTCCTACAGGGGAATGCGTTCCAATGTAGGAGTGAGCCTGCTCGCGATAGCGGCCTTACAGGTGCAGCGAATATTAAGGTTTACGCTTGCGCGGCCCGGTGTTGAATACCGGCACCTTGCGCACTGGCTTGATCGAAGGCTCCGGCGCCTGCGTCTCGCCGCTATCGACCCACTTGCCCAAATTGCGCTTGCCACCACCGCCAGACGTCTTCGGCTTTTTCGGTTTCTTCGGCTTCTTGATCACCTGACCGCTGGCGTCGGTATCCGGCACGCGGTGTTCAGGTTCGAAGTCCGGTTCGTTCTGACGCTTCAGCGTCTGACGCGTGAGCATCTCGATCGCCGAGAGCATGTTCACTTCATCGGCACACACCAGCGAAATTGCCTCGCCGGTAGCGCCCGCACGACCGGTACGGCCGATTCGGTGAATGTAATCCTCAGCCACGATCGGCAGATCGAAGTTGACCACCAGCGGCAGGTCTTCGATGTCCAGCCCCCGCGCAGCCACGTCAGTCGCGACCAGAATCTGCACTTCACTGAGTTTGAAACGATCCAGCGCACGCTGACGGGTTGCCTGCGGTTTGTCGCCGTGGATGCCATCGGCGTTCACGCCCAGGCCCTGAAGTTTTTCCACCAACGCATCCACACCATTGCGGGTCTTGGCGAACACCAGCACTTGCTTCCACTTGTTCTTGCGCATCAGGTGCACGAACAGTTCGGCCTTGCGCTTCTTGTCCACCGTCACTATCCACTGTTTGACGGTGTTGGCGGCGACGTTGCGCGGGCTGACTTCGATGCTCAACGGATCGTTGAGCATCTGCCCGGCCAGCAGGCGGATGTCGTCGGAGAAGGTCGCCGAGAACAGCAGGGTCTGGCGCTTCTTCGGCAGCATGCGGTAAATGTTCGCCAGTTCTTCGGAGAAACCGAGGTCGAGCATACGATCGGCTTCATCCAGCACCAGAGTTTGCAACTGATCGAGTTTCAGCGCGTTCTGGCGGAACAGGTCGATCAGGCGCCCGGGCGTGGCGACGAGCACATCAACGCCGCCGCGCAGCTTCATCATTTGTGGGTTGATGCTGACTCCGCCGTACACCGCATAAGTGCGCAGCGGCAGGTTTTCGGCGTACTGGCGCACAGACTCATGAACCTGCTCGGCCAACTCGCGGGTCGGCACCAGAATCAGCGCACGCGCCGAATTCGCTGTGACTTTCGGCCCTTCCATGGTCAGCAACTGCAACAGCGGCAAAGCGAAACCGGCGGTCTTGCCGGTGCCGGTCTGGGCGGCTGCCATCAGGTCACGGCCGGCCAGAACGGCCGGAATGGCTTGCGCCTGCACCGGCGTCGGGGTCTGGTAGCCGAGCGTCTCGAGGGAGCGCAGCAAGGGTTCGATCAGGCCAAGGGAGGCGAAAGTCATGGGAGTACCGTAGGAAAAATCAGCGCGGTTGCGCAAAACAAGGATGCAATTGCGCGCAGTTTACCCTAATTCACACGCTGCTCAGTCGGAATGGCTGTCTTCGGCGGCTCCACGACGAGCGGCTGCGCCGGGCGCCGCCACTGTGGCAGACCGATCAGTACCACGGCACTGATGATCACCAGCATCGCCAGTGCTTCTTCGATCCCGATGGTCTCGCCGACAAACACAATCCCCAGCAACACCGCCACCGCCGGGTTGACGTAGGCATAACTGGTCGCCGCCGCCGGACGCACGTGCTTGAGCAAGTACATGTAGGAATTGAAGGCGATGATCGAACCGAAAAAGATCAGGTACGCCAGCGCCAGCCAGCCTTCCACGGGGGGCACGGCTTGCAGATGTTCGCCACTCACCGCACTGCCGATCAGCAGAGCCACGCCGCCGACCAGCATTTCCACGGCACTGGCCATCGCCCCTTGCGGCAACGGCAAGTGCTTGCTCCACACCGAACCGAACGCCCAGGTCGCCGCCGCAAAAATCAGCAACGCCGCGCCCATCGGACTCGATTGCAGGTTGGAGCCCATGTTGAGCATGGCGATGCCGATGATCCCCAGCGCCACCCCGGCCCATTCAAGGCGGGTATTGCGCGCCCCCCAGAAATAGCCACAGAGCAACGTGAACAGCGGGACCGTCGCCACCGCCAATGCCGCAACGCCGGACGCCACCCCGGTGTGCTCGGCAACACTGACCGCGCCGTTACCGAAACTGAGCAGCAAAATCCCGATGATCCCCGCCGCTTTCCACTGCGCCCAAGTCGGCGCCGGTGCCCCGCGCCAGCGCAGGAAGGCGTACATCAACGTCCCCGCGATCACGAAACGCACACCGCCGAGCATCAGCGGCGGCCAGTACTCAACGCCGATGCGGATCACCAGATAGGTTGACCCCCAAATCACATACAACGCAAAAAACGCGGCGATCAGAGGTAAGGAAAAACGGCGCAAGGCAGGCATGGGCAGCTCGAATGTCAGAGGTAGCGGATGAATTATTCTAGAAAGGCCGGTGAGCAAAAATAAGTTACAAAACCTGTTTATCGCGCCGGTACACTTTTGAAAACACGGAGATCGACGGGATAAACCACGATTTCGAAAGTCTGGCATTTTCAGGAGTTCAGCCTTGGACAAATACGACCGCATGCTGCTCAGCGCTCTGCTCGAAAACGGACGCGCGTCCTACGCCGATCTGGCGCGCAAAGTGAACCTCTCCGCCCCCGCCGTCGCCGAACGCGTGGCCAAGCTTGAGGCAGCCGGGGTCATCACCGGGTATGAGGCGAAAATCGACCTGTCGAAAATCGGTCTGCCGATCCAGTGCATGATCGAATTGCGTCTACACCAGAACGGCAGCCAGAAGGTCTACGACGAACTGGTGAAAATCCCGCAACTGACCGAGTGCTTTCGAGTCACGGGCGATCCGTGCGTGATGATGAAGGGCGCGGTGGGCTCGATGCCGGAGCTGGAGGAGTTGATCAACCGGGTGGCGAAGTTCGGCTTCAGCAAGACCTCGATTGTGCTGTCGAGCGCCATCGAAAAACGCGTGCCGCTCGGCCAGATCGAAGGCAACGGCAAATCCTGAGGACGATGATGCCTCCTGTGGGAGCGGGCTTGCCCGCGATGACGCCATCACATCCAACAATTTGGGTGGCAGACGGTAAGCCATCGCGGGCAAGCCCGCTCCCACAGGTAATTTATTTGCCTGAAAATCAGCGAAAGCGCTGCAAGTGTTCCGTGACTTTGGCGGCAGGGACTTTCTGCAATTTGCACAGCAGGTCGTGCGACAGCTCGCGCACGCCGTGCTTGCTGCGCAACTCTTCAGCCAGATGCGCCATCAGGTTGGCCGCCATCTCGGCATCGGCCATGGCCCGGTGAGCCTGGCCGGTATGCGGCAATCGCGCGAACGTGGTGAGGGTGCCGAGTTTGTGGTTTGGCGCGGCCGGCATCAAGCGGCGGGCCAGCAGCAGTGAGCAGGCGAAGTTCTGCAACCGCGTGCGCTTGATCCGCCCCAGTTCGAAATCCCAGAACTTCTGGTCGAACGAGGCGTTGTGCGCGACCAGTGGCGTGCAGCCGACGAATTCGTTGACCTCTTCCATCACCTTCTCGGCCGACGGCGCGGTGCGCAGCATGGCGTTGCTGATGCCGGTCAGTTGTTCGATGAAGGCCGGGACGCGCACGCCGGCGTTCATCAGGCTTTGGTAACGCTCGACGATGCGGCCGTTTTCCAGCATGACCACGGCGATTTCCGTGGCGCGACAGCTGCTGTTCGGCGAGAGGCCGGTGGTTTCAAAGTCGATGACTGCAATGCGTTCCAAACCGGGTTTAACTCCGTTCAATTCTTGAGTAGTCGCTTAGTTCTTCAGCAGCAGCGCGCCTTCGATCGGCACGTAACGGCTGGCGGCGCGGATCAGCGAGTTGGCGGTCAGGCCCGGCACGCCATAGGCTACGGCTTGCACGCCGTGCTTGCTGATGATGCGTTCGAGCAGCATGTCGAAGTCACCGTCACCGGAGGCCAGGACGATTTCGTCAACGTGATCGGCGGCGTCCATGATGTCGAGGGTGATGCCCACGTCCCAGTCGCCCTTGGCCGAGCCGTCGCTGCGCTGGATGTACGGCTTGAGCTTCACGGTGAAACCGAGGTTGCGCAGAATCTGCTGAAACTGCTGCTGCTTGCTGTCACCACGGTCGATCGCGTAGGCGTAGGCCTCGACGATCTGCCCTTCCTTGCTGATGTCGGCCCACAGCGCGGCGTAGTTGAAATGGCAACCATAGGCCTGACGCACGGTGTAATAGAGGTTCTGTACGTCGGCGAACACTGCGATTTTTTTCACCGGAGTTCCTGTGAGCGCGCAAGCGCCCGAAGCGGGATCAGGCGCCTGGCCCGAAAAAGGCGCCCAGTATGCCAGCCATGAGGAAGTTTCAGCGAATAAACACCGGCAGGCGCCGAAGTGCTACTGACGAATGGTGAATGTGGTGAGGGGATTTATCCCCGACGGACTGCGCAGCAGTCCCATTTCTGGGGCCGCTGCGCTGCCCATCGGGGATGAATCCCCTCACCACAGGTCTGGTATCAAAGCTGAGAAATGTGGGGGTCAGACAAAGGAATCGTCGTCATCGAAGAACGACGAGTTGTCATCGCTATAGTCGGTATCGGTAAATCCGCCTTGGTCATTGCCAGCCATGCGCTGATCGTTGTCCCAGTCGTTGTTGCTCTGGTCAGCCACCTGCGCCGGCTCTTCCTTGATCACCTCAACAATTTCTTCCGGCTGCTGGTTGTGGTGGAACAGGCTGCTGATGCCTTGCGCCAGCATCACGCCGCCCGCCACACCTGCAGCGGTTTTCAATGCGCCACCGAGGAAGCTGCTGCCCGCTGCCGGGGCCGCTTGCTGCGCGTAGTTCGGTGGCGGTGCGCCGAAATTCTGTTGCGGGGCCGGATTACCAAAATTCTGCTGCGGCGCTGGTTCGCGCCAGCCGCCAGTGGACGCCGGGGCGCTCTGGGTCGGCGCCGGGCGTGGGCTGCCACCAAAGATGCTCGACAGGAAACCACCGCCGCCGCTTGGTGCCGGTGCCGCACTTTGCGCCTTGGCCGATTGCAGTTCGGCCTGAAGACGCTGGACCTGCTGGGTCAGTTGCTTGTTCTGCTCGTCGAGGCTTTTGAGCGCCGCCTCTTGCACCAGAATCGCCTGGGTCATGAAATAACCTGCGGCCGGCTGGCGTGTCAGGTGTTCCTTGATCCGCGCCTCGGCCTGGGCGTCACGCGGGGCTGCCTCCGTTTCGGCTTGTTGCAGCCGGGAAAACAGTCCATCGATCAGGGTTTGCTCTTCGCTGTTCATGGCGACCTCGTAGATTGCCGGGATAACGTTGCCCTCGCCCACTGTGGACAAGGTGCTCTCCTGTAATGGAGACAGTGACAGGATGTTTCAACGACCTTTACCGAATGTTTACGTTTGTGTCGCCCCGCGCATCATCGGTTAAAGTGAGCCACTGTTTTCGACCTGCGATACCGACTGATGAATGCCTTAGAAGTGCTGCGCGACTCTCTGTATTTTTTCAAACGCCATTTGGCCAGCATCGTGCAGTTGTGCCTGCCGCTGGTGATCGTCGAAGCATTGCTGCAACAAGTGGTCGACCGCGCCAGCGATCCGGACAGTTTCTCGGCTTACAGCATCATTGTCGGGCTGCTGGTCTATCCGTTGTACACCGCCGCGCTGATCCTGTTTCTCGACGCCCGCACCCGTGGCGAAGCCCCGCGCACCCTCGACCTGCTGGCGATGTCTGCCCGGTTGTGGCCGCGTTTCGCCCTGCTCACGGCGCTCAACACGTTGCTGATTCTGCTGGGGCTTTCGCTTTACTTCCTGCCGGGGCTGATCCTGATGGTGATGCTGGCTTTCGGCGAATACCTGCTGGTGCTGCGTGGCCTCAATCCATTGCACGCGATGAAGGAAAGCCTGCGCCTGACCCGTGGGCATTTCTGGCGGATCCTGCTGTGCATTCTCTGTGTGATGGGACCGCTGTGGCTGCTCAAGGGCTTGACCCTGCAGGTCTATCCAGACCCGCAGAACCCGGCACTTGCCGTACTGATCGACAGTGCCCACAGTTTCCTGCAACTGTTCACCAGCGTGGTGCTGTTCCGTCTGTTCATGCTGATCAGTGAATTGCCTGACAAGCGCGACAGATCGGTCTGACGGTTTTGGCCTTGGGCGACGGCGGCGCACTCGGGTATGCTCGGGGCCACTTTCTGTAACGCTATAAGCCGAGCCATGACCCGCCTGCTGCGCTACACCCTGCTCCTTGTTGTGCTCGCCATCGCGCTGATTGGCGGGCTGATCTTTGGCCTGACCTGGCGCCCCGACGCCCGGGAAACCCTGCCGGTCAGCTGTACCGGAACGCCGCCGACGCTGGTGCCCGGGCAGGCGCTGAAAGTCATGACCTGGAACGTGCAGTACCTGGCGGGCAAGCGTTACGTGTTCTGGAATGACCAGGCCGAGGGCGACGACGAAGCGCCAACGCTGGAAGACATGGCCTTCAGCCTTGATGAAGTGGCACGGGTGATCCGCGACGAACAGCCCGATGTGGTCCTGTTGCAGGAACTGGATGACGGTGCCAAGGCCAGCGACTATCAGGACCAGCTCAAATTGTTGCAGGAACGCGTGGCCGATCTGTATCCGTGCAGCGCCAGTGCGTTTGACTGGAAAGCCGACTTCGTCCCTGAACCACACATCTTCGGCAGCGTTGGCCGACAACTGGCGACGCTCAGCCGCTACCGCATCGAGCATGCCGAACGCCTGCAATTGCCAGTGGCATCAAGCAATTTCATCAGTCGCCAGTTCCAGCCGAAAGATGCGCTGCTGGCGACCAAACTGCCGCTCAGCGACGGCGGGCAACTCACCGTATTCAACACCCATCTGGAGCGCGCCAGCCAACCGGACGACACCTTGCAGGCGCAAGTGGCCGCCGTGGCCAAGGTGCTCGACAAGTATGAAAGCCAGGGCTTGCCGTGGCTGATCGGTGGCGATTTCAATCTGTTGCCGCTTGGCCAATATCGTCGTTTGCCTGCCGAACAGCGCAGGCCGTACTCCGCCGACAGCGAGCTGCACCTGCTGTGGGACAAATACCCGATGATCCCGACCAACAACGAAGCCAGCGGCATCGACCGTGCACAGTGGTTGACCCACTACCCCAACGACCCCGGTCTCAATGGCCCGGATCGTACGGTCGACTATCTGTTCTACAGCCCGAAGATCAAACGGATCCAGGCAACGGTCCGTCAGGACGATACGCTGCGTATCTCCGATCATTTGCCGGTGATTGCCCGCTTCCTGCTCCCCGTCGCGCCCTAGCAACCGGCGTGAGCAAACTGCCAGCCAGCCCCACCGAACATGGCGTCAGCCCCGAATTGAAGAAATGGAACTCGCATGAAAATCTTACTGGTGTGCAAGGACATCGGCGGTTACGCCGGCAAACTGGCCGACTACCTGAAACGTGACAACGATGTGTGCTTCATCGATACATCGTCGCTGTCCAACCGTTTTGATCGAGCCCCGAAGATCCTCCGCCGCCCTCTGAAGCGCTGGGCGCAGTTGCGCCAGTTCAAGAAGAGCCTCGGTGCATCGGCGCACTTTCACGTCGGGTTGATCATCAATCCGGCGCAAATCGAACCCAGGCAACTGACCGCTGCCCTCAATGCCTGCGACCGCAAGATCGCTTACCTCTACGACAGTTTCAGTCGCTGGCCGATGACCCGCGAAGCGCTTGCCGGTTATGACGAGGTGTTTTCCTTCGACCCGGAGAATGCTGAAAGCTACGGCCTGAAAAAACTCTACAACTTCATCTACGACGACTACATCGCCGACGGCGAGCCCGGTGAATACTCGGCGTTTGTGGTGATGGCGGGCAAGGATCGGGTGCCGGCACTTGAAGGGCTGGCGCAGGAGTTCGATCGCCTCGGAGTCACCGATTACAAGTTTCTGGTCCAGTGCAAACCGGTCTCGGGCGCGCATCCGGGCATCACATTTTTCGAGCAGAGAATGTCGCTGGAGTCGGTGGGTGAACTGGTCAAGCGCTCGCGGATCATTCTCGACATTGCCAAGCCCGGTCAGGCCGGGTTGAGCTTCCGTTTCTTCGAGGCCATGGCCTCACGGAAGAAAGTCATCACCACCAACAAGAGCGTGGTCGACTACGACTTTTACAACCCGACGAACATTCTGGTCATCGATGAGGCCAACCCGGTGATTCCGGAGCGGTTCATTACGGATCCGTATGTCGACGTGCCTGAACACGTCTACCAGAAATACACCCTGCAAGGATGGGTCAAAACCGTGTTTGCCGTGCCGTGAACTGACCTCGCCAACAGCCCGCACACATCCCCCTGTGGGAGCGAGCTTGCTCGCGAAGGCGTAGTGTCAGTCGATGAATGTGTGACCTGAGCCAGCGCATTCTTGAGCAAGCTCGCTCCCACAGAGCTGGTGTATCAGCGCATCAGTGCACTTCTTCCAGATCATCATGCAGCAGCCCGAAGATCTGCCGTTTCATGTCGATGAACGAGCGCTCCATAACCATGTCCAGTGAGCGTGGCCGCTCGATCGGCACATCGAGAATCTGTTTGATCCGCCCCGGTTTCGCGCCCATCACATAGACCCGGTCGCCAAGCAGAATCGCTTCGTCGATGTCGTGGGTGACAAACAGCACGGTTTTCTTGCTGTTGCCCCACACCCGCAGCAACAGTTGCTGCATCTGCAAACGCGTCTGGCTATCCAGCGCACCGAACGGTTCGTCCATCAGCAAAATCTGCGGATCATTGGCCAGCGCCCGGGCAATGGCGACACGCTGCATCATCCCGCCCGAGAGCTGTTTGGCGTAATTGTCGGCGAACCCGGTGAGGCCGACTTCGTTGACGTAATAATCGACAATCTCCTTGCGCCGCGCCGCCGGCAGGCCACGACGCTTGAGGCCGAACTCGACGTTCTGCCGCACCGTCAGCCACGGGAACAACGTATAGCTCTGAAAGACCATGCCGCGATCCGCGCCGGGACCTTGCACTTGCTGGCCGCCAACGTAGATCTCGCCGGAAGTCGGTTCAGCCAGGCCGGCGGTCAGGTATAACAGGCTCGACTTGCCGCAACCCGACGGCCCGACCAGCACGGCGAATTGCTGATCCGGCACCTCGAACGACACCTCTTCCAGCGCGGTAAACGTTCCGCCATCGGGCCTCTTGTAACGCAGGCTGACCTTGTCCACCTGCAAGCGTGGCGCGGCTTGCGCCGGTGCCGCGAGCGGCTCGATAAAGCGATGATTGGCAGCAGTCACTGAGCCCATGCGGCAACCCTCAAGCGGAGAAAGCGGAACAGTTGATCGGTGACCAGACCGAGCAGGCCGATGATCGCGATGGCGAGGAAAATCACGTCAACCTGAAAGCCGCGCATGGCTTTCAGGCTCAAATAACCGAGGCCGCTGGAGGCCGCGACCAGCTCGGCCACCACCAGATAGGTCCAGGCCCAGCCCATGGTCACCCGCAAGGTATCGAGCACGCCGGGCACCGACGCTGGGGCGATCACGTGCAACACCGCATCGCGGCGGTTGGAACCTAACGTATAGGAGGCGTTGATCAAATCCTTGGAAATGCCTTTCGACACATCGGCAATCATCACCAGTTGCTGGAAGAACACGCCGAAGATAATCACTGATACGCGCTGCTCCAGACCGATGCCGATCCACAGGATGAACAGCGGCACGAACGAGGTCACCGGCAGATAACGAATGAAATTCACCAGCGGTTCCAGAAACGCCTGGACGATGCGGAAACTGCCCATCAGCAATCCCAGCGGCACCGCAACCAGCGACGACACAATGAAACCGACCATGACCACTTCGACGCTGGCCCACACATGCGTGCCGAGGGTGCCGTCGCGGCTCAACCGCACGGCCGCTTCGACCACCGCACCCGGAGTAGGCAAGAACATGCCCGGCACGATGCCGCCATAGGACAACCCGGCCCACAGGCCGACCAACAGCACCCAGGCCAGACCGCTGGCGCTCCAAACCACGGGTACTGGCAAAGCGGTTTTCGGCGTGAGGCTGCGGCTCAGCCACGAATTGCGCTTGAACATTGCAAACCTCCTAGAGCGGGCTGACGAAACGGTTGTCGACCAGATCGTCATGGCTGACGTTGTAGGGTTTGCCCTGCAACTCGCTGGCGGTTTCGTTGGCCAGTTTGATCAACGCGGCGCTGTCACCCGGCTGGCCCGGCGAGCCGAGGAGTTTTTCGCTCATGGCCTGATCGTAGAAGCGCACGCCCTGCGCCGCAGCCGCCAGCTCCTTCGGATCGGACAGATAACCGCCAACGCCTTTGGCCATGATCTTGTAAGCATCTTCCGGATGATCCTTGGTGTACTGCACGGCTTTGTACAAACCGGCGACCAGGGCCTTGACGTCTTCCGGCTGTTTTTCGATGACGCTGCAGTTGAGCGCTACCACATCGACGATCACCCCGGGCGTGGTGCTGCTGTCGATCAACACCTTGCCTTGCTGCTTGTCGCGCACCATCGACAGATGCGGTTCCCAGGTCACCGCCGCCGGCACGCGACCGGCGATGAACGCGGTGGCGGCATCGTCAGCGGTCATGTTCTGCACGGTGATGTCGCTCATTTTCATGCCGTTCTTTTTCAGCAGATACGAGAGCCAGAACTGCGAAGTCGAGCCTTCGTTCACCGCCACGGATTTGCCCTTGAGTTCCTGCAGGCTCTTCACCTCCTTGCCGACCAGCACGCCGTCGCCACCATGGCTGTCATCCAGCGCCGCGACAGCCTTGAAGCAGAATTGCGGGCGATACTTGAGCACTTCATCGATGGTCGACGCCGAGCCGGACAGTTGCCCGGAGGCCTGCGCGGCCATGTACATCGAGGCCTCTTCGACCACGGGTAATTCGACGGTCAGGCCGTTTTCCTTGAAATAGCCCAGGTCCTGAGCCAGATAAAGCGTGCCGTAGCCGACCCACGTGGTGTGGCCGATGGACAGGGTGCCGGCCTCGGCGCTGGTGGCGACTGTGGCGGCCAGAGCGGTGATTGCCAGAGGATGAGCGAGACGAATACACAAGGACTTGATCATGGAGCACTCCCGACGCTGTTGATTTAGTTTTGTCATGGGCAGTACGGCCAGCGCCAAATGCTGTGAATGCACACTGCGGTCTCTGCTGGACTCTGGCGTGAACCACTTGGGCTGGCGAGATCGATGGTGGCCCATGTGCGCGGTGAGGAAAATCAGGAAATTGTTGGCTGCGAACAATGAAAAAACTGCTTAGTGCGCACCGCAAAAGAGCGAGGCTTGCGGAGATGTTCGAGGTCGGTGCAAGTCGGGGATTTTCTGTGACAGAAAGAATGCCATCGCTGGCAAGCCAGCTCCCACAGTGATCTCGGTTGTACCCGGAATATGTGCACACCACTGAAACCTGTGGGAGCTGGCTTGCCAGCGATGGCGTCAGGTCAGTCGAGATATTCGTTGCTGACCCACCGCTATCGCGAGCAGGCTCGCTCCTACAGGGATCTCGGTTGTACCCGGAATTTCTGCACACCACCGAAACCTGTGGGAGCTGGCTTGCCAGCGATGGCGTCAGGTCAGTCGATATCTTTGCTGCCTGACCCACCGCTATCGCGAGCAGGCTCGCTCCCACACTGGATCTATGCCGTACCGAGAATCCCCTGTGGGAGCGAGCCTGCTCGCGATAGCGGGGCGACGCGGTTTCAGCGCAATTGGAACCAGGTGGTTTTCAACTGCGTGTATTTGTCGAACGAGTGCAACGACAGGTCGCGACCGAACCCGGACTGTTTGCCGCCGCCAAATGGCACCGTCACGTCCAGCGCATCCACCGTATTGACCGACACCGTACCGGCCCGCAACTGCCGCGCCACTCGGTGTGCGCGGTTGAGGTCATCTGTCCAGAGCGACGCCGCCAACCCATACACGCTGTCATTCGCCAGACGCACGGCCTCCTCTTCACTGTCGAACGGCACAACCGCCAGCACCGGGCCGAACACCTCTTCACGAAACAACGCCATATAGGCTTTCACGCCAGTGAAAATCGTCGGCTCGATGAAGTTGTCCGAGCCATTGAAACGCCGTTGCTGACCGCCACATACCAGCGTCGCGCCCTGCTCTTGTGCCTGGCGAATGGCGCGCATGATGCTCGCCGTCTGCTGCTGATCGACGATGGCACCCGCGCGGCTTTGCGGATCCAGCGGATCGCCCGGCAACCAACGCTCGGCCTGCGCTTGCAGACGCTCGACAAACTCATCATGAATCGAACGTTCCACCAGCAATCGCGAGTTGGCCGAGCAGACTTCGCCCTGATTGAAGAAGATCCCGAACGCAGCTTTCTCCGCCGCCAGCTCCAGATCCCGGCAATCGGCGAAGACCAGATTGGCGCTCTTGCCGCCGCACTCCAGCCCCACCTGCTTGAGGTTTGATTGCGCAGCGTACTGCATGAAATATTTGCCAACCTGCGTCGAACCGGTAAACACCAGACAATCGACATCCGCGTGCAAACCCAAGGCCTTGCCGGCCTGCTCGCCAAGCCCCGGCAGCACATTCAGCACACCCGGCGGCAGGCCCGCCTCCAGCGCAAGCTCGGCCAGACGCAAGGCCGAAAACGGGGACTGCTCGGCCGGTTTGAGGATCACCGAATTGCCCGCCGCCAGCGCTGGCGCGAGTTTCCACGCGGCCATGTCCAAAGGAAAATTCCACGGCACCACAGCGGCAACCACGCCCAGTGCTTCACGGGTGATGGTCGCCAGCACGTTGGTCGCGCTCGGCGCAACCTGGTCGTAGAGTTTGTCGATGCTTTCGGCGTACCAGCGGAACACGCCAGCGGCGCCCGGCACGTCGATGTTGTAGGCGTCCATCACCGGTTTGCCCATGTTCAGCGAGTCGAGCAGCGCCAGCTCTTCGCGATGGCTCATCAGCAAATCGGCCAGACGCAACAACACTTGCTTGCGCTCGGCCGGCGAACGTCGCGACCACACGCCCGCCTCAAATACCTGTCGGGCATTGCCCACCGCTGCGTCGACATCGGCCTCGCCGCACGCGGCAACGTTGGCCAGTAACTGGCCGGTAGCCGGGTTGATCGCGGCGAAGGTCTGCCCCGATTGCGCCGCGTAATGTTTGCCGTCGATCACGGCTTGATCGGGAAACTTCAATGCAACGGCGCGGCGCTGCCACTCTGCAAGCTCGAACACGGCGGATGCTCCTAGGGCTTTATTGTGCCGTCGATGGTCGCTCAGGCCCGCACGGGCTAAAAATAGTAAAAATGTCTTCGCAGGCAATAAAAACACTGGGCAGTGACTTCCCCCAAACGCCGCACAGGTGGCTATGGTTGAGGGATAAGAACAACGTCGCGCAGCGGACGCGGCGGCGCACAAATTGCTTGGAAGTCGAGTCCGCTCGTCCTGAGGTTTGCCGTGGCCGCCTACAATTTGCGTCAGTTGAAATACTTCATCACCACCGTCGAGTGCGGCAGCGTTGCCGAGGCTTCACGCAAGCTGTACATCGCTCAACCGGCGATCTCCACGGCGATCAAGGCGCTGGAAGACAGCTTCGCCGTGCAACTGCTGATCCGCCATCACGCCCAAGGGGTTTCTCTTACACCGAGCGGCGCGCGTTTCCTGCGCAAGGCCCAGGAACTGCTGCGCATGGCCAAGGAGTTCGAACAGAACGCCCTTGCCGATAACGATGTGGTGGCCGGGCAGATCGACATCGGCTGTTTCGAAACCGTTGCGCCGTTGTACCTGCCGCAATTGATCGCCGGGTTTTCCGCCCTGTACCCGGGCGTGAAGATCCGCATCCGCGACGGCGAACAACAGGAACTGGTACAAGGCCTGACCTCAGGCGCGTTTGACCTGGTGATCCTCTATGAACACGAACTCGACGCGACGATTCAGACCGAACCGCTGATGCCGGCGCAACGACCCTATGCGCTACTGCCGGCCGATCATCGCTTTGCCGAGTACAAGCAAGTGTCGCTGCGCGATCTGTGCCTGGAACCGATGATTCTGCTGGATGTGCAACCGAGCCGGACCTACTTCGTCAGCCTGTTCGAAGAGCTGGGCCTGACGCCGCGCATCGAGTTCAGCTCACCGTCCATCGAGATGGTGCGCGGGATGGTCGGTCAGGGTTTCGGCTTTTCGATCCTGGTTACGCGACCGCATTCGGAATGCACTTACGACGGCAAGAAGGTTGTGTGCGTGGACATCGTCGAGGACGTCACCGGTTCAGGTTTGGTGGCGGCGTGGCTCAAGCGTGGGCAACTGACCAAACCGGCGCAGTTGTTCGCGGATTATTGCCGCGAACAATTGACCGCCAAGACCGCTTAGAACCCTGGCGGAATGTAACCGGGGACATACCTTACGTTGGTGCATTTGCCATGAAGGATCCGTCCATCTTCAATCAGAAACTGCGCGATCTTCTTTTGTTGGTTGATCTTCGCCTGCAACTTGCAATCGGAACTGTGCCCGACTTGCTGATAATGCTCGGTGTACACCATGCCGTTGCCGGTATGGGTCATCGAGGTCCCGGCCGCTTCGGTGGTTGACCAGCTCGACGACTTGTACCAGGTCAGCACAGCGTAGGGCTGGCCGTCCGGACCGGTTTCCTTTTTCATCGAATCGGGTTTGCCGAACAGGTCCAGCGCTTCCTGGGCATCGCGACCTTCCCAACGGTTCTGTGCGATGGTCGAACAACCATTCAAGAGCAACACCGCCAGAATTGTCGCCAGCGGTAAACGTGTTTTCGTCCACTGTTTCATCGTGAGTCCCCTGACAGATCGCTTATTTTTTCAGCTCGAGCATGGTGTCCATGTCGTCCATCATCTGGCTCTTTTCCTGAACCGGCGCGAGCTTGAAGAACATCTGCTGCAGGGTCTGGATCATCTGCAAGTATTCCATCTTGCCCAGCGTGACCATCTCGTTCTTATTACGACTGCCAGGCGTACAGGCAAACTTCAACGCTTGCTGGATCCAGAATTCTTTCGGAGCCTGCCATGTATCCGAGACTTTCAAGTGGCGCATCGTATAGGCCAGACGCTCGATCGACTGGCCGTTGATAAAACGCACCTTACCGGCGGAGCACTGAGCTTCAAGGTTGTAGACATCAATCATCGGTTTTCCCGGCTCTTCGTAAACCAGGGTCACCGCAACCATCGTCGCGCCTTTGGTTTTTTGCGATGGCACCACTGACGTGGCATCGGCGACATACATGATGTTTTTATGCGCAACACCGTTGCCGTAGATGATCCACCAGTCGCCAACAGGATTGGATTGTTCGGCGCTGACCGAAGTGGAGGCGGCCAGCAGCGCAGCCGACAAGAAGAACAACTTCTTGAACTTGAAGAGTGATGACATAGGGCGATTCCGTTCCTTGGCGGCAGCTTGCAAGGCAGCAGGTCTGCTTATTGTTCAAGCCGCGACTTTAGGAGGGCAAACAAACAAGGGCAATTAGGGCGGATGTGCTAGTGGCGCACCGCCATGAGCTCTAAATCGCCAGGATCGCAAGTTGCGATCCTGCGCGCCTCAGGTGCCGCGCGGTTTGGCCCGCGCGGTGGCCTCGGCTACCAACGGATCATCCGGCCAGTAATGCTTCGGATAGCGCCCTTTCAAATCCTTCTTCACTTCTGCATAGGTGCTGCGCCAGAAGTTGGCCAGATCCTGCGTCACCTGTACCGGACGCCGCGCAGGCGATAACAGGTGCAGCTTGACCACTTGCCGGCCGCCAGCGATTCGCGGGGTCTCGGCCAGGCCGAACAACTCCTGCAATCGCACCGCCAGAATCGGTGGAAACTCGCTGTAGTCCAGACGAATCGACGACCCCGACGGCACGCTCAGATGATGCGGCGCTAACTCGTCCAGGCGTTGCGGCAGTGGCCACGGCAGCAGGTTGCGCACGATGCTCGACAGATCGAGGTTGGCAAAATGACTGAGTCGCGAGACCTTGCCCAGATACGGCATCAGCCAGTCTTCAAGGGTTTTCAGCAGCGTTGCGTCGCTGACATCCGGCCATTGGCTGTCATCCTGATTCGTCAGATCGAGCTGGCGCAACAACGCCACCCGCGCCTGCCACTGACGCAGTTCCGGTGTCCATGGCAGCAGCTCCAGACCTTTGCGCCGCACCAGATTGACCAGCGCCTGACTGCGTGCGGCTTCATCGAGACCGGTCAATGGTTCGCGACTCAAGATCAGCTCGCCGACCTTGCGCTGACGCTCGGCGCGCAGCACACCTTCGCGCTCGTCCCAGTCCAGTTGATCGACGTTGCGCACCTGCTCGGCGAGCACGGAATCGAACAGCGCCGGATCGAAATCCGCCGCCAGATAAATCCGTTCCTCGCGCTGGCCCTGACGGCTGCCGAGGTCGGCAATGACGATCCACGGCTCTTTCATCAGGCTGTCGGCCTCAGCGAACAGCGCGGCGCGACCGTTGGCCAGTCGATATTCGGCACCACCGGCACGCCGCTGTTGCGCGACGCGATCCGGGTAAGCCAGCGCCAGCAACGCGCCGAGCCAGCGCGGATGATCGGGATCGCTGACCGGCTCGCTCGCCTTGCCGCGCAGGTAACCGCGATATTGCCGCGCCAGTTGCCGGGCGCGCTGCACACCACCCTGCGCGCCACGGGCAGCGCGCTCCTCGCCAGACAGCAGCACCAGGCGACTGTGCAAATCCGCCCCGGCGCCGCGCAAGATATCGCGCTCGCCGAGCAATGCAGCAACGTCGCACGCCATGTTGGCCAGGCCCAACGCCTGACCGCGCAGCAACAAATGGCCGATGCGCGGGTGCGCCGGCAATTCAGCCATGGCCTGACCATGAGTTGTCAGCGCTTCGCCTTCCAGCGCGCCGAGCCGCTGCAGCAAATCCTGCGCCTGTGCATAAGCCGCTGCTGGCGGCACATCCAGCCAGACCAGTTCGCCCGGCGTCACGCCCCAGCGCCCGAGTTGCAGCGCCAGGCTGGCCAGATCCGCCGAAAGAATTTCCGCGCTGCCATACGCCGCCAGTTGTTCGTGCTGATCCTGCGACCACAGGCGATAGCAAACGCCCGGTTCCAGTCGCCCTGCCCGACCGGCACGCTGGGTGGCGCTGGCCTTGGAAATCCGCTGGGTATCCAGACGCGTCATGCCGCTGCCGGGATCGAAACGCGGGACCCGCGCCAACCCGGCGTCGATGACCACGCGCACACCGTTGATGGTCAAACTGGTCTCGGCGATGTTGGTCGCCAGCACCACTTTGCGCTGACCGGCCGGTGCCGGATCGATCGCTGCGCGCTGGGCGTTGAGGTCGAGTTCACCGTGCAACGGGCAGAGCAAGACGTCTTTGCGCTCACCGATGGCGTCGGCCAGTTGTTGATGGACACGACGGATTTCCGCCTGCCCCGGCAGAAACACCAAGAGGCTGCCGGTCTCGTCGTGCAGGGCTTCGAGTACGGTTTGTGTCACGCGCTGATCGATGTATTCGCCGGGCTGGAACGGACGGCCCCAGCGCATCGTCACCGGATACATGCGCCCTTCGCTGCGCAGGATCGGCGCGTCATCGAGCAACCCGGCCAGACGTTCGCCTTCAAGGGTGGCGGACATCAGCAAAATCTTCAGCGGCTGTTCAGCTCGAAACAGCTCGCGACCGTTCAGACTTAAGGCCAGCGCCAGATCGGCGTCGAGGCTGCGTTCGTGAAATTCGTCGAATATCAGCAGACCCACGCCTTCCAGCGCCGGATCATCCTGCAAGCGCCGGGTGAGAATGCCTTCGGTGACCACTTCGATGCGGGTGTTGGGGCCGACCTTGCTGTCGAGGCGGATGCGATAACCGACGGTTTCACCGACCTTCTCGCCGAGTTCACTGGCCAGTCGTTCCGCAGCAGCACGCGCAGCGAGACGGCGCGGTTCGAGCATCAGAATGGTTTGCCCCGCCAGCCACGCTTCATTGAGCAAAGCCAAGGGCACGCGGGTGGTTTTACCGGCGCCGGGCGGTGCTTCGAGCACGGCTTCGTGGCGTGTCGCGAGGGCTTCACGCAGGGCGGGTAAAACTTCATCGATCGGCAGCGAATTCATACTGGCTCCAAAACAGAGCCGCGAGTATAACGGCGAACTGCTTGGCGTTCGTCAGGGTCTTAACTTCACAAGACGAAGCTTCGTTATCAGATGACTCAGGAGATTTTCCATGCGCTTACCTTTTCGCCTGATCGGCGGTGTACTGGTCGCCACCCTGCTCACCCAAATCACCGCGTGCGGTTCGATTTTCTATCCGGATCGTCGCGGCCAGATCGACGGCAAGATCGATCCGGCGATTGCCGTGCTCGATGCCGTGGGCCTGCTGTTCTACGTTATTCCCGGCCTGATCGCGTTTGCCGTCGACTTCGCCACGGGGGCGATCTATTTCGAACCAGGGCACACCGCGCAGATCGATCCGGCCAAGCTCAAGCAAGCCATCGGCCCGGATGGTCAGGTCGATAACATGAAGTTGCAGGCTATTCTCGAATCTGAACTGGGCCGCAATCTGCCGCTGGATGATCCGCGCCTGATCCAGCACAAAGGCAGCACTCAACAACTGGCGATGTTCGGCCTGCAACCTGCCGCATAAGGAATCAAAAACTTCATGACCTCCAGCCCCGAACACGCCCGCCTGCTGCGGTTGGCGACACGCGCCTCGGTGGCGGTGGCCTGTACGCTGATCATCGCCAAAGCCATCGCCTGGTGGCTGAGCGGATCAGTCAGCATGCTCGCCGGCCTTACCGACTCGGCGCTGGATGGCATTGCTTCGTTGCTCAATCTGCTGGCGGTGCATTACGCACTGCGCCCGGCGGATGACGATCACCGATACGGCCACGGCAAGGCGGAATCCCTGGCCGGCATGGCGCAGGCATTGTTCATCGGCGGCAGTGCGGTGCTGATTGCCTTGCAGGCCTATGAGCGGATCAAGCAACCTGAACCGCTCGGTGCGCCGTGGATCAGCATTGGTGTGATCATTTTCTCCCTGCTGCTGACAGTGGCTTTGCTGATCTTGCAGCACCGGGTAGTCAAGCAGACCGGCTCCAACGCTGTGCGTGCCGACTCGTTGCATTACCGATCAGACTTGCTGCTTAACGGCAGCATTCTGGTGGCGCTGGTGCTGGCCGGGTTCGGCTGGCAACAACTGGACGCGTGGTTCGGCCTGGGGATTGCCGCGTACATTTTGTGGAGCGCGGTCCAGATCGCCCGGGAGAGCTTTTCGGTGCTGATGGATGAAGAGCTGCCACCGGACGTCAGTCAGCACATGCTCGAACTGGCGTGCAGTGTGCCGGGAGTGTTGGGCGCGCACGACTTGCGCACGCGGATTTCCGGCAACCACTGGTTCGTGCAGTTGCATCTGGAGCTGCCGGGGGAATTGACCCTGTCAGTCGCGCACGGCATCAGCGATCAGGCGGCCGATGCCATTCACAAAGCCTACCCACGGGCCGAAGTGCTGGTGCACGCCGACCCGCAGGAAGTGGTCAAGGCTGAACGGACGCAAACCCGGCTTCAGTAACTCACCTGATAACCGCGACTGCTCAGGCAATTGCCCTGCGCCTGACGGTACGCTTGCACCACTTCGGGCGCCGGTTGATAAGTCGCGCTGCGCGGATCGAAACCGCTTTGCTGCACGGCGTACTGATAGCACTGGTACCCGTCCTGCTGCACCTGCTCCGGCGACTGACCGTTGGCCGGGTAAGCCTCGACGTCATAGCCCTGTGATTGCGGCTGCGGCTGTTGCTGAACCGGCGGCTCGACCACCACGTAATCCTGCGTCGCTTCTTGATAGGCGTAGTAGGAACCGGCCGCTAGAAACAGCAGCGAACCACCGATCCACACTTCACGGGCGTAGTCCGGCAAGTACTGAGTGCGGATACCCCGTGGCGGCTGCACGACGATGTAACGCGGGCCTTGCGGACGGTACCAGTAACCACCGGAATAGAAGTAATCCTGGCCACGATACGGCACGCGATAGTCGCGATCCGGGAAACGGTCGATCACATGCCCCGGCCGATATTGCGGGCCTGGGCCCCAACCGTTGCCATGCCCGTCCGGACGCCCCGGCCAGCGATTGTCGTTGGGCCGGTTGTTGGTTTGCCAATGCTGGTTGTTGTAACCGTTCTGCGGACGTTCGTCGCGGTAGTAACCCTGACGTGGCTCCTGAGTCTGGCGCACGGCATCGGGTCGTGGCTGGATCGGCAGGCTATTGGCCGGCAATTGCGGCGGCGGTGGCGGCTGACGTACCGGATTCGGGTTGTAGGCCGGACGGTTCTGATCGTGGTTCTGCCATTGGCCGTTATTGTTGTGCTGCTGGCCGTTGTGCTCGAACTGACGACTGTTGTCGCCACGAATGATCTCGTTGTTCTGCGGACGAGGCTGATTTTGCGGCGGCGGATTATTCTGCGGGCGCGGCTGATTGTTGCCGCCATGACCCTGATTGTTGCCCTGATGGTCCTGACCGTGGCCACCGCCCTCCGGTCCGCGACTTTGTGGATCATCGGCAAGTGCTTGCACACTGACACTCACACACAGCAAACCAACACTGGCCAGATGCCAGATGCGCGACTTCATGAAATTCCTCACTGTGGCTGGCGGCCTGTCATCAAGAGGGGCCTGTAGCTAAGACCGGGAATGTACAGGCCCGGTTCTGCAACAGGTTATCAGTCACGAAACTTATTTATTGAGGACGGCGGCGCATCGCGGCAAAAATCGCAGGCAAGAAAAAAGGGAGACCCGTCGGCCTCCCTTCTAGAGAACTTCGTCCTGGCTCGACGCTTTTGACGTCGGCTCACCTCACGCCGTCTTCTGGACAGTGTGCAGCTCGGGGGCCGGCACGACCCCGGTGGGGGTGGCGGCCGCGGCGGGCCTGATAGGCGGGCCGCAGTGGACTGTGTTACCGAGCAGTGATTCTGGTGATAAGAATAGGCCCGGGGCCACGACAGATGATTGCGAAGATTGCTGAAATAAACACCACTTGCGCAATTTTTAACCCTGGATAGATAATCCGCCGCAATAGTTACAACCAAGGACAGATTGATGAGCAAACTCGACCGTTACGACTTGAGCATTTTGGCGGAATTGCAGCGCGATGCCCGCATCTCCAACCAGGAGCTGGCCGAGCGCATCGGTCTGTCGCCGTCGCCATGCTCGCGCCGGGTCAAGCAACTGGAGGATGACGGCTATATCTCGCGTCAGGTGGCCTTGCTTGATCGCAAGATGCTCGGCCTGAGCCTGACCGCGTATGTGCTGATCGGCATGGACCGGCACACGCCGGAGCGCTTCGAGAATTTCGAGGCGGCTATCCGTACGTTGCCGCAGGTGCTGGAGTGCAGCCTGGTGACGGGCGTGGATGCTGACTATCAGTTGAAGGTGGTGGTGCCGGACATGGATCACTATCAGAAGCTGTTGCTCGGGCATTTGACCAGGATTGAGGGCGTGACCAGTGTGCGTTCGAGTTTTGTGCTGAATCAGGTGTTGAACAGCACTGAACTGCCCTTGACCCACCTGCGTAGCTGAAATCGTCTTCGCGAGCAGGCTCGCTCCCACAGGGGAATGCATTCCAAATGTGGGAGCGAGCCTGCTCGCGAAGAGGCCGGTACAGGCACCTTATAACTGCGGCACACCGACGCAGGTCAATGCGGCTATGCCACCCTCGGCGTATAATCCCCGCCGCCCTTCCTGCCCCGCCTACGCCGGAGATGACCGATGGATCCAGCAGTATTTGAAGAATGGATGATGACTGGCCTGGTCAGCATCCTGATCATTTTCATGGGTTTCATCGTCTGGGATCTGGCGAAGAAGTCCAAGGCCGGGCGCTTTGGCTCGTTCATTCTGTTTTTCGTGCTGGGCCTGGGCGTGGCCGCGTTCATCATTAAAAGCGTGGTGATCGGCCTGATCGAGTCCGGCGCTCTATAAGCGCGCCGGCACTTCTTTCCACTGGCCCTGATCGAGCCCTTCGATCGTCCAGTCCCCAATCCTGACCCGCACCAGTCGCAAGGTCGGCAGCCCGACCGCCGCTGTCATCCGGCGAACCTGACGGTTGCGCCCCTCGCGAATCACCAATTCCAGCCATGAGGTCGGCACGGTCATGCGAAAACGTACCGGCGGGTTGCGTGGCCACAACTCGGGTTCGTCCAATTGCCGCGCTTCAGCGGGCAAGGTCATGCCGTCATTCAGTTCGACACCGTCGCGCAGACGCTGCAATTGCTCGACCGTCGGCACGCCTTCAACCTGCACCCAATACGTCTTGGCCAATTTGTGTTTGGGGTCGGCAATCCGCGCCTGCAACTGCCCGTCATTGGTCAGCAGCAGCAAACCTTCGCTGTCGCGATCAAGGCGTCCGGCCGGATAGATGCCGGGCACATCAATGTAATCCTTGAGCGTCGCCCGCCCTTCACCGTCGCTGAATTGCGTCAGCACATCGAACGGTTTGTTGAACAGGATCAGCTTTGGCTCGGCCGGTGGCGCTTTGGCGACACGGCGCGGGGAAGACAATTGAGGCTTCGCGCCAGGGCGGCGGGAAGGTGGACGCGGGGGACGGGACATGGCGAAAAGAACATCTAACGGTCAGGGCTGCCAATGCTAGTAGCCTGACCGTTAAATGACCATCAACAAATCAGCGGAACGGCGGCTCGTCGAAGCTGCGCAGTTTGCGCGAGTGCAACGAGTTGAGTTCGGTACGCAGCAGGTCCACCGCTTCGATGCCGATCTTCAAGTGCTGGCTGACCGCGCGCTCGTAGAACGCGTTGGCCGAACCCGGCAGCTTGATTTCACTGTGCAACGGTTTGTCCGAAACACACAGCAACGTGCCGTACGGCACCCGCAGGCGATAACCCTGGGCGGCAATGGTGCCGCTTTCCATGTCCACCGCGACAGCGCGCGACAGGTTGATCAGCGGACGCTCCTGCGCCCAGCGCAGTTCCCAGTTACGGTCGTCGTAAGTCAGCACGGTGCCGGTGCGCAGGCGTTTTTTCAGGTCATCGCCCTTCTCGCCGGTGATGTTGGCTGCGGCTTGTTGCAGCGCCATCTGCACCTCGGCCAGCGCCGGGATCGGAATGTTCGGCGGCACCACCCGGTCGAGAATCCCGTCGCGACGCATGTAGGCGTGCGCCAGCACGTAGTCGCCGATGGTCTGCGACTGACGCAGGCCGCCGCAGTGACCGATCATCAGCCAGCAATGCGGACGCAGTACCGCCAAATGGTCGGTGATGTTCTTGGCGTTGGACGGGCCGACACCGATGTTCACCAGGGTCACGCCGTGGCCATCGCTGGCGATCAGGTGATAGGCCGGCATCTGATAACGGTGCCAGACCACACCGGCGGCAATCGCCGAGGCCTCGCCGTGATCCATGCCCTTCTCGATGATCACGTTGCCCGGCAACACCATGCGCACGAAACGCGGGTCGTTGCGCAGTTGTTCCAGGCCATGGACGATGAACTGGTCGACGTAGCGGTGATAGTTGGTCAGCAGAATCCACGGCTGCACATGACGCCAGTCGCTGCCGGTGTAGTGCACCAGTCGGCGCAACGAGAAATCGACGCGCGCCGCATCGAACAGCGCCAGCGGCAGCGGATCGGTGTTTTCCCAGTCGTAGAGGCCGTCGGCGATGCCATCGGTGGCCGCCGACAGGTCGGTACTCGGGAACACCCGCGCCAGCACCGCAGCGGTGACGCCGGAGCCGGCCAGCTCATCGCCCTGCTCGACCACGTACGGATATGGAATGTTCTGCTGACTGACACCGACTTCCACGGTCACGGTGAAGTCGTGCATCAACGGCACCAACTGTTCCAGCAAGTATTTGCGGAACGCTTTCGGATGGGTGACGGTGACGCTGTAAGTGCCCGGCAGTTGCACCTTGGCGTAGGCGCGGGTGGTCTGCGGGACTTCGCCCTGGCAGTGGTAGGTCAGACGCAATTCGGGATAACGGAACAGAGCACGCTGCTCGGCGTCGGGCTCGACGCGATCCTTGAGGTAACGCTTGAGTGCGGAATTCAGTGCGGTGGTGGCCTGCTCATGCAGCTCGGCCAGACGATCCACGGCTTGTTCGGCGGTTTGAACGACAATAAACGCTTCGGTCACGATCAGCTTCCTGTGTTCTGACTTGCAGAGCTTCATCTTGCCTGCATCGTGGTCTCACGGGAACAGTGGCGTAATGGGTGTACCCAAATCTTTCAGGCAACTCGAATACCTGTGGGAGCTGGCTTGCCAGCGATGAGGCCGTCACATTCATTATCAATGTTGATTGACAGGCCGCCATCGCTGGCAAGCCAGCTCCCACAGGGTTTTGTGGAGTTGGGGAGATTGAGGTCAGAAGCCTTGCGGGGTCGAGCGGGCGACGATGGCTTCGACGTCAAGGCCGCGCGGCAACGTGCCATAGACCCCACCGCTGCCGCTCAGGCGACTGGCAATAAAAGCATCACTCACCGCCGGATTCCCCGCCTCCAGCAACAATTTGGCCTGAAGGCCCAGCGCAATGTCCTCGGTCAACTGCCGCGCCCGATACTGAATGTCGCTGGTGTCCTTGAAGGCCGCCTGCAACTGCTGGATATGCGCGGCAAGCCGTTTGTCGCCATGCCCGTCACCAAGTTCGCTGAACAGTACATCCAGCACACCCGGTTCTTTCGACAACGCTCTCAGCACGTCCAGACACTGCACGTTGCCCGAACCTTCCCACGTCGAATTCACCGGCGCCTCGCGGTACAGCCGCGGCAGGATGCTCTCTTCAACATACCCCGCGCCGCCCATGCATTCGGCCGCTTCGTTGATCATTCCCGGCGCACGTTTGCAGATCCAGTATTTGCCCACCGCCGTTACCAGCCGGGCGAATTGTGCTTCGTGGCGATCATCCAGATGATCCAGCGCCTTGCCCATGCGCAGGCTCAGCGCCAGCGCCGCTTCACTTTCCAGCGCCAGATCGGCCAGCACGTTTTGCATCAGTGGCTGCTCGCTGAGCAGTTTGCCGCCAACCTTGCGGTGTGCGCAGTGATGGCTGGCCTGGGTCAGCGCCTGGCGCATCAACGAACTGGAGCCGACCATGCAATCGAAACGGGTCATCGCGACCATTTCGATAATCGTCGGTACGCCGCGCCCTTCTTCGCCGACCATCCACGCCAGCGCGCCACGGAATTCCACTTCGCTGGAGGCGTTGGACTGGTTGCCGAGTTTGTTTTTCAGGCGCTGGATGTAGAACTGATTGCGCGTGTCATCGGGGCGATGGCGTGGCAGCAGGAAACAGGTCAGGCCCTTGTCTGTCTGCGCCAGGGTCAGGAATGCATCGCACATGGGTGCCGAGCAGAACCACTTGTGCCCGACCAGTTCATAGGCCTGACCCGGACCGCTGGCGCCCACCGGATAAGCCTTGGTGGTATTGGCGCGCACGTCGGTGCCGCCCTGTTTCTCGGTCATCGCCATGCCGATAGTGACGCCGGCCTTGTGCGCCATGCCGACATTACGCGGGTCGTACTCGGTGGCGAGGACTTTCGGCAACCACTGCTCGGCCAGATCCGCCTGCAAACGCAGGGCCGGGACACTGGCGAAGGTCATGGTCAACGGGCAACCGCTGCCAGCCTCAGCCTGACTGTGCAGATAACTCATGGAGGCGCGGGCGACATGCGCGCCGTCCTGCGGATGGGTCCAGGGCAATGAGGTCAGGCCATGCTCGATCGCGGTGCGCATCAACTCGTGGTAGGCAGGATGAAACTCCACCAGATCGATGCGATGGCCAAAACGATCATGGCTGGCGAACACCGGTTTGTTCTGATTGGCCAGGAACCCGGCCTCCATCAACGGCCCGCCGGCCAGCGCGCCGTAAGCGTCGATCCGCGACTCGGCCCAACCGGCGCCGAACCTGCGCGACCACTCCTGCAAAGGCAGGTCGATGCGATAGAGGTTGGTGCCATCCAGCGACGGCGGCTGGTTGGTGACTTCGTGGGTTTCGGCGAACTGATGCAGGTTCATGACGGGTTCCTTCTTCAGCGAGAAGGTCAGTTAAGCACCGCCCTCACACTGAACAAAGTGTCATATCCGCCGAATTTGCGGCGCTTTTACCCTATCAACCGCACAAAACCCGCCGCTCCAGCGCGGACTGCAAATCCTCGAATTTCACCGGTTTGTTCAGGTAATCGATCACCGTGCCTGTGGCGCAGACTTCGCGATCCGCGCCCAGTGCAAGCATGAACACCGGGAGGTGAGCGCAGCCCGGCAAAGCGTGAATCTGGCAGCACAAGGACGCGCCGTCGGGGGCCGGCAACTGACAATCGATCAGTACCGCATCGACGATTTCGCGTTGCAGGCAATCGAGCGCCGCCGCGCCGTTGTCAGCGGTGCGCACGCGGAAACCGAGCTTGAGCAACATGCCGCGCATCACCAGTTGGTTGACGCTGTTGTCATCCACCAGCAGCACCGTGCAGTCCTGCGGGGCGCGCAGGCAATCACGCGAAGGCGCGGGTATTGGTGCGGGTTCGACCACCGGCAGGTCGAACTCGACGTCCAGCTGGAAGCGACTGCCACGCCCCGGCTCGGAGCGGTGAGTCAGTTTGCCGCCAAGCAGTTCGACCAATTGTCGGCAGATCGCCAGACCGACACCCAGGCCGCCGTACTCGCGGGTCATCGAACCGTCGAGCTGGAAGAAACGCTGGTACATGGTTGCCTCGCCGAGATCGGTAAAACCAATGCCGGTGTCGATCACCGCAAACGACAGCGCCAGACGATTATCCGTCGACGGCTTGCCCGTCACTCGCAGCGCCAGACCACCGACGCGGGTGAATTTGATCGCGTTGTCGAGCAGGCATTCCAGGCATTGCGCGAGTTTCGCGCTGTCGCCGTGCAAACGGTCCGGGAGGGTCGGCAACACGTCGACCTTGAAGTCCAGCGACTTGCTGCTGGCGTTGCCATCGAACTGCACGCGCAAGGCTTCGACCACACCGCGCAAACTGAAACTGCCCGGCGAGGCCTTGAGCTTGCCAGCCTGCAATTCGGTGAGGGTGAGGATGCCGTTGACCATGCGCATCATGTCGCGAGCGGAACCTGCGGCGGTCTGTTGGTATTGCTCAAGCTCGGGATCCAGTTCGACGGTCTGCATCAGTTCCAGCGAACCGATCACGCCGTTCATCGGCGTACGCAGTTCGTGGGTCAGGGTCGCGAGGAATTCGTCCTTGAGCTTGTTGCTGTGGGCCAGTTGCTGGTTGAGCACTTCAAGTTTCTGCCCGGCGTCGTACAGCGTCTGCGCCTGCTGTTCGCGCATGGCGTTAATGCGGTCGGCCAGTGCCAGCGACAGCAGCGCCACTTCGATGGCCGAGCCGATCTGGCTGGCGTACATGGTCAGGAACACGTTCGGCAGAAACCCGAGCACCATCAGCGTATTGATCAAACCACCGAGCAGGAACGCCGACCAGGCGATGATGAAATAGCGCGCCACGCGCAGGCCGCGCCACCAGGCGAGAATCCCGGCGGCGAAGATCACCACGGTGAAGGTCAACGCCAGTGTTGTCGCCAGGCGCAGGGCCAGGGCGTAACTGGTCATCAGCGACAGGCCAATGACCAGAGCGCCAAATGCAATCAGGCCGATCAGTAAACGGTCGAGCCAGGGGCTGTGGGTCTTGGTTTGCAAAAAGCTGCGGGCGAACTGGCTGCCGAAAAGGCCGGCGCAACCGATGAAGAATGGCGTTGCGGCGTTGGCCCACCAGGGGTTGTTCGGCCAGAAATACTCGACCGCCGCGCCGTTTACCGACAATTGATAGAGGCCGAACGAGGCGATATAGAAGATGTAATAGAGGTAACTGGTGTCGCGCACACTCAGATAGATGAAGAGGTTGTAGACCAGCATCCCCAGCAGCACACCATAAATGATGCCCAGCACGTACAGGCGCACCGGCTGGTCTTCGAGATAGGCGGTGCTGGACCACAACGTAACCGGCGCCTGGATCGAGCCTTCACTGGCCAGTCGCAGGTAGACGGTCTGTTTTTGATCGGGTTCGAAGGCCAGGTCGAACAGGTAATTGTTCTGGCTGATCTCGCGACTGGCGAACGGCAAGGCGTCACCGGTTTGCCGAATCAGACGATAGTCGCCATTGGCATCGGGCAGATACAGATCGAGGTGATCAAGCGGTGGATAAGCCAGTTCCAGCAGCCAGCTGCGCTGGGCGGCCGGGTTGCTCGGGCGGTAATGCAAGTCGATTTTCAGCCAGAACGCCGAACGCGAGTACCCGGCATTGAGCGTGGCTTTATCGTGGGCTTTGAAATTGCCGGCAGCAGCCTGCGCACGGACATCGGCAATGCTCGCCTGACCGCTCGGGTCTTCGAACACTTGCAGCGACCGGCCCAGAGGGAGGCTCTGGGTGAATTCGTCGAATTCGACGGCGCTCGCCATGAGGGGCAAGCAGAACAACAACATCAGCAAATAGCGCATTGAAGCCCCAGCGTGGCTCGTCCGGTTGTGTCAGGAAGCCCCCCATTCCCTTTGAGTAGACGTAAAACCGGTATTACCTGTTATTGGTTTGGATCCAGACTAGCATAGCCGTTGATGGCCATTGAGCACCATCGAAATTTTTCCTACAAAGGCTCTAGAACGGGCGTTTCAGAGCAAAGCAGCGGGCTAGAGCTGTTGAGTTGGTCAGATCACTACAACGGCGGATGTTGTGAATACCTCTGTGGCGAGGGGATTTATCCCCGATGGGTCGCAAAGCGGCCCCAAAACATGCAACCAGGTTCTTTCAGACACGCGTCCTGGAATGGATTTGCGACTGCTTCGCAGCGCATCGGGGATAAATCCCCTCGCCACAATTGCTACCCGACTAATGGCCGCAATGTGTCAGACAATCTCTAGCCAAACGCTTTCAGGACTGAACCCGAAAATCAGCTTTGGTGGTAAGCTCGCGCACCATGAATATCTACAGCTCCCGCCCCGTTGTCCTCTGTCTCTCCGGCCACGACCCCAGTGGTGGCGCCGGCTTGCAGGCAGATATCGAAGCCCTGCTCGCGCAGGGTTGTCATGCGGCTCCGGCCGTCACCGCCCTGACCGTGCAAGACACCGTCAACGTCACTGACTTTCGCGTCCTCGACCGTGAGTGGGTGTTGGCCCAGGCCAATGCCGTGCTCAACGACTCCGAAGTCGCGGCGGTCAAACTGGGCATGCTCGGTTCCCTGGAAATGGTCGACACCGTTGTCGAACTGCTCTCGGCGCACCCGCACCTGCCGGTGGTCTGTGACCCGGTGTTGCGCGCCGGTGGCGGCGGACGCCTGGGCAAGGACGAAGTCGGTTATGCGATGCGCGAGCGTTTGCTGCCACTGTCGATCATTGCCACCCCTAACCTTCCCGAAGCCCGCATCCTCGCCGAACTGCCCGAAGGCACCGCAGACGAGTGCGCTGAAAAACTCCTGCCGTTCGTCAAAAACCTGCTGATCACTGGCGGCCACGGCGACGAAACTGAAATCCACAACCGTCTGTACAGCCGCGATGGCTTGCGTGAAACCTTCTATTGCCAGCGTTTGCCGGGCAGCTATCACGGTTCCGGTTGCACGTTGGCCAGCGCTTTGGCTGGTCGTCTGGCTCAAGGTGAGAATCTCGCCAGCGCCGTCCGCAGTGCGCTGGATTACACCTGGCGCACCTTGCGCGATGCCGAACAACTGGGCAAAGGCCAGTTCGTACCGCGTCGCCTGCCGCTGGATTTCTGCTCGTAACGCCGTGAGGTCTGCCCGATGAAGCTACGTGGCCTGTATGCCATTACCGACAGCCAATTGCTGGCCGGCAAGTTTCTGTCTTATGTGGAGGCGGCGCTGGAAGGCGGCGTCACCCTGCTGCAATACCGCGACAAGAGCAGCGATGAGGCCCGGCGTTTGCGTGAGGCTGAAGCGTTGCGCGATCTGTGCGAGCGCTACAAGACCCAGTTGATCATCAACGATGACGCTGAGTTGGCCGCACGCCTCAACGTCGGTGTGCATCTGGGCCAGACTGACGGCCCGCTGTCGCCGACCCGCGCCCTCCTCGGTTCGAAAGCAATTATCGGTTCGACCTGCCACGCGCAAATCGCGCTGGCCGAACAAGCGGCCAAAGAAGGTGCGAGTTACGTCGCTTTCGGCCGCTTCTTCAATTCCAACACCAAGCCCGGCGCGCCGACCTGCAGCCTCGATCTGCTCGACGATGCCAAGCGCACGCTGCATCTGCCAATCTGCGCGATCGGCGGCATCACCCTCGACAACGCAGCGCCATTAGTCGCCCACGGCGTTGATCTGCTGGCCATCGTCCATGGCCTGTTCGGCGCTGAAAGCACCGCCGAAGTGACCCGCCGCGCCCGCGCATTCAACGAATTACTGAAAGTCTGATTTGAGAGCCCGATCATGTCTCGTTCCGAAACCCTGTTTGCCAATGCCCAGAAACACATTCCCGGTGGCGTGAACTCGCCGGTCCGCGCGTTCAAGAGCGTTGGTGGCACGCCGCTGTTCTTCAAACACGCCGAAGGCGCCTACGTCACTGACGAAGACGACAAGCGTTATGTCGATTACGTTGGCTCGTGGGGCCCGATGATCCTCGGCCACAGCCACCCGGACGTGCTGGACGCCGTGCGCAATCAGCTGCAACACGGTTTGTCCTACGGCGCGCCGACCGCGATGGAAACCGAGATGGCCGATCTGGTCTGCTCGCTGGTGCCGTCGATGGACATGGTACGCATGGTCAGCTCCGGTACCGAAGCGACCATGAGCGCGATCCGCCTGGCCCGTGGCTACACCGGCCGCGACAGCATCATCAAGTTCGAAGGCTGCTACCACGGTCACTCCGACAGCCTGCTGGTCAAGGCCGGCTCCGGCGCACTGACCCAAGGCGTGCCAAGTTCGGCCGGCGTGCCGGCGGCATTCGCCAAGCACACCCTGACCCTGCCGTTCAACGACATCGACGCCGTTGAAAAAATGCTCGCGGAAGTTGGCCAGGATGTGGCGTGCATCATCGTCGAGCCAGTGGCCGGCAACATGAACTGCGTGCCGCCGGCGTCGGGTTTCCTCGAAGGCCTGCGCTCGCTGTGCGACAAGCACGGCGTGGTGTTGATTTTCGACGAAGTGATGACCGGTTTCCGCGTCGCCCTCGGCGGCGCCCAGGCTTACTACGGCGTGAATCCTGACCTGACCACCTTCGGCAAGATCATCGGCGGCGGCATGCCGGTCGGCTGCTTCGGCGGCAAACGCGAAATCATGGAGCGCATCGCACCGCTGGGCCCGGTTTATCAAGCCGGCACCCTGTCCGGTAACCCGTTGGCCATGGCAGCCGGTTTGACCACTCTGCGCCTTATCAGCCGTCCGGGTTTCCACGACGAACTGACCGACTACACCACACGCCTGCTCGACGGCCTGCAACAACGTGCTGATGCTGCGGGTATCCCGTTCGTGACCACTCAGGCGGGCGGTATGTTCGGTCTGTACTTCAGCGGTGCCGACGATATCGTCACTTTTGAAGACGTGATGGCCAGCGACGCCGCGCTGTTCGGGCGTTTCTTCCACCTGATGCTGGAAGGCGGCGTGTACCTGGCGCCAAGTGCATTCGAAGCCGGTTTCACCTCGATCGCTCACGGCGATGCCGAGTTGAAAATCACGCTGGATGCGGCCGAGCGCGCCTTCGCTGCCCTGAAGTAATCGCTGCAACGCTGACGTTGGCCATTGCCAGCGTCAGCTTTCACCTACATCGACAGCCGTTTTCCGATGCCCCTGCTAAAAATCCCCCATAAAGTGGGCGATATATTCCCCGCGCAGCAGAAAAACGAGTAAAGACTTTGTAAGGTTGGCCCTGCTTATTTCATAATGCGCGCTTATTGGATCCCTCGACGGGTCCGCGTGCCCTTCAGAGGTAAGTCGATTCCCATGAACCGCACCGGCCGCACCCTTGCCTTGGGCTGCCTGTTGCTCCTTCAGCCCCTGCTCGCGCATGCACAAGCAGGCGGCAACTCGTTGTTGATCCCGGCGATGGGTCGTTGCACCCTCAATACTCAGCCGCAAGACGTCACGCAGGCACTGGCCGCCTGCCAGAAAGCGGCGGACGAAGGGGATGCGCAAGCGCAATACGAGTTGGGTGAGTTCTACTACGACGGCAAAAATGCGCCGCGCGACCTCAATCAAGCCCTGAGCTATTTCGAAAAAGCCTCGCTGCAAGGCCACGCTCAGGCGCAATTCAAGCTCGGCACCATGTTCTTCCACGGCGAAGGCGTGCAGGCCAACAATATTCAGGCGTACATCGTGCTGAAGATGGCCGCGGTCAACGGCGCCGAAGATGCGCTGGACACCGCCGACGAAGTCTCCGAAAAAATGTCCCGCGAAGACCTCGAAACCGCGACCCAGGTGCTTGGGCAAATTTTCCGTAAATACCTGATGGAGTTGCAGAGCGCCGATGGGCGTACGCCGTTTTCGCCTCTTCCCTGAATGTAAGCGGAATGAGTTCTGTGGTGATTGCTTATTGTGGCGAGGGGATTTATCCCCGATCGGCTGCGCAGCAGTCGCAAATCCATTCAGCGCGGTAATTCAAGAAGATCAAAGTTGCAGGTTTTGGGGCCGCTTTGCAGCCCATCGGGGATAAATCCCCTCGCCACAAGAGCCCCTCACTCAATTCAGGTGTTACTTCTCAGGCATCGGCACCGGAAACGGCATAACGTTGCCGACAGCGCCGCGGGCTTCGCTGATTTTCGGGGTACCCAGACGTTCCACCTCGTCGATACGCACAATCGAATGCATAGGCACAAAGCTGCGCACCACGCCTTCGAACTGCGCCTTGAGCTTTTCTTCGCTCGGATCGACGACCACTTGCGTGCGCTCGCCAAAGACGAATTCTTCCACTTCCAGAAAACCCCACAGATCACTTTGATAGATCTGCTTGGCGTACATTTCGAACACCTGGCCCTGGTTGAGGAAAATCACCTTATAGATTGGAGCTTCGCGTTTGGTCATGGCGGGGGATAACATCGGGGATAAAAATGAGGGCGCAAACTATAGCATAGCCACCGGACGCACAGCGGTAGGAACCTGCGGGCTTGTTCCCTATAATGCGCGGTTCTTTGAATCACGTGATGACCCTAATCCATGGCCAAGAAGCTTTACATCGAAACCCACGGTTGCCAGATGAACGAGTACGACAGCTCGCGCATGGTCGATCTGCTGGGTGAACATCAGGCCCTGGAAGTCACCGCTCGCGCGGAAGACGCCGACGTGATTCTGCTCAACACTTGCTCGATCCGCGAGCGCGCCCAGGATCGGGTGTACTCGCAGCTCGGCCGCTGGCGCGAACTGAAACTGGCCAATCCTGAAATGGTGATTGCCGTCGGCGGTTGCGTGGCCAGCCAGGAAGGCGCGGCCATCCGCGACCGCGCGCCGTACGTCGACGTGGTATTCGGCCCGCAGACCCTGCACCGCCTGCCGGAAATGATCGACGCCGCGCGCAGCACCAAGCTGCCGCAAGTCGACGTGTCGTTCCCGGAAATCGAAAAATTCGACCACCTGCCCGAGCCGCGCATCGATGGCCCAAGCGCCTATGTGTCGGTGATGGAAGGCTGCAGCAAGTACTGCACGTTCTGCGTGGTGCCTTATACCCGTGGCGAAGAAGTCAGCCGGCCGTTCGACGACGTGATCGCCGAGATCATTCACCTCGCCGAAAACGGCGTGCGTGAAGTGACCCTGCTCGGGCAGAACGTCAACGGCTACCGTGGTACCACCCATGACGGGCGCCTGGCCGATCTCGCCGAGCTGATCCGCGTGGTCGCCGCCATCGATGGCATCGACCGCATCCGCTACACCACGTCGCACCCGCTGGAGTTCTCCGACAGCCTCATCCAGGCCCACGCTGACGTGCCGGAACTGGTGAAGCACCTGCACTTACCGGTGCAATCGGGTTCAGACCGGATTCTGGCGGCGATGAAACGCAACCACACCGCGCTGGAGTACAAATCCAAGTTGCGCAAACTGCGCGCGGCGGTGCCGGGCATCTGCATCAGTTCGGACTTCATCGTCGGTTTCCCCGGCGAGACCGAGAAAGATTTCGAACAGACCATGAAGCTGATTGCCGACGTCGGTTTCGACTTTTCCTACTCGTTCGTTTACAGCCAGCGCCCGGGCACCCCGGCTGCCGATCTGGCGGACGACACTCCGGAAGAGTTGAAGAAAGAACGCCTCAATGCGCTGCAACATCGTTTGAATCAGCAAGGTTTCGAGATCAGCCGACAAATGGTCGGTTCGATCCAGCGCATTCTGGTGACCGATTACTCGAAGAAAGACCCGGGCGAGTTGCAAGGGCGCACCGAGAATAATCGAATCGTCAACTTCCGCTGCGACAATCCAACCCTGATCGGCCAGTTCGCCGACGTGCACATCGACGCGGCGCAACCGCACTCGCTGCGTGGCTCGCTGGTCCAGTAACAAATATCAGAAGCACAGAGAAACCTGTGGGAGCTGGCTTGCCAGCGATAAGGCCATCAGCCCCGACAAATATGTCGCCTGCTGCACCGCTATCGCTGGCAAGTCGAATCGTCGCACCGCAGCTCCCACAGTGGACAGCATTGTTCTTCAGAATGTACTCATCCATTTAAGAGCTTTCGCACCCAAGCCTCTGGCGTTATCCTTGATTTCATCTCAATTGCCCCAGGGCGGCTAAATACGACCTTGAACGCACCCATAGAACCACATCGTTTTATCCTCGAGCCCTTTGAGGCTCGCCGCTTCGCCAATCTGTGCGGGCAATTCGACGAGCATTTGCGCTTGATCGAACAGCGCCTGACCATCGAGATCCGCAACCGCGGAAACCAGTTCGAGCTGATCGGCGACCCCAAGCACACCACGTCTGCGGAAAATCTGATTCGTCGCCTGTACCGGGAAACCAAAGGTTCAGAGCTGTCGCCAGATACGGTTCACCTGTTCCTGCAGGAATCGGCCGTGGTCGAGCTGGACAACCACGCCCCCGCCGAAGCTTCCGTCGCCCTGCGTACCAAGAAAGGCATGATTCGCCCACGCGGCTTGAATCAATTGCGCTACGTGAAGGAAATCCTCGGCAACGATATCAACTTCGGCATCGGCCCGGCCGGTACCGGCAAGACCTATCTGGCCGTGGCTTGCGCCGTCGATGCACTGGAGCGCGAGCAGATCCGCCGCATCCTGCTGGTGCGTCCGGCAGTTGAAGCGGGTGAAAAGCTCGGCTTCCTGCCCGGCGACCTGTCGCAGAAAATCGACCCGTACCTGCGCCCGCTCTACGACGCACTCTATGAAATGCTCGGCTTCGAATACGTGGCCAAGCTGATCGAACGTCAGGTGATCGAAGTTGCGCCGCTGGCCTACATGCGCGGTCGCACGTTGAACAACAGTTTCATCATTCTCGACGAAAGTCAGAACACCACCGTCGAACAAATGAAGATGTTCCTGACCCGGATCGGCTTTGGCTCTACGGCGGTCATCACCGGTGACATCACCCAGGTCGACCTGCCCAAAGGCACCAAATCGGGTCTGCACCATGTGATCGAAGTGCTCAAGGACGTGCCGGGCATCAGCTTCACGCACTTCCAGCCCAAAGACGTAGTGCGTCACCCGCTGGTGCAGCGCATTGTCGAAGCCTACGAGCGTTTCGAGAACCGTGACGATGCGCCCAAGGACACTTCGCGAAATGCTTGAGCTAGACCTGCAAATCGCTACCGAAGCGAGCGCCCCGAGTGAAGCCGACTTCCGCCAATGGTGCGAACTGGCCCTGCGCCAACGCACCGCCGACTCGGAAATGACCATTCGTCTGGTCGACGAGGAAGAAGGCCGCGAACTCAATCACACCTGGCGTCACAAGGATTACGCGACCAACGTCCTGTCGTTCCCGGCCGAAGTACCCGACGAGTTTCTCGATATCCCGCTGCTGGGCGATCTGGTGATCTGCGTGGCCGTGGTCGAGCGCGAAGCCGCCGAACAAGGCAAGGAACTAAAGGCCCACTGGGCACATCTGGTCATTCACGGCTGCTTGCATCTGCTTGGTTACGACCATATAGATGACGAGGAAGCCGAAGAAATGGAAGCACTGGAACGCGAGTTGCTTGCTGAACTTGGGTATCCCGATCCGTACGCGGACGACGAACCCGAACCATCCCCTATCGTTACAACAAAGGATTCAGAGTAATCGCTATGAGCGAAGATCGATCGAGCAACGGGCAGAAGTCATGGCTGGGTAAATTGACCCAGGCTTTTGCCCACGAGCCGAAGAACCGTCAGGAGCTGCTTGAGCTGCTGCGCGATGCACATCAGAACAAACTGCTGGACAGCGAAGCGCTGGCCATCGTCGAAGGCGCCATTCAGGTGGCTGACCTGCAAGTACGCGACATCATGGTGCCGCGTTCGCAGATGATCAGCATCAAGGCGACCCAGACTCCCCGTGAGTTCCTCCCCGCTGTGGTCGATTCGGCCCACTCGCGCTACCCGGTCATCGGCGAAAGCCACGATGACGTGATGGGCGTGCTGCTAGCCAAGGATCTGCTGCCGCTGATCCTCAAGGAGAACGGCGACAGCTTCAACATCAAGGACCTGCTGCGCCCGGCCACTTTCGTGCCGGAGTCCAAGCGTCTGAACGTGTTGCTGCGTGAATTCCGCGCCAACCACAACCACATGGCCATCGTCATCGACGAATACGGCGGCGTGGCCGGTCTGGTGACCATCGAAGACGTGCTCGAACAGATCGTCGGCGACATCGAAGACGAGCACGACGTCGAAGAAGACAGCTACATCAAGCCGCTGCCAAGTGGTGACTTCCTGATCAAGGCCCTGACGCCGATCGAGAACTTCAACGAGTTCTTCGACAGCGAGTTTTCCGACGATGAGTTCGACACCGTCGGCGGCCTGGTGATGAGTGCGTTCGGACACTTGCCAAAACGCAATGAAATCACTGAAATCGGCGCCTATCGTTTCCGCATCCTGAACGCCGACAGCCGTCGGATTCACTTGCTGCGACTGACGCCAATCGCTCGTTAATTCTAAGGATTGGGGTATGTCATCAGCTATTTCCTGCATCGCGTTGCGCCTGAAAGCGGGCCAGGCAAGGCGTAGTCCGCAGGGAATGGCATTCCCTGTCCAAGGACTGCAACGCAGCATGGCCCGCTTTCAGGCGTAACCCGGAGGGCCGGGCCTGCTGTTACGCAGGGCTGCGTTACTCGTCGTTCATTTGAAAAACCAAACTTCACTCCTCGCGCCTTGCCCTGCGTAACAGCAGACCCGGCGCGATACAGGAAATAGCTGATGACATACCCCCTGCGCTGGACAACCCGCCCCGGCTGGCCCGGTAACCTGCTGGCCGTGGCGGCCGGTGCAATCACCACCTTCGCTCTGGCACCGTTCGATATCTGGCCGCTGGCTTTGCTGGCGGTCGGTTTGTTCTATGCCGGTTTGCGCGAGCTGAGCCCGCGCCAGGCGCTGGGCCGTGGCTGGTGCTTCGGTTTCGGCCTGTTTGGCGCGGGAACCAGCTGGATCTACTACAGCATCCACCACTTCGGCGGCGCTTCGGTGCTGCTGGCCGGGTTTCTGATGCTGCTGTTTACCGCAGCGATTGCGTTTTTCTTCGCCCTGCCCGCCTGGCTCTGGGCACGCTGGTTGCGTCGCAACGAGGCGCCACTGGCCGACGCTTTGGCGTTTGCTGCTTTGTGGGTCGGCCAGGAAGCGTTTCGCGGCTGGTTTCTCACCGGTTTCCCGTGGCTATATTCCGGTTACAGTCAGCTCGACGGCCCGCTGTCCGGCCTCGCACCAGTCGGCGGCATGTGGCTGGTGTCGTTCGTTCTGGCACTGACCGCTGCACTGATCTACAACACACCACGCCTGCTGCAAACCGGCCGCAAAGCGTTTGTTGCCGTTGGTCTACTGTTGCTGGCCGGGCCGTGGGTGGCAGGCATTGCCCTCAAGAACCACGCCTGGACCAGCCCGTCCGGCGCGCCGCTGACGGTCGCGGCGATCCAGGGCAATGTCGAACAAAGCATGAAGTGGGACCCGGCGCAGCTCAACGCGCAACTGGCGCTGTACCGCGATCTGAGCTTCCGCTCGAAACCGGTGGACCTGCTGATCTGGCCGGAAACTGCGGTGCCGGTGCTCAAGGAGTCCGCCGAGGGCTACCTGAGCATGATGGGCAACTTCGCCGCCGAGCGTAAATCGGCGCTGATCACTGGCGTGCCGATTCGCGAAACGGTGCGTCACGAAAAACGCTTCTTCAACGGCATCACTGTCGTGGGCGAAGGTGACGGCACTTACCTGAAGCAAAAACTGGTGCCGTTCGGTGAATACGTGCCGTTGCAGGACATCCTGCGCGGGCTGATCGCGTTCTTCGACCTGCCGATGTCCGACTTTGCCCGCGGCCCGGCCGATCAGGCGCTGTTGCAAGCCAAGGGTTATCAGATTGCACCGTTCATCTGTTACGAAGTGGTGTACCCGGAGTTCGCCGCCAGCCTTTCGGCGCGCAGCGATCTTTTGCTGACGATCAGTAACGACACCTGGTTCGGCACCTCGATCGGTCCGCTGCAACATTTGCAAATGGCACAGATGCGCGCACTCGAGGCCGGACGCTGGATGATCCGCGCCACCAACAACGGCGTGACCGGACTGATCAATCCGTTCGGGCAGATCACCGAACAGATTCCGCAGTTCGAGCAAGGTATTTTGTACGGCGAAGTGGTGCCGATGCATAACCTGACGCCGTATCTGCAATGGCGTTCGTGGCCGCTGATCATTGTGTGCTTGCTGCTGTTTGGCTGGGCGCTGATGGCGAGCCGGATGTCGAAAACCCTTTAAAGCCGCCCGACAATGATCGTTCCCACGCTCCGCGTGGGAACGCCGCCGGGGACGCTCCGCGTTCCGCTTCGAATGTGGCGCAGAGCGCCACGGGATGCATTCCCACGCGGAGCGTGGGAACGATCAATCACCGCGGTAGAACAACGAATACCCCACCTGCCCCACCGCTTCATTCAGCAACTGCCCGCTCTGCCAGATCGACTTGAACTCCGGCAGCCAGCCACCAAACGGTCTTGCGTTATCGGTGCCTAAAAATCCGACCGGCGCGGGCACCACTTCGAATCCTGCCTGCTCGAAACACCACACCGCTCGGGGCATGTGCCAAGCCTGCGTCACCACGACTACACGCTTGATCCCCTGAGGCAACAGCATGTCGGCGCTGAACTTCGCGTTTTCCCAGGTGGTGCGGCTTTCGCCTTCCTGCCAACGCACGGTCACGCCGAAATCATCCAGCAACGAATCCGCCATCAACTTCGCTTCGGTCGGCGGCGTACCATAATGCAGGCCGCCACTGGTCAGCATCGGCAATCCTGAGGCCTTGGCCAACCGCGCCGCGTAGCGCTGACGCTCAAGCCCCACGCCGGTCGGCTGATCCTCGCCCCAGGCCAGATCACCCCGCTCGCGCCCGGACCCCAGCACCACAATGGCATCGGCCTTTTGTGCCAGCAGCGCCCACTCTTCACGGGCCAGCGGCGGCTCGCGCTCCAGCGCTTTTGCGCCCCACTGCACCACCACCGGCAGGCTCATCAGCCAGAACCCGCCCAAACCGATTGCAAAACACAGTCCAGCCAGTCGCGGCCGCGAGCGTCGCAGCCACCAGGCAAGCAGCAACAGCAGTAAAAGAATGCCGGGCGGCAATAGAAGTTGTTTGATGAAATAACGAAAAGGCATCGGGCATCTCCAAAGATGCCCGAAGCCTAAGTGGGTTAATACAACGCGACAACCGATAGGGTGGGATCCTGTTGAAAAAGATCCGTTTCTTGACCTGCCATGCACTTACTTGGCCTGCAAAGCCCGCACCTTGACGGTGTCTTTGCGGGGCGCCTTGTCCTTGAGCCAGATGACCTTGGCCGAATGTGCTGCATCGAGCTGCTTCACTGCTTGCGACAAGCATCCATGCGTTTCACGTTCACTACGATCCAGATAGGCCTTGACCAGTTTGAACTCGGCGGGGCTCAAGCCACGCAATTCCAGTTCCAAGGGGCGCTCATCGCGCAGCCGGTCAGCGGTTTTTGCAGCATCCAGGGCCATGCCCAGACGGTTCATCAACCGTTCGTACAACTCAGGTTTCGTGACGTTTTTCTGCTGTTGCTCCACCATCCCTCACCTCATTGAAGATAAGACTCACTCCCCAGTTAGAGCTTAGCTTCGCTGCACAAACCGGCTGCACGCCGCGACCAACGGCCCTCGCCACGGATTGACCGGGCCAAACAGCTGTAATCAGGGTTTCCCTAGGCCAAGCGCGGTCATGTATGCTACGGCGCTTCCTGTAATTCCACTTCCAGCTCGTCCGGGCCATCCCGGAACCTGCGTTGAAGAGGATTAGGCCACCCCTATCCAGTACAAAAGTAGCCATGCACGAACAATATCAGCCCCGTGAAATCGAAGCCGCCGCCCAGTCATTCTGGGACGAGCAAAAGTCCTTTGAAGTCAGTGAACAGCCAGGCAAGGAGACTTACTACTGCCTGTCGATGTTCCCTTACCCCAGCGGCAAGCTACACATGGGGCACGTGCGCAACTACACCATCGGCGACGTGATCTCCCGCTACCAGCGCATGCAAGGCAAGAACGTTCTGCAACCGATGGGTTGGGACGCCTTCGGCATGCCGGCGGAAAACGCCGCGATGAAGAACAACGTCGCACCGGCCAAGTGGACCTACGAAAACATCGCCTACATGAAAACCCAGCTGCGTAGCCTGGGTCTGGCGGTCGACTGGTCGCGTGAAGTCACCACCTGCAAACCGGATTACTACCGCTGGGAACAATGGCTGTTCACTCGCCTGTTCGAAAAAGGCGTGATCTACCGTAAAAACGGCACCGTGAACTGGGACCCGATCGATCAGACCGTTCTGGCCAACGAACAGGTGATCGACGGTCGCGGCTGGCGGTCCGGCGCGCTGATCGAAAAGCGCGAAATCCCGATGTACTACTTCAAGATCACCGCTTACGCGGATGAGTTGCTGGAAAGCCTTGATGATCTGCCGGGCTGGCCTGAACAGGTCAAGACCATGCAGCGCAACTGGATCGGCAAATCCCGTGGCATGGAAGTGCAGTTCCCGTACAACGTCGATTCCATCGGCGAAGCCGGCACCCTGAAAGTCTTCACCACCCGTCCGGACACCCTGATGGGCGCAACTTATGTTGCCGTTGCTGCCGAGCACCCGCTGGCCACACAAGCCGCGCAAAACAATCCTGAGCTGCAAGCGTTCATCGCGGAATGCAAGGGCGGCAGCGTTGCCGAAGCCGACGTCGCCACGCAAGAGAAGAAAGGTCTGCCGACCGGCCTCTTCGTCGAGCACCCGCTGACCGGTGAAAAGCTGCCTGTCTGGGTCGCCAACTACGTACTGATGCACTACGGCGACGGCGCCGTCATGGCGGTCCCGGCTCACGACGAGCGCGACTTCGAATTCGCCCACAAGTACAACCTGCCGGTGAAATCGGTGGTGCGTACCAGCTCCGGCGACACCAACCCGGCCCCATGGCAAGACGCCTACGGCGAGCATGGCACGCTGATCAACTCCGGTGAGTTCGACGGTCTGGACTTCGCTGGCGCGTTCGACGCCATGGAAGTCGCCCTGATCAAAAAACAACTGGGCGCCTCGCGCACCCAGTTCCGCCTGCGCGACTGGGGCATCAGCCGTCAGCGCTACTGGGGCTGCCCGATCCCGATCATCCACTGCGATGCCTGCGGTGACGTGCCGGTGCCGGAAGACCAACTGCCAGTCGTGCTGCCCGAAGACGTCGTGCCTGACGGCGCCGGTTCGCCACTGGCGCGCATGCCTGAGTTTTACGAGTGCAACTGCCCGAAATGCGGTCAGCCTGCCAAGCGTGAAACCGACACCATGGACACCTTCGTCGAGTCGTCGTGGTACTACGCCCGTTACGCCTCGCCGCACTTTGAAGGTGGTCTGGTCGAGAAATCCGCAGCCGACCACTGGTTGCCGGTGGATCAGTACATCGGCGGTATCGAACACGCCATTCTGCACCTGCTCTACGCGCGCTTCTTCCACAAGCTGATGCGCGACGAAGGCCTGGTGAGCTCCAACGAACCGTTCAAAAACCTGCTGACCCAGGGCATGGTGATCGCCGAAACGTACTATCGCCGCGAAGCCAACGGTGCCTACACCTGGTTCAACCCGGCAGACGTAGAACTTGAGCGTGATAGCAAAGCCAAAGTCATCAGTGCCAAGCTGAAGTCTGACGGCTTGCCGGTAGAAATCGGCGGCACCGAGAAGATGGCCAAGTCGAAGAACAACGGCGTCGACCCACAGTCGATGATCGATCAGTTCGGCGCCGACACCTGCCGCCTGTTCATGATGTTCGCATCGCCACCGGACATGAGCGCCGAATGGTCCGACTCCGGCGTTGAAGGTTCGCACCGTTTCCTCAAACGCGTCTGGCGACTGGCGCAAGCCCACGTCACTCAGGGCCTGCCGGGCAAGCTCGACATCGCCGGCCTGAACGACGAGCAGAAGGCCGTTCGCCGTGCGATCCACCTGGCCATCAAACAGGCCAGCCATGACGTCGGTCAGAACCACAAATTCAACACCGCCATCGCTCAGGTGATGACGCTGATGAACGTGCTGGAAAAAGCTCCGCAAGGCACCGAGCAGGATCGCGCGCTGATTCACGAAGGTCTGGAAGCCGTGACATTGCTGCTGGCTCCAATCACGCCGCACATCAGCCACGAGCTGTGGAATCAACTGGGCCATGCTGACGCGGTCATCGATGCCGACTGGCCTGCTGTAGACGAAAGCGCGCTGGTACAAGACAGCCTGACGCTGGTTATTCAAGTGAATGGCAAACTGCGCGGCCAGATTGAAATGCCGGCCAGCGCGACCCGTGAAGAAGTCGAAGCCGCCGCGCGCACCAACGAAAACGTGCTGCGCTTCGTCGATGGCCTGACTATTCGTAAAGTGATTGTAGTGCCCGGGAAACTGGTCAATATCGTCGCCAGCTAATTGGATCGGGCGCCGGGTTTGCCCGGCGCCAAGTAAAACCTTTCGGGCCGCATGAACGGCCCACATGGTTTCAAGGGGAGCAACACAATGATCAAACGCAATCTGCTGGTGATGGGCCTCGCTGTGCTGCTGAGCGCCTGCGGTTTCCAGCTGCGTGGTACCGGCACCAATGAACTGTCGATCAAGGAACTGGATCTGAGCGCGCGTAACGCCTATGGCGAGACCGTCACTCAACTGCGTCAGGTACTGGAATCCAGCGGCGTCAAGGTTTACAGCGGCGCGCCGTACAAGCTGTTCCTGGCTGACGAACAGGAAAGCCAGCGCATTCTCAGCTACGCCGGTGCCGGCCGTACGGGCGAATATCAGGTCAGCACTGTTCTGAGCTATGACATTCGTGGCGACAAGAACCTTTCCCTGCTGAGCGACAAGCTTGAAGTGCAGAAAGTGTTTATCCACGACGGCAACAACCTCGTCGGCTCGGATCAGGAAGCCAACGACGCCCGTCGCGATATTCGTCGCGAGCTGGTTCAGCGCATGATGCTGCGCCTGCAACAGCTGACCCCGGGTCAACTGGAGCAACTGCAGCAAGCCGCCAACAACCGCGCCAAGGCTGAAGCCGACGCGCTCGAGGCGGCGCAAAAGGCTGAAGCGGAAACCCCGCGTCAGTCGCCGCTTGAAATTCCGCAGCAGTAAGACGTTCGGGGCGCTCAGGCGCCCCGTTCGATTGTTCTTATGAAGCTCGCTCCCGCTCAACTCGGCAAACACCTGCAAGGCGCCCTCGCGCCGGTCTACATCATCAGTGGCGATGACCCGCTGCTGTGCCAGGAAGCCGCCGACGCCATCCGCAGTGCTGCGCGCCAGCAAGGTTTCGACGAACGTCAGGTCTTCGCCGCCGACGCCAATTTCGATTGGGGTACGTTGCTGCAGGCCGGCGCGAGCATGTCGTTGTTCGCCGAGAAACGCCTGCTGGAACTGCGTCTGCCTTCGGGCAAACCTGGTGACAAGGGCGCTGCCGCCTTCATCGAGTACTGCTCGCGCCCTGCGGAAGACACTGTGCTGCTGATCAGCCTGCCCAAGCTCGATGGCAGTGCGCAGAAGACCAAGTGGGGCAAGGCGCTGGTCGAAGGTCAGCAGACCCAGTTCATCCAGATCTGGCCGGTGGATGCCAATCAGCTGCCAAGCTGGATTCGTCAGCGTTTGTCGCAGGCCGGCTTGTCGGCCAGTCAGGACGCCGTCGAACTGATTGCCGCGCGCGTCGAGGGCAACCTGCTCGCCGCTGCGCAGGAAATCGAAAAGCTCAAGCTGATGGCCGAGGGTGGCCAGATTACCGTCGAAACGGTGCAGGCGGCTGTGGCCGACAGTGCACGATTCGACGTGTTTGGCCTGACCGATGCGGTGCTCAACGGTGAACCGGCCCACGCCCTGCGCATGCTCGAAGGCCTGCGTGGCGAGGGTGTCGAACCGCCAGTGATTCTCTGGGCGCTGGCGCGGGAGTTGCGCCTGCTGGCCAATATCTCGCTGCAATACAGCCAGGGCACGCCGCTGGACAAGTGTTTCAGTCAGGCGAAGCCACCGGTCTGGGACAAGCGCAAACCGTTAATGAGCAAAGCCCTGCAACGCTATACGGCGCAACGCTGGGCGCAGTTGCTGCTCGAAGCGCAGCGCATCGATGCGCAGATCAAGGGCCAGGCGGCCGGATCGCCATGGATGAGCCTGAGTCGTTTGGCGTTATTGATGGCCGGCCAGCGACTGTCTTTGCCTGCTGAATAAGACGCTCAACCGCATAACGGCCATTCGCGAGCCGGCTCGCGAAAGCGCCAGAACATTCCTACACAACAGGCACTGGACAGACGCCCGACATCGGCAGATTATTTGCCGCGCAAAACCCACTCGATCGAGAGAACCCTCATGAGCAAAAAGCCAGCGAAACATCGCCCCAACAAGGCCAAATCCATCGTCGCCCAACCCTTGTTCCGCAGTCGCCAGGAACGACCAACCAAGGGCAAAGGCAGCTACCGCCGCGAAGCCTTCCAGTCTGACAGCTGGGAGGCTTCTTACTTTCTGGCCGCCTGAAGCGCAGTACCCCCGGTCATGTTAAGGTCTGCACCTGATTCGTTTCCCCTGGAACTGTGCATGCCCCTAAGTCTTTCCCGTCGCTGGCCTGTTCGCCAGATGATCGCTGCCTCCAGCTTCATTCTGCTTGTCGCCTGCGCGGAAAAACCGACCGCCGCCGACGCGCAACCTCTCCAAGCCGCTCCTGTCGCCACGGCCCCAGCGATCATCCCGCCGGTAGTGCCGTCCGCCGACCCTCTCGATCTTCAGCCGACCCAGACCTTCGCCGAATGGCAAGCAGGTTTCCGCAAGGATGCCCTGGCCGCCGGGATCCGCGCCGACCTGTTTGATCGCGCATTTGCCAATGTCAGCTTCGACGCCAGCGTGATTCGCGCCGACCGCAGTCAGCCGGAATTCTCCCGCCCGGTGTGGGAATACCTCGATGGCGCCCTTTCGCCATTGCGCGTGCGCAAAGGTCAGGCATTGATCAACCAGTACGCCGACATTCTGCAAAGCATCGAACAGCGTTATGGCGTTGACCGTCAGGCCTTGGTGTCGGTGTGGGGCATGGAGAGTAACTTCGGTCAGTTCCAGGGCAGCAAGTCGGTAATCAACTCGCTGGCCACCCTCGCCTACGAAGGCCGCCGCCCGGGCTTTGCCCACGCGCAATTGATCGCAGCCCTGCAGATTCTGCAACAGGGCGATATCACGCCGGAGAAGATGCTTGGCTCCTGGGCTGGCGCGATGGGTCAGACTCAATTCATTCCGACCACCTACAACACCCATGCGGTGGATTTCGATGGCGACGGCCGCCGCGACATCTGGGGCAGCCCTGCCGATGCGCTGGCCTCGACGGCGCATTACCTGCAAAGCTCAGGCTGGCAGCGCGGGCAGCCGTGGGGTTTTGAGGTGCAATTGCCGAGCAGCTTCAACTACACGCTGGCCGACGGCACCATTCGTAAAAGCGTCGCCGAATGGCGGCAACTGGGCGTGATCCTGCCGAATGGCGGTCAAGTACCTGCGGGCTCCGAGCAACTGCCGGCCGCCCTGTTGCTGCCGGCCGGTTATCGAGGCCCCGCGTTCCTGATCCTCGACAACTTCCGAGCGATCCTCAAGTACAACAATTCTTCGTCGTACGCCTTGGCGGTGAGCCTGTTGTCCGAGCGCTTCAATGGCGGTGGTCTGATCAACGGCACCTGGCCGAAAGATGATCTGCCGCTGAGCCGTACCGAGCGCATCGAGTTGCAGACCCTGCTGAGTGCACGCAACTATGATGCGGGCACAGCGGACGGGATTATCGGCGCCAATACGCGCAAGGCGATCCGCAGTGCACAGCAGTCGTTTGGCTGGCCGGCGGATGGCTATCCGACGCATAAGCTGCTTGAGAGCCTGCGTAGCCAGTAAAAGCATCGCGGGCAAGCCCGCCCACACAGGTTCAGCGGTGATCACAATATCTGTGTACACCACGAATCTTGTGGGAGCGGGCTTGCCCGCGAAGACTGACGAATTGACGATAACTCTCTACCGTCGAACCACCACATCCTGCTCCAGCATCAACTCCTTCTTCCCCGCATCCAGTCGAACCAGCGCGCCCAACGGCAAAGTCAGATTCGGATCGCAATGGCCGCTTCGCCACCCCGATAGCACCGGAATCCGCAACGGTTCGAAAGTCTGCTTGAGCAAGCGGTTGAGCGCCTCGACTTCTACCCCCGCGATATCCCCGACCAGCACACCGCGCAGTTTTGCCAACTTGCCGGCCAGACGCATCTGGGTCAGCAATCGGTCGATGCGATACAGCGGTTCGTTGACATCTTCGATGAGCAAAATCACCCCCTCGACATCGATTTCATAAGGCGTACCGAGGGTCGAGGCGATCATTGCCAGATTGCCGCCGAGCAAGCGTCCATGGGCGATCCCGGGCTCGACCGTGGTCAATGGGTGAGCCACCGGGTGACTCAACACACTCCCCGCCTTCACCTGGCCACGGAGCATGGCGAAAAACGAGGCGACGGTCGGCGGTTCCTTGTCACCCAACAAGTCCGCATTGAGCAGCGGCCCGTGAAAGGTTACGAAGCCTGCGTAACGGCTGATGGCCAGGTGCAGGGCGGTGATGTCGCTGTAGCCGACAAACGGCTTGGCGTTGCGGCTCAGCAGATCGAAGTCGATACGGTCCAGCAGCCGTGGCGTACCGTAGCCACCGCGCAGGCAGATAATGGCGTCGACCTCGGGATCAGCGAATGCGGCATGCAAATCGTTGAGTCGCACGTCATCGCTGCCGGCCAGGTAGCCGTCCTTCTCATGAACGCCCGGGAACACCCGTAATTCGTAACCACGGGCACGCATCCACTGCACAGCCTTGTCCGTGTCCAGCGCGCCGGGGCCGGCTGGGGCAATGACACCGATCAGCCCCTCTGACGGCAGGGCTGGTACAGGCTTATGCGGGAACAGGGTGTGGGTCGGTCGAACGGTCATCCGTGGGGCTCCGTGTGTGAAGTCGTGCAGACACAGTAGTCAGGAACACATATAAACAAAAGAGGCATTGTGGCCCAGTAACTTGTGGCGAGGGAGCTTGCTCCCGCTAGAGTGCGCAGCAGTCCCAAGCATACTGGGGTCGCTGCGCAACCCTGCGGGTGTAAGCTCCCTCGCCACAGGTTAAGTGGTCAAACTTCCCATACAAAAATACCCGCCGAGGCGGGTATTTTGTGAAGCCTTCAGCGCTGGATCAGGAACCCAGCAGCTCAGCCTTGACCAGCTTCGCCTGCTCGTCGGCGTGGTACGAAGAACGCACCAGCGGACCCGAAGCAACGTTCTTGAAGCCCATCTTGTAACCTTCCTCGGCGAACCAGGCGAAGGTGTCCGGGTGCACGAAACGCTGCACCGGCAAGTGGCTGCGCGACGGTTGCAGGTACTGGCCCAAGGTCAGCATGTCGATGTCGTGTTCGCGCATGCGCTTCATGACTTCGATGACCTCTTCGTCGGTCTCGCCCAGACCCAGCATCAGGCCGGATTTGGTTGGAATGTGCGGCATCATCTGCTTGAAGCGCTGCAGCAGGGTCAGCGACCACTGGTAGTCCGAACCCGGACGCGCAGCCTTGTACAGGCGCGGTACGGTTTCCAGGTTGTGGTTGAACACATCCGGCGGCTCGGCGGCAGTGATTTCCAGGGCGATGTCCATGCGACCACGGTAGTCCGGAACCAGGGTTTCCAGCTGCACGTTCGGCGACAGTTTGCGAATTTCGCGGATGCAGTCGGCAAAGTGCTGAGCACCGCCATCACGCAGGTCGTCGCGGTCAACGGAGGTGATCACCACATACTTGAGCTTGAGGTCAGCGATGGCAATGGCCAGGCTTTCCGGCTCGTTGACGTCCAGTGGCTTCGGACGACCGTGGCCAACGTCGCAGAACGGGCAGCGACGGGTGCAGATGTCGCCCATGATCATGAACGTCGCGGTGCCGCCGGAGAAGCATTCGCCCAGGTTCGGGCAGGACGCTTCTTCGCAAACGCTGTGCAGCTTGTGTTTGCGCAGCAGGCTCTTGATCCGGTCGACTTCCGGCGAAACCGGAATACGTACACGAATCCAGTCAGGTTTCTTCGGCAGTTCGGTGGTCGGAATGATCTTTACCGGGATGCGTGCAACCTTCTCGGCGCCGCGCAGCTTGACGCCGGCTTCAACCTTGGGACGCGGGGCCGGGCGCTCGGTCACGTCGAGCGTCGGGATCATGGTTTGCACTGCATCAGTAGTCATATCAGTCGATTCCGCCCGTCAGGGTCGTCTGCTCAGCATAGTCGAGGTGTTTGACGAGCTGCGCACGCAGCCGGGCACTTACCTCGGCAAATTCAATCGATCCTGCGTGATCGCTCAGCTGGGTCATCGCCAGCCCGGCATAGCCGCAGGGATTAATCCGTCGAAACGGTTCCAGGTTCATATCCACGTTCAGGGCCAGGCCATGAAAGGAACAACCGTGGCGAATCCGCAAACCCAGTGAAGCGATTTTCGCTCCATCGACGTAGACGCCGGGAGCATCGGGCTTGGCCGCTGCGGTCACGCCGTAGCTGGCCAGCAATTCGATCAGGCAAAGCTCCATGCGACTGACCAGATCACGCACGCCGAAACCCAGCTTGCGCACATCCAGCAACAGGTAAGCCACCAATTGGCCGGGGCCATGATAAGTCACCTGCCCGCCGCGATCGACCTGCACCACCGGGATATCTCCCGGCAGCAACAGATGTTCGGCCTTGCCGGCCTGGCCCTGAGTGAACACCGGCGGGTGCTCGACGAGCCAGATTTCGTCGGCGGCATCGCTGCCGCGTTCGTTGGTAAAGCGTTGCATGGCATGCCAGACCGGCTCGTAAGCCATCTGGCCGAGCTCACGAAAGCCCAGCGTGCCAGACATCACAACACCATGTGCACGAAGCCGGTCGCCCGCAGTTCGCTGTTGATGTTGTACAGCTGATCCTGGTCGGTCGCGACGATGTGCAACTGGATAGTGGTGTATTTGCCGTTGGTGCTTTGACGCTCGTCGATGCGCTCGTCATTGATGGTCGCGTGTTTCAGGACGATCTCGATGATCCTGTCCTTGTTGCCAACACCCGTATCGCTGATCACCTTAATCGGATAATCAGTCTGAGGGAATTCGATCTTTGGCGCCTTTACTTCGGTATCGGTCATGGCGTAACGGCCTCGTAAGCCGTGGTAACGCACATGGCCCCGCACCGGATCGGGGCGGGGCCATGCAGGTCAACACAAATCAGTTGAACAAGCCGTAGAAGAATAGACGGATGCTATCCCACATGCGGCGGAAGATACCACCCTCCTCGACGCCATCCAGAGCAATCAGGTCAGCGCTGTGCACGACCTTGTCTTCCAGTTTGACTTCGACTTTACCGATCACGTCGCCCTTGGCGATTGGCGCGGTCAGTTGCGGGTTCATGGTCATGCTGGCAGCGAGCTTCTTCAGCTGGCCTTTCGGCAGAGTCATGGTCAGGTCTTCAGCCAGGCCGGCCTTGACTTGATTGGTGGTGCCTTTCCACACCGGGGCCTGAGCCAGTTCGGTGCCCTTCTGATAGAAGGTCTGGGTTTCGAAGAAGCGGAAACCGTAGGTCAGCAGCTTCTGGGTTTCAGCGGCGCGAGCCACTTCGCTGTTGGTGCCGAACACTACAGCGATCAGGCGCTGGCCGTCACGTACAGCCGAGGACACCATGCAGTAGCCGGCTTCGTCGGTGTGACCGGTTTTCAGGCCGTCAACAGTCTTGTCGCGCCACAGCAGCAGGTTGCGGTTAGGTTGCTTGATACCGTTCCAGAAGAACTCTTTCTGCGAGTAGATCGCGTAGTGAGCCGGGTCTTCGTGGATGATCGCGCGGGCCAGGATCGCCATGTCGTGAGCCGACGAGTAGTGCTCAGGGTTTGGCAGACCGGTCGGGTTCATGAAGTGGGAGTTGGTCATGCCCAGATCGGTGACAGTCTTGTTCATCAGGTCGGCGAAGGCGTCTTCGCTGCCGGCGATGTGCTCGGACAGCGCCACGCTGGCGTCGTTGCCGGACTGAATGATGATGCCGTGCAGCAGGTCGCTGACCGTCACCTGCGAGCCGACCTTGATGAACATCCGCGAACCACCGGTGCGCCAGGCGTTTTCGCTGACGGTCACCGGGTCGTTTTCACCGATCTGGCCGCGACGGATTTCCAGCGTAGCGATGTACGCGGTCATCAGTTTGGTCAGGCTGGCCGGAGGCAGGCGCTGGTCGCCATTGTTTTCGACCAGCACGTTGCCGCTGCTGGCGTCCATCAGAACGTAAGCTTTTGCGGCCAGTTGAGGTGGCGACGGCATCATCTCGGCCGCGAAGGCGGCTGGCGAGAGGAGCAGCGGGACTAGCAGACACAGGCGTTTGGCAAAGGTGGTGATGTTCATCCGTCTCTCGAAATCGCTAATGGAAACTGTCCTTGCGGACAAAATTTAATCAGATGACTTTCTAACGAGCCATCGCGTGTTCAGTTGCTCACTCCAGTCACCCTTGCCGGGCTTTTGTTCTTCGACGAGCCAACAACCTGGTTCACCCCCCAATACCGCAAGTGAACCGTCAATCAAGTTCTACGTATTACTCGGTGACCACACTTGGCGAACCAAGGTTGGCCAGGCGCACGCTGTTCTGCACCTGGGCAATTTCACCCGGCGAGCCGATCGGCCCCAGGCGAACCCGGTGCAGGGTCTGCTGATTGCGCACGATCGAGCTGATGAACACCGGAGCGCTCACCATCCCGCTGAGCTTCGACCTCAGCAGTTCTGCAGCGTCCGGGTTGGCGAACGCGCCCACCTGCAGATACTGGCCAGTTGCTGTTGCAGAAGCGTTTTTTTTTGCACTCATCGGCACAGGGACGGTGTCAGAGGCATGTTGTTGCGGCGGCGGCGTCCACTGCTCGACAGTGCCGGCCGAGGCCGTGATCACCGGAGCGCTGTTCTGCGCGACTTGTGGCTCGTTGAGCATCAAAGGCGCCGGACGGCCCTTGGCGGCCCACCACTGCTGGGGATCGATGCCCTCGACCTTGACCCGCGCCGTACCGATTTCGGCGTAACCGAGTTTCTTCGCGGCCGCGTAAGACAAGTCGATGATGCGATCAGAGTAGAACGGCCCACGGTCGTTGACTCGCAGGATCACGCTCTTGTTGTTGTCCAGATTGGTCACCCGAACGTAACTTGGCAGTGGCAAAGTCTTGTGGGCGGCGCTCATGCCGTACAGGTCATAAACCTCGCCGTTGGCGGTGTTCTGACCGTGAAACTTGGTGCCGTACCAGGACGCCGTGCCGGAAGCGACGTAGGTCTTGGATTCCTGCAACGGGAAGTAGGTTTTGCCCAGTACGGTGTACGGGTTGGCCTTGTACGGACCGGTGTGCAGGGTCGGCGTGGCATCAGGAATGCGCGACACATCGACGTCCCACCACGGCGCGCCATCTTTGTGCGCGCGGTTGATATCCAGACCCGGCTGCGCTCGCACAACGGTATTGGCGGTTTTCGGCGTCGGGGAACGGCTGGTCGTGCAACTGGCGACCAATACCGCCAACGCAGCGAATGCCACCAGCTTCAGGGGTTTATTGTTAGGCAATGCCCGCATTACTTGACGCCCCGTGCTTGTACCAGCTGTTCAGACAGTTGATGTACGGCCATGGCGTACATCACGCTGCGGTTATAACGCGTGATCGCGTAGAAATTCTTCAGGCCCATCCAGTATTCAGGGCCGTTGTCGCCTTCGAGGCGAAATGCAGTAACCGGCATATCATCGCGCAGCGCATCATGACTTGACCAGCCCAGCGCTCGCAACTCTCCAACCGTCTTTGTCGGCTCGATGCCGGTGGTCAGACCTTCATCGACCTGCTCGCCGCGCACATCCGCCCGGCTGACCACCGGCTCACCGGCGACCCAGCCGTGACGCTTGAAATAACTCGCGACGCTGCCGATCGCATCATCCGGGTTGTTCCAGATATTGATGTGGCCGTCACCGTCGAAGTCCACCGCATAGGCGCGAAAGCTGCTCGGCATGAACTGCGGCAAGCCCATGGCCCCGGCGTACGAGCCTTTGAGCGTCAATGGATCGACCTGCTCTTCACGGGCCAGTAGCAGGAACTCACGCAGTTCCTTGCGGAAAAATTCGGCACGGGGAGGATAGTCGAATCCGAGCGTGGACAAGGCATCGATCACCCGGTAATTACCGGTATTACGTCCGAAAAAGGTCTCAACGCCGATAATCGACACGATGACTTGTGCCGGCACGCCGTATTCCTGCTCGGCACGCGCCAGAGTGGCCTCGTGCTGACGCCAGAAGTCCACACCTCGCGCAATGCGCGCGTCAGTGATGAACATCGGGCGATATTCTTTCCACTGTTTGACCCGCTCGGCGGGTCTGGAGATGGCGTCGAGAATCGCCTGTTTGCGCTGAGCCTCGCGGAAAACACCCATCAATTGCTCACCGGCGAAACCGTAGTCGCGGGTCATTTCACCGACGAATTCGGCCACCTGAGGTGAGCCTTCGTATTCGCCGGCCAGCGCTTCCTGGACGCTGCCCAGCAGGCCCATCAGGCCAACCAGCGGCGCGCATCGAGTCGCCCAGCCACGCATTACTTGCATTGAACTCTTCACCTTATTCAAACCTGTGCGATCCACTTGCGATGGGTATGGATCGACATCAAAACCCCAAACGCTGACAGCAGCGTCACCAGCGAAGTTCCTCCGTAGCTAATGAATGGCAACGGCACCCCTACGACCGGCAACAGGCCACTGACCATACCGATGTTGACGAAAACGTAAACAAAAAACGTCATGGTCAACGCGCCAGCGAGCAATTTGCCGAACAGCGTCTGTGCCTGAGCGGTGATCACCAGCCCCCGGCCGATCAATAAAAGGTAAATCAGCAGCAGCGCGCAGATGCCCACCAGACCGAACTCTTCGCCCAGTACGGCAATGATGAAGTCGGTGTGGCTCTCCGGCAGGAAGTCCAGGTGCGACTGGGTGCCGAGCAGCCAGCCCTTGCCGAAGACACCGCCGGAACCGATGGCGGCTTTCGACTGAATGATGTTCCAGCCCGTGCCGAGCGGATCGCTTTCCGGGTCGAGGAACGTCAGGATTCGTTGCTTCTGGTAGTCGTGCATGATGAAGAACCACATGGCCACGGCCACGGGTACGGCAGCCGCCAGCACGCTGAGAATCCAGCGCCAGCGCAAGCCGCCCATGAACAGCACGAACGCGCCACCAGCGAGAATCAGCAGCGAGGTGCCGAGGTCGGGCTGACGCACGATCAGAATGAAGGGCACACCGATCAGCATCAGGCTGATGCCGACATGCTTGAGTTGCGGCGGCAAGGTCCGTTTGGACAGATACCAGGCAATGGTCGCCGGCATCAGGATCTTCATGAACTCCGAGGGCTGGAAGCGGATCACCCCGGGGATGTTGATCCAGCGCGTGGCACCCATGGCGTTGTGGCCCATGATGTCCACCACCATCAGCAGCACCACGCCGATCACATACCCGAGCGGCACCCAGCGCGCCATGAAACGCGGCTCGAACTGGGCGATGACGATCATCGACACCAGACCGATGCCGAACGAAGTGGCCTGCTTGGCCAGCAGGTCCCAGCTCTTGCCGCTGGCCGAATACAACACGAACAGGCTGCCGGCGGCGAGGATCAGCAGCAGGATCAGCAACGGGCCATCGATATGCAGTCTTTGCAGCAGCGTCGCGCGGCGACGCATCACATCCTCACTGGAGAGCATGCGATCAAAATTATTCATCACGGGCCGTAGCCTCCGCACTGATTGGGCTGGCGTATTCGGCCTTCAAACGTCCGTCCTGATCGAGCAGCCAGGCGTCCATGACCTGACGCACCACTGGCGCGGCAACGCCGGAGCCGGATTCACCGTTCTCGACCATCACCGACACGACGATTCGCGGGTCATCGGCCGGGGCGAAGCCGACGAACAAGGCGTGGTCACGATGGCGCTCCTGAACCTTGGAGCGGTCGTACTTCTCGCCCTGCTTGATCGCCACCACCTGCGCCGTACCCGATTTACCGGCGATACGGTATTGCGCGCCAATGGCCGCTTTGCGCGCGGTGCCGCGGGCACCGTGCATCACTTGCTGCATGCCGTGGTTGACCTTGGTCCAGTCCGACGGATCACGCAGGATAATGTCCGGCATCGGGTTTTCGTCCACCGGCTTCACCCCTTCGAGGGATTTGGCCAGGTGCGGGCGGTTCCACACGCCTTTGTTGGCGACCAGCGCCGTGGCCTGGGCCAGTTGCAGCGGGGTTGATTGCATGTAGCCCTGGCCGATCCCGAGAATCAGGGTTTCGCCCGGGAACCAGGCCTGCTTGCGGGTCGCACGTTTCCATTCGCGAGACGGCATCAGGCCAGGAGATTCTTCGAACATGTCCAGCGAGACCTTCTGGCCGATGCCGAACTTGTTCATGTAAGCCGACAGCCGATCGATGCCCAGCTTGTGCGCGAGGTCGTAGAAATAGGTGTCGTTGGAACGCATGATCGCCGTATCGAGGTCGACGAAGCCGTCACCGGTGCGGTTCCAGTTACGGTACTTGTGATCGTAGTTCGGCAGCATGTAGTAACCCGGGTCGAACACCCGGCTCGACGCCGTCACCACACCCGAATCGAGACCGGCAATCGCCACCGCCGGCTTGATCGTCGAACCCGGCGGGTACAGACCGCGCAGCACACGGTTGAACAGCGGCCGGTCGATGGAATCGCGCAGCTCGGCGTAGGCCTTGAAGCTGATCCCGGTGACGAACAGGTTCGGGTCGAAGCTCGGCTGACTGACCATGGCCAGCACTTCGCCGGTCTTCGGATCCAGCGCAACCACCGCACCACGACGCCCGCCGAGCGCAGCTTCGGCCGCTTCCTGCAATTTGATGTCGAGGCTGAGGACAATATCCTTGCCGGGAATCGGATCGGTACGCTTGAGCACGCGCAAGACGCGGCCACGGGCGTTGGTCTCGACTTCTTCGTAACCGACCTGACCGTGCAACTCCGGCTCGTAGAAACGCTCGATACCGGTCTTGCCGATGTGGTGGGTGCCGCTGTAGTTGACCGGATCGAGGCTTTTCAGCTCTTTCTCGTTGATCCGCCCCATGTAACCCACCGAGTGCGCGAAGTGCGCGCCCTGTGGATAGTGACGAACCAGTTGCGCGACCACTTCAACGCCGGGCAGACGGAACTGATTCACCGCGATGCGGGCGATCTGCTCTTCGGTCAGCTCGAACAGGACCGGCACCGGCTCGAATGGCCGGCGCCCCTGACGCATGCGTTTCTCGAAGATCACCCGGTCCTCGGGCGTCAGTTCCAGCACTTCGACGATCACATCGAGCACTTGCTGCCAGTCGCCGGAGCGCTCGCGGGTCATGCTCAGGCTGAAACTCGGCCGGTTGTCCGCCACCACCACACCGTTGCGGTCGAAAATCAGCCCGCGCGTCGGCGGAATCGGCTGAACGTGGACGCGGTTGTTTTCCGACAGCGTCGAGTGGTACTCGTACTGGATCACCTGCAAGTAATACAGCCGCGCAATCAGCACACAAATCAGCGCCACCACCACAACGGCCCCGAACACGACGCGGCTACGCACCAGACGTGCGTCCTTTTCGTGGTCCTTGATGCGGATCGGCTGAGACATGAGGGCAGGCTTACTTGTGGTAAGGGTGACCGGACAGCACGGTCCAGGCACGGTACAACTGTTCGCCGATCAGGATCCGCACCAGCGGGTGCGGCAGCGTCAACGGTGACAACGACCATCGCTGATCAGCGCGGGCGCAGACTTCCGGCGCCAGACCTTCCGGTCCACCGACCATGAAATTGACCGTGCGCGAATCCAGCCGCCAACGGTCGAGTTCGACCGCAAGCTGCTCGGTGCTCCAGGGTTTGCCGTGGACTTCCAGCGTGACGATCCGCTCGTTCGGCCCGACCTTGGCCAGCATGGCTTCGCCTTCCTGGCGGATGAAACGGGCCACGTCGGCATTCTTGCCACGGGTGTTGAGCGGTATTTCCACCAGTTCCAGCGCCAGCTCGGACGGAAGACGCTTGGCATATTCATGCCAGCCTTCTTCCACCCATTTGGGCATGCGTGAACCGACGGCGATCAGTCGCAGTCGCACAGCGATCCCTTACAGCTGGTCTTTGTTGAGCTTGGTGAAATGCTCGTGGGTGTTTTCCGGGCTGTGGTGCTTGGCGTCGGCCGCACGGCTTTGCTCGGCACCGGCCCACAGGCGCTCCAGGTCGTAGAACTGACGCGCCGAGGCAGTCATCATGTGCACGATCACCAGATCGAGGTCGAGCAGTACCCAGTCGCTGTCGCCCTTGCCTTCTTCGCCCAGCGGCTTGGCGCCCTGCTTTTTCACTTCTTCGCGAACCTTGTCGAGCATCGCGTTGATCTGGCGATTGGACGTACCGGTGGCGATGATCATGTAGTCAGTGATGCTTTGCTTGTCGCGAACATCAATGATTTGAATGTCCTGCGCCTTGACGTCTTCCAGGGCTGCAACAGCGAGCTTGACCAGTTCGTCACCTTTCAGCGGCTCGTTGGTGTTGACCGGCTCTGGCAGCGGAGCGCTCTTGAATGTGCCTTTGCGCTTAACTTTGGTTTGGTCTTTGTCAGTCATATAAAACTCGTTTTGCTCATATTTTCGGCGGCTTGGCGACACGTGGATTCGTATCAGTGAAGCACGCCTTGTTCAGTTCGACGCACGATACAGACCGTGCGCATCGATGTAGGCCAGGACCGCGTCGGGCACCAGGAAACGTACCGACTTACCGCTGGCCAGCAGTTGACGGATCTGGGTGGCGGAGACCGCGAGCGGAGTCTGCCAGACGAATGCAATCTGTCCGCTCGGCCCTTTCAGGGCCAGCGGGTCGCTCACCGAACGCGCTGCCAGCAGGTTGCGCAAGGCATCCGGCGGTTCGCTGTCGGCGTCCGGGCGCTGTAGCACCAGGATATGGCAATGCTGGAGCAACTCTTCCCAGCGGTGCCAAGTGGGCAGGCCGCAAAATGCGTCCCAGCCCAAAAGCAGAAAAACCTGGGTCTCGGCGGGCATTTCGGCACGCATCAACTCCAGGGTATCAATGGTGTAGGACGGTTTGTCCCGCTGCAATTCGCGGGCGTCCACCACCAGCGGCGGCACTCCGGCCACCGCGCACTCGACCATCGCCAGCCGGTCCTGCGCCGACACCTGCGGCGTATCGCGATGCGGCGGCCGCGCGCTCGGCGTCAGGCGCAACTCATCAAGCGCCAGCGCCTCGGCGACTTCCAGCGCACCGCGCAAATGGCCGATGTGCACCGGATCGAACGTTCCGCCCAGCACGCCGATACGTCGGGGGCGAGACTCGCTGCCGGTTTGCGGCGCTGTCAGGTCGAGGTCGGTCAAGTCAGACCGGCGCCTGGCCGCGCAACTGGCCATCTCCGACCACGATGTACTTCTCGCAGGTCAGTCCTTCGAGGCCCACCGGGCCGCGGGCGTGCAGCTTATCAGTAGAAATGCCGATCTCGGCACCCAATCCGTATTCAAATCCATCGGCGAAGCAGGTCGGGGTGTTGATCATCACCGACGCCGAGTCGACTTCGGCCACGAACCGGCGGGTGTCGGCGAGGTTTTCGCTGACGATCGAGTCGGTGTGGCGCGAGCCATAATGGTTGATGTGTTCGATGGCCTGGTCCAGACCGTCGACCACGCGGATCGACAGGATTGGCGCCAGGTACTCGGTGCTCCAGTCGTCTTCGCTGGCCGCTACGGCCTCGATAATCGCCCGGGTGCGCTCGCAACCACGCAGCTCAACGCCTTTTTCGCGGAACTGGGCGGCCATCGACGGCAGGAAATCCTTGGCAACAGTTTGATCGACCAGCAATGTCTCCATCGCACCGCAGATGCCGTAGCGATAGGTCTTGGCGTTGAAGGCGATACGCTGGGCTTTCGCCAGATCGGCGTGAGCACTGACGTAAACGTGGCAGATGCCGTCCAGATGTTTGATCACCGGCACGCGGGCATCGCGGCTGATGCGCTCGATCAGGCCACGGCCACCGCGCGGCACGATCACATCGACGTACTCGGGCATGGTGATCATCGCGCCGACGGCGGCACGGTCGGTGGTTTCGACCACTTGCACCACGGCAGCGGGCAATTCTGCCTCGGCCAGACCGCGTTGAATGCAGGCAGCAATGGCACGGTTGGAGTGAATCGCTTCCGAGCCACCGCGCAGGATGGTTGCGTTGCCAGACTTCAGGCACAGGCTGGCGGCATCGATGGTCACGTTGGGACGGGACTCGTAAATGATCCCGATCACCCCCAGTGGCACGCGCATCTTGCCAACCTGAATCCCCGACGGGCGGAAGCTCATGTCACGGATTGCCCCGACCGGATCCGGCAATGCAGCCACCTGGCGCAAACCAACGATCATGCCGTCGATGCGTGCAGGGGTCAGCTCCAGACGCTCCAGCAGTGCCGGCTCCAGACCATTGGCGCGACCAGCGGCCAGATCCCGTTCATTGGCTGCGGCCAGCTCCGCGCGAGCAGCGTCCAACGCATTGGCAGCGGCCTGCAAGGCGCGGTTTTTCTGCGCGGTGCTGGCACGGCCGATGACCCGGGAGGCTTCGCGGGCGGCGCGACCCAATCGGGTCATGTAGTCAAGAACGGACTCAGTCATGGTCTGCTGGGGTCTTGGCAAAGAGGAAAGCGGCAGATTATAGCTGTCGCGTCCCGGGACTAACAGCGGTGACGGGCGGATGGTCGAAATGGATTGCGAATTGCCAATGTTCAGCCGTAATTAAGCCTCGGATTGTTATCATTCCGACCTTCTCAGCCTGGATATACCCTGCCTGCCATGTCCAACCTGACCATTCGCAACAGCGCCGAGCGCCTGCCATTGGGCCTTCCGGACGCTTTTTTCGACCGTGACGCGCAGCTGCTGGCCCGGGATCTGCTGGGTAAAGTCATCCGCCACCGGGTCGGCAATCTGTGGCTGAGCGCGCGAATCATCGAAACCGAAGCCTATTACTGCGAAGAAAAAGGCAGTCACGCCTCCCTCGGATACACAGAAAAACGTAAAGCTTTGTTTCTGGATGGTGGCCACATCTATATGTATTACGCCCGCGGCGGCGATTCGCTGAACTTCAGTGCGCAAGGGCCCGGCAATGCGGTACTGATCAAATCGGCTTATCCGTGGGTCGATGAAATCAGCGGCCCGGCGAGTCTGGCGCAGATGCTGCTGAACAATCCGGATGCACAAGGTCGTCCGCGCCCGTCGCAGAAACTCTGCGCCGGCCAGACATTGCTGTGCAAGGCGCTCGGCTTGAAGGTGCCGGTATGGGACGCCAAGCGTTTCGACCATGAGGTGCTATTGGTGGAAGATACCGGGCCGGCGCCCTCGCACATCATTCAAACCACGCGTTTGGGCATCCCTCACGGTCGTGACGAGCACTTGATGTATCGCTTCGTCGACGCTGCTTACGCTCAATGGTGCACGCGGAACCCGCTGCGCCGGGGTCAGGTCGAAGGTCGCGATTATTTTGTATTGCCCACGTCGGAAGCAGATTTGAAGTAGAAGGAATTCCCTGTGGGAGCGAGCCTGCTCGCGAAAGCGCTCGGTCAGCCATGGTTATTTCGCCTGACACTCCCTTTTCGCGAGCAGGCTCGCTCCCACAAGGGCCAATTGAAGATTTGATGGAGTTGTTTGTATGGGCCCATGGCTCGATAGCGTGACCGGATGGCTGGCCGCCAATCCACAATGGCTGGCCGCAGCGGTGTTCATTGTGGCCTTTGTCGAATGCCTGGCGATTGCCGGGTTGATCGTACCCGGCACGGTGTTGCTGTTTGCCGTGGCAGTGATGGCCGGCAGCGGCGCCTTGTCGTTGAGCGAAACCCTGTTGCTGGGTTTTCTCGGCGGCATCCTCGGCGATCTGGTTTCGTACTTCCTCGGCCGCCACTTCCACCAGAACATCCGCAGACTGCCCGGCCTGCGCCATCATCCGGAATGGATGGCGGGCGCCGAGACCTATTTCCAGCGCTACGGGATCGCCAGTCTGCTGGTCGGACGCTTCATCGGCCCGCTAAGACCGATGCTGCCGATGGTTGCGGGGATGTGCGACATGCCTTTCCCGCGCTTCGCCGCCGTCAGCCTGCTGGCCGCCGCCGGCTGGAGCCTCGCCTATCTGCTGCCCGGCTGGGCCACCGGCGCGGCTTTCCGTCTGCCATTGCCGGAAGGTTTCTGGCTTGAGGCGGGCATCGTTGCCGCCAGTATTGCCGTCATGGTCGGCCTCAGCGTGAACAGCAGCCTGCGCCGCCACCGCCGCGCGACGATCTGGATCAGCAGCATGAGCCTGCTGATTCTGATCGGTCTGTTCATCGGTTATCCGTACCTGACCGCCCTCGATCAAGGCGTGATGACCCTGGTCCAGGAACATCGCCAACCGGTGCTGGATGAAATCGCGGTCACCCTGACGTTGATCGGCGAGTTCCGCAACATGTTGCTGTTCAGCATCTTGCTGACCGGCCTGTTGCTGGTGTGCCGCCAGTGGCGTCAGGCCGTTTTCGCGGGCGGCACCCTCCTCGTCACCGCACTCGCCAACACCGTCACCAAACAGTTTTTCGCCCGGGTACGCCCGGAAGTGCTGACGGATCCGATCACCAGTTACAGCATGCCCAGTGGCCATGCCTCCGGCTCGTTCGCGCTGTTCCTGACCCTGGCCGTCCTTGCCGGACGCGGGCAGCCGCCACGCATGCGCCTGACGTGGCTGCTGATCGGCTGCATACCGGCAATGGCGATTGCGCTGTCGCGCGTCTATCTCGGCGCCCACTGGCCGACGGACATTCTCGCCGGCGCCATGCTCGCCGCCTGCATGTGTGCGGCAAGCCTGTGGCTGAACCAGCGCCAATCGCCGCTCAATGCCATGCCGTTCAAGGTCTGGTGGCTGATCCTGCCGGCAATGGTGGCGTTGTTCGGCTTTTTCGTGCTGCGTCATTTGCCCCATACGCTGTTGCGCTACGCCTACTGATCAAACGCTTCTTTACGCATCTCCCCTGCCCACTCTCCGAGGATTTTTCCGACGAGAGTGAGGCCAACTTCTTATTCCCATCTCTGATTCTTCCCAGCCAACTTCCTACAAGCCTCAGTTTTATCGAAAATAAAAAACTGAAGTTACACATTCAAGATAAAAGCATTGCAACTCCCCCCTCACGCTCAGTACAAAATCAATTAGATTAAGCCCACGCGCTCACCCCGCATCCGACAAAGCAAATCACTCTCGCGAATTTGGCTTTGTACTTGAGCGCACGTCAAATAAATACTCTGCCAATACGTACCCAGCAACAGCCAACTTTATACAAGTTCAATGGCAACGGAGTTTCAATGAGCCCGAAGATACCCAGAAAGCCACCCACTACATCTCCGAACAAGACAGAAAACAATTCACCCACTACTCGACAACCCGACAACAACCCGTTGTCTTCATCGCCTTTCGCCAGGCCGGTCGATACCTGGCCGCACAATACGGCGACTGAAATTTCCCTGTCCCATTCCAACAGGGATCCGGTGCGCAAGCCTGCCGTGGTCATCAGCGAATTGCCGGGCAGCCACATTACCGCACAGGCAGCAGACAATCCGTTTAACCAGTACTGGCTGAGACCCGACTTCCTGCGGGGTCTGCAACAGGCCGATGCAGCGGGCTTTCGATTTATTGTCGGACGCCGCTTCGTCGACGTGGAACATGAAGGCGCACTGCATACGGCACATGTCGAATTCGATGCAACACTCGGCACCTGTCAGGTCAAGTTGCTGACGGAGCGCGATGCGTCCGGCCCACTTTTGGTAAAAAATCCCGGACGCCCGACCTGGCGACTCGCGACCCAGACCGGTGCAAACCACGTCGTCAACCGAGCGCCACAAGCGGCAAACAATACACCGGCAAAAAGACCGGGTCCGGCCGGGGACGTGCAAAGCGAAAGCGCGGCCAAACAGCCGCGCGCTTCCAAACCCGCCACCATACTCAAGCAGAGCCAATACACGGCATCGGTGCACTCTCCCGACGGGCAAGGTTATTACCACCTCAAACCGGCACTGGGCTCACTGGAAACCGGCACGCGCTTCGCCTTCAAGGATCGCCACGGCAACTGGATTGAGGTCGATCCGCCAAGCGCTGGTTTCAGTGCGCAGCCCACGCATTTGAAACACTGGACCGACCAGGAAATCTGGGAGGTGTATGCCATTCAAGGGGCTGACATCGCGCGGTTCAGGGTAGAAGCGCAAACACTCGGCAAGCCCCCGCAATGGGCTGAAGCCAATGTCACGGCAAACCCGGCCGCTGACCTGCTGCACGACAGCCTGCGCTGGCTGCACCCGACGCTCAGCCCGGATGCACGCGAAGCGTTGTTGCAGTCCTATAACCTGCTACCGAGCCAATTGCTGCGTTTGCGCCTGGAGATGAAGACCGAACTGAAGATTGCGCCGTGGGCCCAAGCACACAAGCAACTGACGGCAGACTTGAGTAATCCGCAGACTCTCACCCGGCTGAGTCAGGACCTGAGCAACGAACTCAATCTCAAACACGGCGCCCGGCACGACTGGTATCACCCCGAAACCAGCCTGACCACGCCGTTACGTGAGGCACTGCTGGCCAGGTTGGGTTATCGGCGCAACAAGAATGACTGCCTGTATCGAACTGACGTACCGGCCTTGTTCAGGGGCGATGATCGCACCCCGTTCGAACTGGCGAATGACAATGCAATGCTCCCCCGTTATGCGCACAAACCGGGCGCGGCGACGCACAAACCGATCAGCGCCACCTTCAGTCTGAAGGAAGGCCTGATGTATGGCAGCGCACCGGACCCCGAGTATCTCCAGTACAACTCCCAGACCAACAAATATCCCGGCAAAAGCGCCGGTGGGGCCACTTCGGATAGCAGTTCGGGTGACTCCAGTGACAGCGACAGCAGCTCGTCATCCGGTTGGTCGGACGCCGACGATCCAGTCTTTCTGGATAACGAACGCAACTACGTGACGATCCGCGAACGTCAGACCGAAATGTTCATTTACGTGCTGGACACCCGCACCCTGGAAGTCGTGCCGCATGAAGAGAACCACTTGTTCAATTCAAAGGCCCGCGAGCAGCCGCAGACCTGGTTTCCCGACGACGACTATGAAGGCCTGATTTCGGTCACCCAGGCAGGACTCGAAGCCGAGCGCATCTGGCTGTTGAACTCGACCCTGACCAAGGGCGCAAAAGTCCAGGACATTACCGAGCAGGCCGGGGACCGCGCCGAAAATATTGAAGCGGCCACCCATGCCGGACGAGCCAATAAACATGAATATGACCAGTTGATTGATCAAGTCGAGGCGAGTGGCAAACCGATATTGATGTTGTCCGGCGATAAAAAAGAATATGGCGATGACATTGTCTGGCCTTAAATAACAAACGCCCGACACACCTAGCCAGTCAATCCGCAACAAGTTACCGACTGCTAATAAACAGCAACTCCAACAAACATGATTACAACTCCCGCATGACGCTACGGGAGTACTTTCGTTCGCCCGCCGGTATGGAAACCGGGACCGCATCGCGGTTATTTATAAAGGATTGAAACAATGGCAAAACTTATTCAACCCGCTGTCGAAATGGTAACTTTTCGCACACTTGAGGTTTCGGAAATCAACGCTTCGGCCAACACCCACGCACCACCGGCCGGGCATCTGCAAGTACCTGCCGCGCTGCCTGAGCCGACAGCCAAACCGGACAAGTCCTCAACACCGACACTCAAGTCTCTCGACAAACGTCATGGCCCGTTGCGCATCGGCGAATTCACCGTGTCCCGGGTCGAGCTTGATGTATTGGGGGCGAAAATCCATGGAATGCCCCTCAGTCCGGACAACGTCAATCTGAAAGTGGCCGATCTGGACTTTCTCGACTCCATGAGTTTCGACCCGGCCAAAGTCGTGGCCCGTATCGTTGCCACGGACGTGGCCGCAAGTGAGACCGTAGCGACGCTGATGTTCGAGATTTCCACACTACGCTCGGTCGATGCGCCCGCTCTCATGGTCAGCGCCGAACCGGTCACGCCCGGCAGCCAGATAGATCGTCTGGACAAGCTGACCAATGCCGCGCAGAAAATCGATATCCGCCGCGTCGACGCTCTCGACTACCTGCCATCCTGGGTCCACAAGGGCAAAACCTACCTCACCAGCGGTGCTGGCGTGGGTTTGCAGGCTTATGGCATCTACAGCGGTTATATGGGTCTGGTAGAAGCCATCAAGGTCGGTGACTGGGGCGAAGCGGCGTTCAACGGTGGCGCCATCAGCGCTGAACTCGGATCCTTGATCATCGAGCGGGGCTTGACCAAAACCGGTGAAGCGATGCTTCAGAATGGTTCGAAGATGTTCGGTCGGTTCCCTGCCACCACCGTGGGAAAATACCTTTCTCGGGGCGCCGGGCTGATCGCGAGCATCATCACTTTGCCGTTTGACATAGTCAGTGCGATCAAATCGTTCAATGCCGCCGCCGCAACTTCCGGCAAGGAAAGCCAGGATCATTACGTTGCGGGCGGTTTGGCGGTGGCAGGCGCAGTCATCAGCATCGCGCTCGGCATCGCCGCAATGCTCGGCTTTGGTGCCATCGCCGGCCCACTGGGCATCCTCGCGGCTGTTGTGCTCATCCTCACGGCAGAAATCTACCGGGCGGTCAGGGTTGTCGACGACATCGATGATTACATCGAGTTGACCGTCCACGAACGCTTGCGCTCCGGCTGGTTCGCCTTCACCCGGCAGGAGCTGGATGAAGACGTCATGGATCGCTTCAAAATCGCGCAGTTCTCCGCTCACTATCAAAAACAACTGCAGGGCGCGACCGAGCAACTGCTTGAAGGCGCCTACAAGAATTATGTGGAACATGTCGTCAATGGCAACTACCGGGTGGTGCTCGAACCGGTGAAAGTCTGGCGCTACCAGTGGGACGAAACGCTGGGCGAACAACCCTATAAAGCAGACAAGCTGCCCACCGTAATCAGCGCCGATGACCGCATCGACGCCCGCGACGGGCTGCCGGCCGACCTCAAAGGCGTGATCACCGGCACACCCGGGGACGACAAGGCCATTTTGTGGCGACTGGGTGGCGGCAATGATCAGGTTGTCGGCGTACAGGCCAGGCCCAATATTTTCAGTTATGCCGAAGGCGAGAAAATACTGACCGGGGGTGACAAGAATGATGTGTTCTATTTCGAGAGCACCCACCAGGAATTCGCGCGGGTAGAAAAACCGGCAAAAAGCAGCGTCCTTGATGCAGGTGAAGGCAATGACACGCTGACCTTCGAAGGCTCGCGCCCGACCCGCGATACTCGCCATGTGGGTTACGACGTGAACCTGCAGACCGGCAAGATCGCGTTGCGAAGTCACGATGCTACGGTCGCTGACCTGGAAGTGGCGCAACTCCAATCCATCGAAAATGTTTCGACACTGCGCAATGGCTCAAATCGAATCACCGGCAGCGACGAGGCCAACCAGATTTCGGCCAACGGCAACGACCACGTCACGGCCGGTGCCGGTGACGATACGATCATCATCCGCGGGACGGACTGTCGGGTCGGTGGCGGCGTCGGCATCGATCGCTATTACATCGCCGACACCGCAGCACGCCCCGTGATCATCGAAGACGGCAAGGAAACGAGCATCATCGAGTTCGGCTGGCCGTTGGCGCGGATTCAACGCTGGCAAGTCATTGGCACCTCGCTGGTCATCACCTCCCTCAAAGGCGTGGATGGCGAGGAGCCCGATCATGTGTTGACGATTGAAGGGGTTTATCAACAGATCGACGACAAACGCGTGATAAAAAACAGCCGGCTGCTGCTCAAGACCCAGGACCGTTACGAACTGGAACCGATACTGGCGCTGGAACTGGCGGATAACCTGGATCATGACGTCGAGTGCCGGGTGCTGGTCATTGGCGACCGCCCACCTGCGCCGCACATCGCCAACAGCGGCACGGTTGATATCTTTACGCACCCGGCCGCGCATCATTTTGTCTCGCGCAATGGAAAGCGCCTGAATATTTTCGCCCCCGCCAGCACTGCCGAAGCCGCCCGAACCCTTCATCTGGACTACGACGCCGACGAAATCCTCGATGTCAGGGTCAGTTACGACGTCAGTGTCAGCAGTAATGCGGCAGGCGTTCGCTATTTGCAGTACGAACAGTTCAACCTTTGGCTGCGTCTTCCGTCGAAGCTGCTTAATTTCACCGGTGTGATCAAGGCCAGAAAAGAACGCGATAGTCAGACCGGCTTCAGCAATATCAGGACCACCCTCGTGCAGGTCAGGCACCCGATCGTACTGATCATGCGCGATGGCACCTCGTACAACGTTGCCGCTCCGCGCGTGCCCTACCGGGAAGACGCCGATGCACCAGGCAGCAAAACCCTGACGACCCGGGAATGCCTCAAACTCAGGCAAGGCAAGTACCCGTTCGTCAGACCTGGGCCCATCAAACCCGTGCAACTGGGCGCCAAACCCCAGGAAATCAATTTTCCGCCACCGCCACACAATGGCACTTACGTATTGCACGGCCAGGCGTCTACCTACGATGTCTATCCGGTCAGCAACAGCACGTTCAGCCTGTCCACTCCCGGGGCCATTGCGCAAACGTCCGACGCGTCGGCATGGACCATTTTCACTACAAAAATGACTGAAAAGATTACCCGCGACGATATCCGGCTGGATGCACACCATCTGCAAATCGGTAGCGTCGTCATTCAACTTCCCAGTCTGGACCACGCCGGCCCGGTGGAGTCGATCAGCGTTGCGACGTCGACCGGCAATATCTACCAGGTCGAGCTGCTGTTTGAAGTGATGCAACTTTACGCAATCGACGCGCAGGGCTACGCAGACCTCGACAGCTTGATGGCCGATATTCGTTTGCATCAGGAAAAGAAAGAGCTGGCGACGAAAATCACCGTCAAGAACATCGGTTTTACACCGCCCATGTCCGGGAGGGTTTACTACAACTCAGTGGACAACTATTGGAGCATCGATAGCGATCCAGCCCTGCGCATCAAGGAACAGGACCTGTTTATCAAGGCGAGCCAAACCGCCTGACGCTTTATCTGCTGGTTTGTGCCCTATTCGTCCTCTGCGTCGAACCGGGTTTACCAGAGCCAGCCGACGGATCGGCTGGCTCATTGAACATGGAGTGCAATTTTTATGCGGCAAAAACCTCGACCACGCTCGCCTGTGGCGCCTGAACTGCCAGGCAGTTCCACCAAACGACCACGTTTCGATGAGACGGGCTCTGATCCATTCAGGGATTTCTCTCAATGGAAGCAGGGATTGGACTCCACATCTCCAAGGGACACGCCGTCCACCGAGCCGTCCCCTGCTGATCTGCAAACATCACCTGCCTTGACCGTGCACGATTTGCCGACAACCAGTAACCCGACCACCCACACGCCCGGTCCAGGATCATTGATGGATTACACATTCGACCCGTCTTTGTTGAATAGGAAGACGATAAAAACTGACGCGTTCGGGGTAAAAGACTTCGGCGCCACTCCGTTCGTGGACCTGGAAATCAACGGTAAAACACATCATGCATTCGTCATGTTTGACCGAAGCATCAATATGTGGCGAGTAAAGAAGTGGTCGGAACTAGAGCCGGGCCCGGTGATTTACCGATCCATCAAAAACAACCTGTGGCAGGAAAGCCGCCATCTGACCTTTCTGAACAGCCATCAGATCTTTCTGGACGGCGAAAGCCATATAGTTGCCGAATCCGCGAGTGCCAACGGATTCCACGAAGTACGCAATCTCGGCTCCGACAGCGACGCGCCCATTGTCGCCCATGCCTACAGGGACCATAACCATCGCTGGGTGGAAGTTGACCTGTCCCAACCCCGAGACACCATCCCGCCACCGGTAAAACTGGCGAATTGGACGGATGGCGATCTGCGGCAAACGTACAACCTGACCGACGCCCAACTGTCGGACTTCCGTGCCGAGGCGGATGCATCCGGCAAACCGCCGTCCTGGGCCACGCGCATCCAGCACGACCAGGATCTCGTGCAGGTGACAGATTCGTTGAGGTGGATCCACCCGACAATGTCCCGCAAAGAGCGTCGCCATCTACTGCGCAGCTACAACTTGACGGCGTCGCAATTGAAGCACCTGCGCACGGACCTCGAAAGCTACCAGATGCCCGCATGGGCCGAAGAACATAAACGCATGACCATGAACAAGGACGATGATCAGCGCTTCAAACTGATCGCCGAAGAACTTGAACATCACGTGCAGATGCTGAGGACCCGAGGTAGCAAATTCGACCACGGTGACCCGACTTCTCGCTATAGCAAGGAGTTCCTTGCCGACTACACGGCCCGCCTCGGCTACCTGCGCAACAAATACGACGTGATTTACCGTACCGATATTCCGGCCATGTTCAGAGGCGAGACGCGAACGCCATTCGAGCTGTCCAGAGACAGGCGCATGATCCATCGCAAGGGCAACCCGAGCGGCACAACCACCAAGCGCGCGTTCAGCGCGACCTTCGGCCTGAAAAACGCCGAGAGTTACGCTGCATCATATGGTGGTTACTTTCACGAGCGGCACTACAACTCGCAGGCCAACCGTTACCCCGGCATCGATCCGGACGCGGGGGCAAGAAGAAGGCCTTCGGGCGACGACGACAATGTCTCGCAAAACGGCGACGGGTCCGATGGCTACGACTCTGATGCCAGTATCGCTTCCCGTGGAGAACGTGAAGGTAACGAATCCGACTCTGACAGTTCGTTCGTTTTCGATGACACGCAAAACTACACCTCCAATCGCCGCAAGCAGACAACTTCTTTTGTGTATGCCATAGACACACGTGGCGTAGAAGTCGTCCCGGGGCACGAGGAACTAGCCTTCAACAACAAGAACAGATTCTGGTTCGACGAACTGGAAGGGCATATATCAATGCCGACTCGGGGCGTGAGTGCCGAACGAATCTGGCTGGTGCGCTCGGACCTCAGACGGGCAGCCCGAGTGGACGACATTTACGCAATGGCGGAGAGCAACGACAGTCTCGAATATTACGAGGAGAGCATTTGGGAGGGGACCGACTTCGACAACTATCACCGAAGATCCCTCTGCGACGGACTTATCGACGAAATCGCCAGTTCTGGCGGCGTAGTGCTTGAACTGCCGAAAGGTGATCTCACCTTCGCCGACGACATCGTCTGGCCGGTGCCTGAGCACTACCGAACCTGACTGCAAGACTGTCGACCAGGCTCGCGCCGGCCTTCGATCATCGAGCCGGCAACGGCCCGCGACCTGTTTAACGCGAAACGCCCGATGTGATGTCCATCATCACATCGGGAAACTTCAGTCAGCCATTGGATCGGCTGACTCATCGACATGGAGTCACACCTTAATGCGCAACAAACCCAAAGCCCCTCGATTAACGCCTGAGGCCGATACAGCCACGCTTTCGACATCCCGCCCCGTCACACCTGACAAGGGGCTGGAACACCTGGATTTCAATCTGCCCGGTCGCAAAACACCCGGGAAGGCAAACCCGCTCTCATCAGAGGGCGCAGTGGAAGGTTCATCAGGAAGGACAGTGCACCCCGAGCCTGCGGTGACGGTATCGGTCACGCCGCTATCGGACACTGCCCCGGCGGCGCATACGGCCCCGGTTTCGCCACTGCAACCCTACGTACAAAAGCCCGGACGCGAGCTATCCGCGCCAGATGCAGCCGGACTGAGATCCTACAAAGGCCGGCAATTCGCCGAGGTGGCTGGGGATCATGCAGGAAGCGGCACTCAGACAGTGATGGTGATGTTCGATGAAGTTATGAAAGCCTGGCGGGCAAAGCTGCCGTCCGAACGCAATTCCTCCGGGCCACCGCTTTATCGAATCGCCAACGGCAACACCTGGAGCCTGAAAAAACCGGTTGAGTATTACGATCACCTCGACTACTCCATCCATCATTTACCCGATAGCCAAGGCTACTACGGCGTTTCCAGGCGGGACTTTTTCAATGTCAATCGATGGTTACCCACTGACCTTTGGGCTTTCAGGGATTCTCGTAATGGCAATTGGGTCAAGGTCGTGCGGGTCACCGCGCTGGGAGATTCATCTGCTACACCGCTTGCACACTGGACCGATGGCGAAATCTGGAGTGCGTACCGCCTGCACGGTGCCGAAGCTCAAGTCTTTCGCACCGAAGCACAATCCCTTGGCAGGGCACCTGACTGGGCCCCCCGTTTCGACGAACCGGATGTCTCCCGCTATTTGACCGACTCGTTGAAATGGCTACATCCGCACAAGTCCCTGAGCGAACGCTCGGACCTCCTGCGCAGCTACAACTTGACGGCGGCCCAGCAAACTCGTTTGCGGCAGGACCTGCAAAACGGACCGTTCCCCGAATGGGCCGAACAGCACAAGCAATTGACTCAGAGCAATGACGAGCAGCGGTTCAAGCACATTGCCGAGGAACTGGATCCGTATTGCCTGCGATTAAGAAATGAAGGCGAAAACTTCAGCGACTCATTACCCGACGTTGATAAACGCTATGACCGTCAGTTTCTGGAAAGCTATCTGCTGCATGCAGGTTACAAGCGCAATGTGCACGACTCGCTGTATCGAACTGATATCCCGGGGATGTTTCGCGCTGATCTGCGCACACCTTTTGAACTGGCCAGGGACAAACGCCTGGTAAAGTTGCGGGGCAATCCCTCCGACACCACAACCAAACGGGCTTTAAGCGCGACATTTGGTCTGGCCAATGCCTTGTCCTACATGAGTTTTGATTACTACTCCAACCCTCGGCATTACAACAGCCAGGCCAATCGCTACCCAGGGCACTTCAGTGACAGTGATTCGTCGACCGGAAATCGACACAGCACGGACGGGGAATCGGATACATCGTTTGAAATGGACGACTCGCGCGACTATCCACTGCTAAGGCGCAACCAAAAACTTGGGTTTCTTTATGTCATCGACACCCGCGGCGTCGAAGTCGTACCCCGGGTGGAAAACATTTATCTGAACAACATGGACTTTGACGGCGATACGCTCGAAGGCCGGATATCAATGCCTACGCGGGGTATCAGCGCCGAGCGGATCTGGCTGGTGCACTCGGACGTGAAGCGAGCTGCCCGGGTGGAAGATATCTTTCGACAAGCGGGCGACGACGCCGAGGAAATCGAGAGCGCAACGTGGGCAGGCGTCGATGCCGACTCCGTAGAACGCGTTGGCCACACTCCTTACGATGCATTGATCAATCAAGTAGCCGACTCTGGCGGGGAAATACTGGATTTGCCGAATGGTAACGGTACATTTGCCAATGACATTGTTTGGTCCGTTCCCGAACATTACAGAACCTGATTCACAAACAAGTTGAACATGTGAAATACGCCATTCATTGCACAAATGAATGGCGTATACCCTCAGGCTTCGAGGGGCAGCTTATCAATAAGCTTGAACACAAAAACTACCGGTTTATTGTTATAGGCGACATGCCCGGTCACATTGGGATCTACACTCTTGAAAATATTCATTCGATTAACTGTGTCACGATACAACGGCTTTTTATTCGACTCGCTCGCCAGTTCAATATAAGTCGGGCCGACTTCAAGTTCACCCAGCGTGGCGCGCATCACTCCGGTTTTACTGATTGAAAAGAATTCACTCTGTTCGTGCTGACTGACCAGCAGATTGTGCGTACGACTCTCTATAACCAAACGTGCGCCATCATTCACACCGCGCAGCACAATGTTGATCGCATAGCTGTCACCCTGTGGCGTGAATTTAAGCAGCAGCGGTTTATCATCCTCATGGTCGGCGAGCGTAATAAAGCTCGATTCGCGCGCGTCCGCCAGTGCCACTTCAGTATCGAGTTTTTCACGCTGGGTTATCCGCGAGTCGCGCAAGCGCTGCTTCAAGCGTTGTTGATTAAGCACCACCGGCAGCCCGTTGACATAGAGATTTGCGGTGAATGCAACGTTGTCGCTTTTATTTGTAGACATAAAACCACCTCCTCGCAGAAGTCTTGCCGCTTATGCATTCGCAGCACCTGATCATTCTGCATGACAAGAAAATTGATTCAGGCCGCAACCATCGGAGCGACAGACTCTGCCGTGGCGGAAACACGAGCAATTTCGTTGACAGGAATTTTGGCGGCCTTGCGTTTACGACGCTCAATGACCATCAAATCGGCGTAGACCGCCGCCGCTTCAATAACGTGATTAACGTTATGATCGCTACCGGCATGTTTGAAAATATACTTACCGGCAATATCGTCCCAGAACCCCCACTCATCTTCATAAACAGTCATGAATATTCCTTATTCTTAATAAAAGGCACCCGCATCCTGCGGGCAACTTGAAATTAAGTTAAAGGAATAGCCAACACAATGCTGGCAAGTACCGCGAGTTGATTCAAAGTAAAACTAGGCGAACAGCTCACCTTGTAATTCATCGAGCAATGCTTGTATTGCATCCAGGCGTTGCTGAGGGTCGTCGAGTTGCAGCAGGTCGATCTTGTCTTCTTCCGCAAAGGGCAACAGATACGCCAACTGATTGGCCAGCGATTGCTGGCCGACCGCTTCGGTGCCCATGTTCAACGCTTCGACCATCGGATGTTCCGCCAGCGCCTTGAGCAACGCCACCAAATCGGCGTCTTCATCCTGCAACGGTTGCTCGGGTTCGTCGTCCAGCCACTCGACGTCGGCGATGATCAGTTGATCGCGCTGCACTTCAGTGCGCAGCACGTGGAAGCGTCGCCCGCCCTGCACGCGAATCCCCAGCAGGCCATTGTCCTGCTGTTGGAAATCGGTAATGCGCGCCTCGCATCCGACCAGAGCAAAACCTTGCGGCGCGACGCCGACTTCATGGCCATCGAGGATGCACACCACGCCAAAGCCGACGCCCTGCTTCATGCAGCGGCCGATCATGTCCAGATAGCGCGCCTCGAATATCTGCAAGTCGAGGTTGCAGCCGGGAAACAGCACTGTGTTCAGCGGAAAAAGCGGCAGACTCATAGACATTTCCTTACACCACCATCGACACCGCCAACGGCAGGAACACCGCCGTGGCCACGCCCATCAGACTCATCGCCAGCGCCGCGAAGGCGCCGCACTCCTCACTTTCCTGCATCGCCACCGCCGTGCCGACCGCATGCGCGGTCATGCCCAGCGCCATGCCGCGTGCCTCGGGGCTGTGCACGCCGAGACGGTTCAACAACGCCGGGCCGAAGATCGCGCCGATCACCCCGGTGATCAGCACGAACACCGCTGCCAGCGCCGCGACGCCACCGATCTGCTCGGCCACCAGCATCGCAATCGGTGAGGTCACCGACTTCGGCGCCATGGTCATCAGGATCATGTGCTCGGCGCCGAACCACCAGCCCAGCGCCACACCCATGCCCGTGGCGACCACCCCGCCTATCACCAGCGTAGTAAAAATCGGCCAGAACAATTGGCGGATGCGCCGCAGGTTGAGATACAGCGGCACGGCCAGCGCCACCGTCGCCGGCCCGAGCAGAATGCTGAGAATCTCGGTGCTCTTGCGGTACTCGGCATAGGTCAGGCCGCAGCCCACCAGCACGCCGATCACCAACAGCATGGAGACCAGCACCGGTTGCAGAAAGATCCAGCGGGTTTTCTCAAACGCCGCCAGCACCAGTTGATAGGCACCGAGGGTGATGCCGATGCCGAACAGTGGATGGTGAATCACCGACGCCCAGGCGCCATGCCAGTCGAAGAGCATCAGGACTCCTCCGAATGCCGCGCGTGGCGCTTGACCAGGCGCTGCATCAGCACGCCGGCGAACGCCATCGACAGGATCAGCGACACCACCAGCGCACCGACTATCGCCCAGAAATCGGCGGCAATCGCCGTGGCATACACCATCACGCCCACCGCGGGTGGCACCAGCAGCAACGGCAGATAACGCAGCAAACTGCTGGCGGCGAGGTTCAGCGGCTCGCCGACTTCACCGCGAATGATCAGGAATATCAGCAGCAACAGCAGGCCGATGATCGGCCCCGGCAATACCGGCAACAGCAAATGATTGAGTGCCGTGCCGAGCAATTGGAACAGCACCAGCAGGGTCAGGCCACGTAACAACATCTGACATCTCCGACAGAAAGCGCCCGGCATTATAAGCACGCCTGCGCTATGGATCGGCATTCGCCAAAAGCATGGTCGGTTGACCGGAGCAAATTGCCATGATGATCTACAGTGGTTCGCAGGGCGGTCAAATCCCCCACCTGAAAAACTATAAAACCGATGAACCCAAGGAGAGTCTCAATGCCCTATGTTCCCGTTGCAGAGCTCAAAGATTATGTCGGCAAGGAACTCGGACGTTCCGAATGGCTCACCATCGATCAGGAACGCATCAACCTGTTCGCCGAAGCCACCGGTGATTATCAGTTCATTCACGTCGACCCGGTCAAAGCCGCGCAAACGCCATTTGGCAGCACCATTGCCCACGGTTTCCTGTCGTTGTCGCTGATCCCGAAATTGATGGAAGACATCCTCGTGCTGCCGCAGGGCGTGAAGATGGTGGTCAACTACGGCCTCGACAGCGTGCGTTTCATCCAGCCGGTCAAGGTCAATTCCAAAGTTCGCCTGAAGGTCGATCTGGACGAAGTGACCGAGAAAAAACCGGGCCAGTGGTTGCTCAAAGCCACCGCAACACTGGAGATAGAAGGCTCGGACAAACCGGCCTACATCGCCGAGCCGCTGTCGCTCTGCTTCGTTTAAGCGCCGGGATGCGAAGCAGCGCACGCTGTTTCGCATCCGCTCACTTCCGGCGGCTGTATAAGGTCACATAGCTGCGGCATACTCGGTCGCCTAATTGCCCGGATCCCGCTATGCGCCCACTCGCTTCTCTTGCCCCTATTGCCTTGACCCTGATGCTTGCCGCTTGCGGCGACGGCGAGTCGCTGTTGCCGCCGGATGCGCGCCTGCCGGACGGCGGACGCTATCGTGGCGAGTTGGTCGATGGCTTGCTGCAGGGCCAAGGGCGCGTCGACTACCCTAACGGCAGTTGGTACGCCGGGCAGTTCGACAAGGGCCAGTGGCATGGCCAGGGCGAATGGCACGGCAGCAACGGCGAGGTCTATCGCGGTCAGTTCCAGCAAGGGCTGTTCGACGGTCAAGGCAGCCTGACCACCAACGCCAGCAGTTACACCGGCGGGTTCAAGCTCGGTCGACGTGATGGCGAAGGCACTCTCAAAGAAAACGCCATGACCTACCGCGGCGAGTTCAAGGCCGATCAATATTCCGGGCTCGGCCGTCTGGAAATGGATGACGGCAGCTCCTATCAAGGCCAGTTCGCCCACGGTAAACCGAATGGCGAAGGCCAGCGCGGCGACGCCAGCGGCAACTCGTTTACCGGCCACTTCGTCAACGGTCAGCTGGAAGGCAACGGCACCTTCAATAGCGCCGACGGCGACATCTATGTCGGCGGCTTCAAGAACAATCAATTGCACGGCAAGGGTCGTTACGAAAACGCCGACGGCGACGTCTGGCTCGGCCAGTTCAAGGAAGGCGCGCTGACCGGCAAAGGCGAACTGATCGGCGCCGACGGCAGCCATTACATCGGCTCGTTCAGCGACTGGCGCTTCAGTGGCCAGGGTCGTTTGAACCTGCCCGACGGCAGCTTCTACATCGGCGGCTTCGACAGCGACAGTTACGCCGGACGTGGCACCTTGGTGCTGACCGATGGCAGCGTGCTCAGCGGCACCTGGATCAACGGCCAGCGTGTGCGCGATGCCGACGGCAAGTTGCTGCCCGACACCCTTGAACTCGGCTTGCTCGCCCAGGGCCGCCTGCTCGATGACGCACTGGCCGCCATCCCGGCCTCGACGCCTGCGGTCGAGTTGTACACCCTGACCCTCGGCGGCGACGGAAAGCAGAGCGTGTTCCTGCGCGAGTCCGATTACGTCGCCAACATGCTCAGCACGCGTTTCGGCGCCTATGGCCAGATCCGTCTGGTCAACCACCGCGACCACCTCGGCGACCGGCCGATGGCCACCCGCGAAAACCTGCGCCGCGCCGCGCAAACCCTGGCCGAACGCAGCGGCCCGGAAGATTTGCTGTTCATTTACCTGACCAGCCACGGCACCGCCGAACACGAACTTGTGCTCGACCAGCCGCGCATGGAACTGGCCGACCTGCCCGCCGACGAACTCGCCGCCGTGCTCGCACCACTGAAAAATCGCGACAAGATCATCGTGATTTCCTCATGCTATTCCGGCGGTTTCATCCCGGCCCTCAAAGACGAACGCACGCTGATCATGACCGCCTCGCGTGCCGATCGCGTGTCCTTCGGCTGTTCCGAAGAGGCTAACTTCACCTACTTCGGCGATGCGCTGTTCGCCCAGGCGCTGAACCAGACCGACGATCTCGAACAAGCTTTCAAACTGGCCAAGGCCACCGTCGCCGAGCGTGAACTGGCGGACAATTTCGAAGCCTCGGAGCCGCAAATCTGGGCGCCGAAAACCGTGCTGTCGCACTGGCAGTTGCTGCGCAAACAGCAAGCCAGAAAAGCGTTGCAAAGTGCTGCATTGAACGACGGAGCGACAAACAGCAACTAAGCTGAACAGTATCAAGGGAGAGACACTATGTACTTGACGCCTCAGCACGTATTGCTTGCCGGAGCCACCGGATTGACCGGTGAACATCTACTCGACCGTTTGCTCAACGAGCCAACGATTACCCGCGTGCTCGCCCCTTCCCGTCGTCCACTGGCCGAACATCCGCATCTGGAAAACCCGGTCGGCGATCCGCAGGCGTTTCTGCCGCAGCTCAGCGGGCGCGTCGACATCGCTTACTGCTGTCTCGGCACCACGATCAAACAGGCCGGTTCGGAAGCTGCGTTCCGTGCGGTGGATCTGGACATGGTGGTGGCGTTCGCCAAGCGTGCGCGGGAGATGGGCGCACGGCACCTGATCGTGATCAGTGCGTTGGGCGCCGATCCGAAGTCGTCGATTTTCTACAACCGGGTCAAGGGTGAGATGGAAGAAGCTTTGCGTGCGCAGGACTGGCCACAACTGACCATTTGCCGACCATCGCTGTTGCTGGGCGAACGCACTGAGCCCCGTCTGGCCGAGCAGTTGGCCGGGCCGTTGTCGAAGCTGATTCCGGGCAAGTATCGCGGCATCGAAGCGTGCCAACTGGCGCGCGCGATGTGGCGGCTGGCGCTGGAAGAGCAGGATGGGGTTCGGGTGATTGAGTCCGATGACTTGCGCAAGTTAGGCAAATAATTCATCCGCCCATGATGATCGTTCCCACGCTCTGCGTGGGAATGCAGCCATGGACGCTCTGCGTCCCAAAAAGCGTGACGCGGAGCGTCACAGGAGGCGTTACCACGCAGAGCGTGGGAACGATCAGTCACTACAAGCCGCCAGTCGCCTGAAAACCCACGCCAATCACCGTGAGCAAAGACAACGGCAAAAGCAGCGTATCCAGCAAAGCACTCGCCGGCAGATCCACCCCCGGATAACTCGGCGCCTCAGCACCGAACCGATCCACCGCGCAACACCCGCCATTCATCGCATACAAATCCAGCCGCGTTCCGGAGTACACCACTGGCGCCCCGGGCTTGGCCGCATCGAGCGTTCGCGCCGTAGCGCACCCGGCCAATTGCAGCGCCAACAGCATCATCAGCAGAGATGCCAGCAGCTTATTCATCGCTGCTCAGATGATGCTCGCCCCAACGCGGCAGCATGTCCTGAGGAATACCCAGCAGATTGAGAATCCGCGCCACGACGAAATCGATCAGGTCATCGATGGTCTGCGGCTGGTGATAGAAGCCTGGCGAGGCCGGCAGAATGGTCACGCCCATGTTCGACAGCTTGAGCATGTGCTCCAGATGAATGCTCGAATACGGTGCTTCGCGCGGCACCAGAATCAACTGGCGACGCTCCTTCAACGTCACGTCTGCCGCACGTTCGATCAGGTTGTTGCAAGCGCCCGTGGCAATCGCCGACAACGTACCGGTCGAACACGGCACCACCACCATCGCTGCGGGTGCACCGGAGCCCGAAGCCACCGGCGACATCCAGTCTTCCTTGCCGTACACGCGGATCTGCCCGGCGGCTGCGCCGGTGTATTCGGTGAGGAACGCCTGCATCATCTGCGGCTTGGGCGGCAGTGTGACGTCGGTCTCGGTGGCCATCACCAGTTGCGCTGCCTTGGAGATCAGGAAGTGCACCTCGCGATCTTCACGCACCAGACAATCGAGCAGGCGCAAACCGTACTGCGCGCCTGAGGCGCCGGTCATCGCCAGCGTGATGCGTTCCGGGCCGCCGTTCTGCGAAAAAGTGTTCATTGCAGCGCCTCGGCGAGTTTGCCGTGCAGGCCGCCGAAGCCGCCATTGCTCATGATCACCACGTGGGTGCCGGGCTGAGCCTGGCTCTTCACGCGATCGATGATGCCTTCCAGCGAATCGCTGACAATCGACGGCACGCTGCACAGCGCAGCAGTCGCGCCCAGATCCCAGCCAAGATTGGCCGGCGCGTACCAGATCACCTGGTCGGCGTCGTTCACACTCTCCGGCAAACCGTCACGGTGCGCGCCGAGTTTCATCGAGTTGGAGCGCGGCTCGATGATCGCGATCAGCGGTGCATCGCCGATGCGCTTGCGCAGGCCGTCGAGCGTGGTGGCAATGGCGGTCGGATGATGGGCGAAGTCGTCGTAAATGGTGATGCCGCGCACTTCAGCGACTTTCTCCATGCGCCGTTTGACGTTCTTGAACGCACTCAACCCGGCAATGCCCATCGACGGCACGACGCCGACGTGACGCGCCGCCGCCAGCGCGGCCAAGGCATTGGCGACGTTGTGCTGACCGGTCAGCTCCCACTCGACCGTGCCCTGGGACACGCCTTCGAACATCACCTCGAACGCCGAGCCATCGTCTTTCAGCAACTTGACTTGCCACTGACCGCCGACGCCGGTGGTCTGCACCGGGGTCCAGCAGCCCATCTCGATCACACGCTGCAAGGCCGGCTCGGTGGTCGGGTGGATCACCAGGCCTTCGCTCGGGATCGTACGCACCAGATGATGGAATTGCCGCTCGATCGCTGGCAGATCAGGGAAGATGTCCGCGTGATCGAACTCAAGGTTGTTGAGGATCGCGGTGCGTGGGCGGTAGTGAACGAACTTCGAACGTTTGTCGAAGAACGCGCTGTCGTATTCGTCGGCTTCGATCACAAAGAACGGCGTACCGCCCAGACGTGCGGATACCGAGAAGTTCTGCGGCACGCCGCCGATCAGGAAACCCGGGCTCATGCCGGCGTGCTCCAGTACCCAGGCGAGCATGCTGCTGGTGGTGGTTTTGCCGTGGGTGCCAGCGACAGCCAAGACCCAGCGACCTTGCAGCACATGATCGGCCAGCCACTGCGGGCCGGATACGTACGGCAGGCCTTTGTTCAGCACATATTCCACCGCTGGATTGCCGCGGGACATGGCGTTGCCGATCACCACCAGATCCGGCGCCGGATCGAGCTGGGCCGGGTCGTAGCCCTGAGTCAGCTGAATGCCTTGGGCTTCAAGCTGTGTGCTCATCGGCGGATAGACGTTGGCGTCGGAGCCGGTCACGTGATGGCCCAGCTCTTTGGCCAGTACGGCCATCGAGCCCATGAAAGTCCCGCAGATACCCAGAATATGAATGTGCATAGTCGACCTCGTAAAACATGGCCGCAGGTTAGCGTAGGGAGGGGGAAATCGCACTCTTTAGCTGATGGGGCGGGACGGTTGGGCATGGCATTCGGGCTCGGCTGTAGATAGTTGCCCCTCACCCCAGCCCTCTCCCGAGGGAGAGGGAACCGATCGATGTCGCTTTCAGATCTTGAGTTCGACTCGATAATCCACGTCGGCGTATCTCGAAATAACAACTCGGTCAGTCCCCTCTCCCTGCGGGAGAGGGTCAGGGTGAGGGGCTTCTAACTGACACAACGCTCAATCCCATGTTTGCGCAGCTTTCTATAAAGGGTGTTACGGCTTACGCCGAGCCGCAACGCGGTTTGGGTCATGTGCCAACGGGTCTGCTCCAAAGCATTGAGCAATGCCGAGCGTTCGGCGTCTTCCAGCGGATGATCGGATTGCATAACCTCCAACTCTACCGCCGGCCGTGCCTGACGAATCATCACCGGCAAATCCTCCAGCCCGATCCGCCCTTCATCACACAACGCCGCCAGCGTACGCAGCACGTTGCGCAACTGCCGCACGTTCCCCGGCCAATTGAACGCCAGCAATGCTTGCCGCGCCGGCTCTTCGATCAGAATCGTTTCGCCGCCCGCCTCCTCGGCCAGCAGGAAATCCAGCAACTGCGATTTATCACTGCGCTCACGCAACGCCGGCAACGCCACTTCCAGGCCATTGAGCCGGTAATACAGATCCTCGCGAAAACTGCCGTCCGCCACCCGCTCCAGCAGATTGCGGTGAGTGGCGCTGATGATCCGCACGTTTACCGCTTCCGGCTCGCCGCCGATCGGCACCACCTGTCGATCCTCCAGCACCCGCAACAAGCGTGTCTGCAAGGCCAACGGCATGTCGCCGATTTCATCGAGGAACAACGTGCCGCCATCGGCCTGCTGCAACTTGCCGCGCATGCCGTCCTTGCGCGCACCGGTGAAGCTGCCGCCGCGATAACCGAACAGCTCGCTCTCGATCAGGCTCTCGGGAATCGCCGCGCAGTTGAGGGCGACGAAGGCTTTACTGGCGCGTTGGCTGGCCTGATGGACAGCCTTGGCAAACGCCTCTTTGCCGGAGCCGGTCTCGCCGTTGATCAGCAGCGGCACGTCGCGCTCGAACACGCGCAGGGCTTTGCGGAAGTCCGCTTGCAAAGCCGTATCGCCGAGGCAAATGCTCGATAGACGCGGCGCCTCCGCCACAACCGACGACGAAGGAATGATCGGCGTCGACTTGCGCGACTCGCCGCGTAATACGGCAAACAAATGTCGCCCATCGCGGGTGCGCAACGGCCAACTGGCGCTGGCATTGGCACTCGCGCGGCCGAGCAATTCATCCAGCGAACAATCGAAAAACGCCTCCACCGGCTTGCCCAGCAATCCGCCGCGAATATGCCCCAGCAGATTCAGCGCACTCTGGTTGACCGCACTGATCCGCCCTTCCCCGTCGAACGCCAGCAAGCCCTCACTGAACAACCCGACCGACTCGGCCTGCAAGTGAAAACGCAGCAACCACTGGTTATCGAAGCAACGCAGGAAATAGCAGCTCTCGATCATCTTCGCCGACAGATTGACCAGCGCCATGGTGTGGAACTGGCTCTGCCGCGAAACGTCGTGGCGCGCCGAGGACACGTCGAGCACCGCGAGCAGTTCGCCATGCGGATCGAACACCGGACTCGCCGAACAGGTCAGACCGGTGTGGCGTCCGCGAAAGTGTTCGTCCTGGTGAATGGTCAGCGCCTGACGTTCGACCAGGCAGGTGCCGATGCCATTGGTGCCTTCACAGGCTTCGCTCCAGTCGGCGCCGAGCCAGAGGCCGGCGCGCTCGAAAATCTTGCGTTCGGCAGGTGCAGTGACACAGTTGAGGATCACCCCGCGCGCATCGGTCAGCAAAACTGCATGGCCGGCGCCGGAGAGTTGTTGATGCAGGCTGCTCATTTCGTTGCCGGCGATCTGCAACACCTGTTGCAGGCGCTCGCGGCTTTCAAGGACGCGCCCATGCTCAAGCACCGTGGGCGCCATGCTCAGGGCCGGATCGAGGTGATAGTCCTCGAGACAGCGCAGCCACGAGCGGGCAATCGATGGATCGGCTCCCGGCCCGTGCAGGTGCGGTTTGCCCTGGGTGGCGGTAAGAACCTGTTGGGCATGGCGACTCAAATGGTTGTCGTGCATTTCTTATTGTTCTCCCCGAGGCTCGGCGGCCCAATGCTTGAGGTGACGCCCAGCATCCTCCAGCCGCTCCGGCAATGCAATGCTGGCAAGACTGCCCGGTCACCAGCTGTGCCAAAAGCGGTACACACTGTCACCCAATCTGTACCGAAACCGTCACAGGCGTTATCCGCCCGTCCGACAAAAACCGCGCAAGACCTTGATTTCACTGCCCTGCACGGCAGTGGCCCGACCTTTGCTCTACGCTTATAGCAAGCGCACTTGCGCGTTTCTCTAATAAGTACAAAGCCAAGGAGAACATCATCATGCGTTACGCTCACCCCGGTACTGAAGGCGCCAAAGTCTCGTTCAAGAGCAAGTACGGTAACTACATCGGCGGCGAGTTCGTCGCGCCTGTCAAAGGTCAGTACTTCACCAACACCTCGCCAGTGAATGGCCAACCGATTGCCGAATTCCCCCGCTCCACTGCCGAAGACATCGACAAGGCACTGGACGCCGCCCACGCCGCTGCCGATGCGTGGGGCGCGACCTCCGTGCAGGCGCGCTCGCTGATCCTGCTGAAAATCGCCGACCGTATCGAACAGAACCTCGAGCTGCTGGCGATCACCGAAACCTGGGACAACGGCAAAGCCATCCGCGAAACCCTCAACGCCGACATCCCGCTGGCCGCCGACCATTTCCGCTACTTCGCTGGCTGCCTGCGCGCCCAGGAAGGCAGTGCTGCCGAAATCGACGGCAACACCGTGGCCTATCACATTCATGAACCACTGGGCGTGGTCGGCCAGATCATCCCGTGGAACTTCCCGATTCTGATGGCCGCGTGGAAACTCGCACCAGCGCTGGCCGCCGGCAACTGCGTGGTGCTCAAGCCTGCCGAGCAGACCCCGCTGGGCATCTCGGTGCTGGTCGAACTGATCGGCGACCTGCTGCCGCCGGGCGTGCTGAACATTGTTCAGGGCTACGGCAAAGAAGCCGGCGAAGCGCTGGCGACCAGCAAACGCATTGCCAAGATCGCCTTCACCGGCTCGACCCCGGTCGGCTCGCACATCATGAAATGCGCTGCCGAGAACATTATTCCGTCCACCGTTGAACTGGGTGGCAAATCGCCGAACATCTTCTTCGAAGACATCATGCAGGCCGAGCCGACTTTCATTGAGAAAGCCGCCGAAGGTCTGGTGCTCGCGTTCTTCAACCAGGGCGAAGTCTGCACCTGCCCGTCCCGCGCGCTGGTGCAGGAGTCGATCTACGACGAATTCATGCAAGTTGTGATGAAGAAAGTCCTGCAGATCAAACGTGGCGACCCGCTGGACACCGACACCATGGTCGGCGCCCAGGCGTCGGAACAGCAATTCGACAAAATCCTTTCGTACCTGGAAATCGCCAAGGGCGAAGGCGCCGAACTGCTGACCGGCGGCAAGGTGGAAAAACTCGAGGGCAGTCTGTCGACCGGCTATTACATCCAGCCGACCCTGCTCAAGGGCACGAACAAAATGCGTGTGTTCCAGGAAGAAATCTTCGGCCCGGTGGTGAGCATCACCACCTTCAAGGACGAAGCAGAAGCGCTGGCCATCGCCAACGACACCGAGTTCGGCCTCGGCGCCGGCCTGTGGACCCGCGACATCAACCGCGCTTATCGCATGGGCCGGGCGATCAAGGCCGGTCGTGTGTGGACCAACTGCTACCACCTGTACCCGGCGCATGCCGCGTTCGGCGGGTACAAGAAGTCCGGCGTCGGCCGTGAGACGCACAAGATGATGCTCGATCACTATCAGCAGACCAAAAACCTGCTGGTGAGCTACGACATCAATCCGTTGGGCTTCTTCTAAAAACATGGGGCGACACTGATGTTTCGGTGTCGCCCATGCGACCGCCATCGCTGGCAAGCCAGCTCCCACAGGGTCGTGGGTGAATCCACTTTTTGAGTTCGACTCAGATCACTGTGGGAGCTGGCTCCCACAGTGTTGTGGGTGAATCCACTTTTTGAGTTCGGCTCAGATCACTGTGGGAGCTGGCTTGCCAGCGATGGCGCCCTGACTGACACACCACCAATGGGCTGGCCGCTCTGGCACGGCACTTGCGTACCCGTCATTCAGGATTTGCACTGAAACCGCCGCTGCGTGAACAGCACCTATCCACCTCAACCGCCACACCCGAAAGTCCAATAGATCAAACAATAAAAAAGACAGCGAGGACTTATGACTTCCACCACACAGCTCAAACCCACACTCGGCACCCTGCACCTCTGGGGCATTGCCGTCGGCCTGGTGATCTCCGGCGAATACTTCGGCTGGAGTTATGGCTGGGGCACCGCAGGCACTCTGGGTTTTCTGGTCACGGCGCTGATGGTCGCGACGATGTACACCTGCTTCATTTTCAGCTTCACCGAACTGACTACTGCAATCCCACATGCCGGCGGGCCGTTTGCCTACAGCCGTCGGGCGTTCGGCGAGAAGGGCGGACTGATCGCCGGGATCGCCACGCTGATCGAGTTCGTCTTTGCGCCACCGGCGATTGCCATGGCCATCGGCGCCTATCTGAATGTGCAGTACCCGGAGCTTGATCCGAAGATCGCGGCGGTTGGCGCGTATTTCGTGTTCATGACCCTGAATATTCTAGGCGTCAGCATTGCTGCGACTTTTGAACTGGTGGTCACCGTACTGGCCGTCGCCGAATTGCTGGTGTTCATGGGCGTGGTTGCGCCGGGCTTCAGCTTCAGTAACTTCGTGCTTAACGGCTGGTCGGGTTCGAACGAATTCACCATGGGCTCAATCCCCGGAATCTTTGCGGCGATACCGTTTGCGATCTGGTTCTTCCTTGCCATCGAAGGCGCGGCCATGGCCGCCGAAGAAGCCAAAGACCCGAAACGCACAATTCCCAAGGCCTATGTCAGCGGGATTCTGACCCTGGTGTTCCTCGCCATCGGCGTGATGGTGATGGCCGGCGGTGTCGGCGACTGGCGCCAACTGTCGAACATCAACGACCCGCTGCCACAGGCAATGAAAGCCGTGGTCGGTAACAACTCGACATGGATGCACATGCTGGTGTGGATCGGCCTGTTCGGGCTGGTGGCGAGTTTCCACGGCATCATTCTTGGCTACTCGCGACAGTTCTTCGCCCTCGCTCGCGCCGGTTATCTGCCGAAAAGTCTGGCCAAGCTCTCACGCTTTCAAACGCCACACCGGGCTATTCTGGCCGGCGGCGTGATCGGCATTGCGGCGATCTACAGCGACGGTCTGGTCAATCTGCAAGGCATGACGCTGACCGCTGCGATGATCACCATGTCGGTGTTCGGCGCGATCGTGATGTACATCATCAGCATGCTCAGCCTGTTCAAACTGCGCAAAACCGAGCCGAACCTGGAGCGCACCTTCCGCGCTCCGGGCTACCCGGTGGTGCCAGCCATTGCGCTGTTTCTGGCGCTGGTGTGTCTGGTGGCGATGGCGTGGTTCAACACGCTGATCGGTTGCGTGTTCCTGGGCTTCATGGCCGCTGGTTATCTGTACTTCCAGCTAACCGCCAAACAACGCGCCGAAGCGCCGGCAGACGCTATGCTCGAAGGTATCTAGTTGCACCGGCACCGGGCTTCGAACCCGGTGCCCGCTATATAGAAGTGCATACACCTCCCTTGTGCGGGAGATGAACCTGTGGCGAGGGGATTTATCCCCGATCGGCTGCGAAGCAGTCGTAAACCCATTTATCGCTGTGTAGCTGATACTCCGCGATCTCAGGGTTTGCGGCCGCTGCGCGCCCCATCGGGGATAAATCCCCTCACCACGGAGTCCGTTCCCACAAGGAACTGAGTTATCCACAGAATCAAGAGGACACCGCCCCATGGCCGCATTTGCCCATTCCGTCGGCGCCCAGACCTATCGCTTCGACAGCCTCAAGGATGTGATGGCCAAGGCCAGCCCGGCGCGGTCCGGGGATTTCCTCGCCGGTGTCGCCGCGCTCAATGACGGCGAGCGCGTGGCCGCACAAATGGCGCTGGCCGACATCCCGCTGACGCATTTTTTGCAGGAAGCGCTGATTCCTTACGAGTCCGATGAAGTCACCCGGCTGATCATCGACACCCACGACAAACAGGCCTTTGCCGTGGTCAGCCACCTCACCGTCGGCGGTTTCCGCGACTGGCTGCTCAGCGAGGCGGCCGATGAAACCAGCCTGCGCGCCCTCGCCCCCGGACTGACGCCGGAAATGGTCGCGGCGGTGTCGAAGATCATGCGCGTGCAGGATCTGGTGCTGGTCGCGCAGAAAATTCGCGTGGTGACGAAATTTCGCGGCACCCTCGGCCTGCGCGGGCGTCTGTCGACCCGTCTGCAACCCAATCACCCGACCGACGAGCCGTCCGGTATTGCCGCGAGCATTCTAGACGGCCTGCTGTACGGCAACGGCGACGCGATGATCGGCATCAACCCGGCCACCGACAGCATCGCCTCGATCTGCGCGATGCTGGAAATGCTCGACGCGGTCATCCAGCGCTACGACATCCCGACTCAGGCCTGCGTGCTGACCCACGTCACCACCTCGATCGAGGCAATCAACCGTGGGGTGCCGCTGGACCTGGTGTTCCAGTCCATCGCCGGCACCGAAGCGGCCAACGCCAGTTTCGGCATTAACCTGAATGTCTTGCAGGAAGGCTACGACGCCGGGCTGAGCCTGAATCGCGGCACCCTCGGGCAAAACCTGATGTATTTCGAAACCGGTCAGGGCAGCGCCCTGTCGGCCAACGCCCATCACGGCGTCGATCAACAGACCTGCGAGACACGGGCCTACGCCGTGGCGCGACATTTCAAGCCGTTTCTGGTGAACACAGTCGTAGGATTTATCGGCCCGGAATACCTCTACAACGGCAAACAGATCATCCGCGCCGGCCTCGAAGACCACTTCTGCGGCAAGCTGCTCGGCGTGCCGATGGGCTGCGACATCTGCTACACCAACCACGCCGAAGCCGATCAGGACGATATGGACACCCTGTTGACCCTCTTGGGCGTGGCCGGGATCAACTTCATCATGGGCATCCCCGGCTCCGACGACATCATGCTCAATTACCAGACCACTTCGTTCCACGACGCGCTCTACGCGCGCCAGACTCTGGGTCTGAAACCGGCGCCGGAGTTTGAACAATGGCTGGCCAGAATGGGCATCTTCACCCAAGCGGATGGCAAGGTGCATTTCGGCAATAACCTGCCGCCGGCCTTTCGCCAGGCCTTGGCGCAACTGGGATGACTCTTATGGAAAAACCGCCTGTCGACCCGCAAAACCCATGGCTGGAACTGCGCCGGCTGACCCCGGCACGCATCGCCCTCGGCCGCACCGGCACCAGCCTGCCGACCAGTGCCCAGCTGGACTTCCAGTTTGCTCACGCGCAAGCGCGAGATGCGGTGCATCTGCCGTTTGATCACGCCGGACTCAGCGCGCAACTCAGCGAGCGCGGGCGCGAGAGCCTGTTGCTGCACAGCGCGGCGACCGATCGCAACAGCTATCTGCAACGCCCGGATCTGGGGCGCAAGCTCAGCGATGACTCGGCGCAAACCCTGCGCGATTACGCGCAAGCGCATCCCGGCGACATTGACCTGGCGATTGTCGTGGCTGACGGCCTGTCGGCACTGGCTGTGCATCGGCATACATTGCCGTTCCTCACACGCTTGGAAGAGCAGATGAGTGCTGACAACTGGTCCATTGCCCCCGTCGTTCTGGTGGAACAGGGGCGGGTCGCCGTCGGTGATGAAATTGGTCAACTGCTCGGCGCAAAAATGGTCGTGATGCTGATCGGTGAGCGCCCGGGCCTCAGTTCGCCGGACAGCCTCGGTTTATATTTCACCTACAATCCAAAAATCGGACTGACCGATGCCTACCGCAATTGCATTTCCAACGTGCGGCTGGAGGGCTTGAGCTACGGGATGGCGGCGCATCGCTTGCTGTACCTGATGCGCGAGGCCTGCCGGCGGCAGCTGTCGGGGGTCAATCTGAAGGACGAGGCGCAGGTTCAGACGCTGGAAGCGGACGCCGGTGCAGACATGAAAGGAAACTTCCTACTCGGTCCGCCCCCAACCTGAACCGTTTCCGCATTGCGTTTCTGCGCGGGTTTCAGGCAGGATCGATACACGGCCGCCAAGGTTTCCCATCGCCGTCAGAGCAGTTGAAGACAGCCACTTGAAGACGAGACCTATCATGCGGATTATTCAAGCGACCCTCGAACATCTGGATTTGTTGACTCCGTTGTTCGTCAAATATCGCGAGTTCTACGGTTCCCTGCCTTATCCGGATTCCTCCCGCGCGTTTCTCGAAAAACGCCTGCGCCGCAAGGAATCGGTGATCTATCTGGCCCTGGCCGATGATGACGACAAAAAACTGATGGGTTTCTGTCAGCTGTATCCAAGCTTTTCCTCGCTGTCGCTCAAGCGCGTGTGGATCCTCAATGACATTTACGTCGCCGAAGATGCGCGCCGCCAATTGGTCGCCGACAACCTGATCCGCACCGCAAAAAAAATGGCCAAGGAAACCCAGGCCGTGCGCATGCGCGTGTCCACCAGTGCCGATAACGAGGTGGCGCAGAAAACCTATGAATCGATCGGATTCAAGGAAGACACCGAGTTCAAGAACTACGTGCTGCCGATCAGCGAAGAGCTCTGAACACCTGCATCGACGGCATATTTGTGGGCAGTTCCTGTGGCGAGGGAGCTTGCTCCCGCCGGGCTGCAAAGCAGCCCCAAGCCCCAACACCTCGATCCTGCAGGCTCACCGCATGCCTGCGGGTTCGGGAGTGCTGCGCCCTCCAGCGGGAGCAAGCTCCATCACCACAACAAAGCGCTCGGCACGACAACCCATGCTTCCCTGACAAATCCTCACACCCCGACATCACCCGCTACAAAACCAACGCGCTTTTCATCTTTCAGACCGTATAATCCCGATCTTTCCGGCTTGTAAGAAAAACTACACCCCGTTGTAGGCTTACACCAAGTCATCCGCACAGGCCTGCCGAGTCGGGCCATCACCACAGGTGCCTCCATGGATTTCAACCCGCTCGACCTTATCCTGCATCTCGACGTCTACCTCGATTTGCTGGTGAACAATTACGGGCCATGGATCTACGCCATCCTGTTCCTGGTGATTTTCTGCGAGACAGGTCTGGTGGTGATGCCGTTCCTGCCGGGCGATTCGCTGCTGTTCATCGCCGGCGCCGTTGCGGCGGGCGGAGGCATGGACCCCGTGCTGCTCGGCGGCCTGCTGATGCTGGCGGCAATCCTGGGCGACAGCACCAATTACGTGATTGGAAGAACGGCCGGAGAAAGGCTGTTCAGCAACCCGAACTCGAAAATCTTCCGCCGCGATTACCTGCAACAGACCCACGACTTCTACGACAAGCACGGTGGCAAGACCGTGACCCTGGCGCGCTTCCTGCCGATCATTCGTACCTTCGCGCCATTCGTCGCCGGCGTGGCAAAGATGCCCTACCCACGCTTCTTCGGTTTCAGCGTCTTCGGTACCGTGCTGTGGGTCGGCGGTCTGGTGACGCTGGGTTACTTCTTCGGCAACGTGCCGTTCATCAAGAAGAACCTGTCGCTGCTAGTGGTGGGCATCATCCTGCTGTCGCTGGTGCCGATGATCATTGGCGTCGTGCGTAGCCGTTTCGGCGGCACCAAAGCGCAATCGCACTAAGCCGATGTGGTCGCTGAGCGCCTGGCGACGCCGGCGCATTCTGGCGAAGCACCCGATTGCCGATGACATGTGGCAACGGGTGCGCCATCACCTGAGCTTTCTTGACGGCATCACCGCCGCCGAAGACCAATGGTTGCGCGAAGCCTGCGTGCTGTTTCTCGAGGAAAAACACCTGACCGCCCTGCCCGGCGTCGAACTGCATCAAGAACAACGCCTGCTGCTCGCCGCCCAGGCGCAGTTGCCGCTGCTCAACCTCGGTGATTTGAACTGGTATCAGGGCTTCCACGAAATCGTCCTCTATCCCGACGACTTCCTCAGCCCGCAACGCCATCGCGATGCCAGCGGCGTCGAGCATGAATGGGACGGCGAACACAGCGGCGAAGCCTGGCAGCAGGGGCCCATCATCCTCGCTTGGCCTGGCGTGATGGCCAGTGGTGGCTGGGAAGGCTACAACCTGGTAATCCACGAACTGGCGCACAAACTCGACATGCTCAACGGCGACGCCAATGGCCTGCCGCCGCTGCACGCCGACATGCGCGTCAGTGACTGGGCCGAGGTGATGCAAAAGGCTTACGACGACCTCAATCATCAACTCGACCGCAACCCTGACGCCGAAACGGCCATTGACCCGTATGCCGCCGAGAACCCGGCCGAGTTCTTCGCCGTCACCAGCGAGTACTTTTTCAGCGCCCCGGATCTGCTCGACGAAGCTTATCCACAGGTCTACGCGCAACTGCAGCTTTTCTATCGTCAGGATCCGTTGGGCAGACTGCGGCAACTTCAGGCCACGGACCCGGTCTATCAGGCGCACGACTAAGCTCTGCACGACTTTCGGTACATGGCGCGCCCGGCAGAATATGCCTATAATCGCCGCCACTTTTTGGTCAATCCGGCCAAGTGTTTTTGGTCAACTACGGGGGCAACGCCCAATGAGCTACAGCAAGATTCCGGCTGGCAAAGACCTGCCGAACGACATCTACGTCGCGATCGAGATCCCGGCCAACCACGCGCCGATCAAATACGAAATCGACAAAGACAGCGATTGCCTGTTCGTTGACCGTTTCATGGCCACCCCAATGTTCTACCCGGCCAACTACGGTTACATCCCGAACACCTTGGCTGACGACGGTGATCCCCTCGACGTGCTGGTTGTGACCCCTTACCCGGTTGCGCCAGGCTCGGTCATCCGCGCACGTCCAGTCGGCATCCTGAACATGACCGACGACGGCGGCGGCGATGCCAAAGTCATCGCAGTTCCACACGACAAGCTGTCCCAGCTGTACGTCGACGTGAAGGAATACACCGACCTGCCACCACTGCTGATCCAGCAGATCGAACACTTCTTCGCGAACTACAAAGATCTCGAAAAAGGCAAATGGGTCAAGATCGAAGGTTGGGCCGGCGCAGACGCCGCACGCGACGCGATCACCAAGTCGGTTGCTGCCTACAAAGGCTAAGCACCTGCCCTACGCGTGATGCTTGAAGAAAACCCCGGTTGATCCGGGGTTTTTTGTGCCCGGGAAAAACCGCCTTAAACAGAGTGTTTATGGAGGACTACAAAAAAGTTTTAGCCTGTGTAATTTCCCACAAGGACGTCTTACATCCCGTCGCAAAATTCAGCCCGTTTTTGAACGCCCGGTTTATTCAAACTGCTCTGGCACGGCCGTAGACTCCGTGTTTATGAGAAAGAACACTAGCGGTCCAAGATTCAAGGCACTCCTGGAAGCTGCGAACATCTCGACGACGGGTTTCGCAAAGTTCTGGGGCACGGAAGCCCAAAATGTCCACAACTGGTACACCCGGGGCGTCCCGGCGTATCGCATGGAAGAAGTCTCACGCCTGCTGTCCGTCAACAGCGAATGGCTGAAAACCGGCGAAGGCACAAAAGAGGTGCCGAGCCTGACTCCGCCTGCCAGCAACGGCGACAGCTATGACGCCCAAGATCCCCAGGGCGCCTATCGATTCATCCACCCCAACGACCTCGAACTGGCATTCTTCAAAGAAACACCCCTGGCCAACGGCTCCGACAAAACCCACGTCATTCAAGACCCGGACTTCTCCATCCGCCTGCTACGCGCGCACCTGGAGCAACTGGAAATTCGTCCCGCCGACGCCATCTGCGCGCACATGATCGGCAACAGCATGGCCGAACGCATCGAAGACGGCTCTATCGTCGCCATCGACCGCAGCCTGACCCAAGTCGTTGACGGCGAAATCTACGCCATCGAACACGACGGCATGCTGCGCATCAAATACCTGCACCGCATGCCCGGCAACGGCCTGCGACTGCGCAGCCACAACAACGCCGAATACCCGGACGAAGTCTTCCACCCGGCGCAGATTGAAGAGCAAAGGATCCATATATTGGGTTGGGTATTCTGGTGGTCGACCCTGAGCAAACGCCGGCCAGTGGTGCCGTTTCTCTGAGTTGTTTTGACTGACGCCGGTTCACACAGAACTCTGTGGGAGCGGGCTTGCCCGCGAAGAGGCCCTGAAAAACAGTACAAAATCCTGATTTGTACCGCTGCAGTCGCTCTAACCCGCACTTCAGGCTGGGAATCCCGGGCAAAACTCAGTATCCTGCGCCCCACATTTGCGCATCGACCCGCTCCCGGCGGCTGCGATGACGCCCGACGCGGCAGACCAACGTCTGACCAAGTCCCACAGCCGGACGCAGATCCGGGTGTACGTTTTGAAGGCTGGCGCGGTTTACCAAAAATAAACCAAGCCAGTCCCCGAGAAGCCGGCCACAAGCCGGCTTTTTAATGTCTGAAATAATCTTCCTGATAACTTGAGCAGTGTGACGCTGTATCAATAGGCGCCCAATACATGGCCTCGCCGCCTGATCGTATGAGAGAAGCACGAGGAAAATACGTTGGCGCACTTATCGTGGATAACTACATGAGCAGACTGATTAGCGGACTTGTCTTCGCTGGCTTATCCCTGTTGGCTGGCAGCGCGATGGCCGGACCGCAATGTGGGGATTTTCTGGCGAAACTCAGCGACAAGCCTGCCTTCGTCGAATTTCTGGAGTGTACTCAAGACAACGAACAGTTGGGCAAACCGCTCAATGCTCGATATCGCGTCAAAGGCTCGGATGCACTTGCGGCTGAACGCTACATGAGCGGCAGCTTCGCAATGCCCAAGCTGCGGTATATCTGTTGCGGCTGGGATTCATCATTTTTTTCTTATCGTGATAACAATACGCAGCTTTGGTATGTGTTAGGAATGGGCTCCGAAGAAACGCCCGTAAACAGGCGTGAATCGTGGTCAGAAATAACATTCTTTTATATCAATGCGTCAGTTACGACCGAAGATTTCTAAGCCGTATTTGAGGCGCAACGCCAGTAAGCGTCAGCGTGACGCCCGCAGGTTGTGTCGATGCGGCGTCAGGACCAGGCGACGAGCATTTCGGCGTTTCCTTGATGCCCCAAATCTCCAGTACCGATACCACGCCGTGAAACGCGGAAACAGGGTTGAGCCTGGAGGGGTTCCGGTGAATCCCTGCGCAGCCAGCACTTGCCAATTCCACCGCCTCGGTGCTAAATCCCGGCCCAATCACCACCCCTCTGTAATTACCCGCATCCCCTTCACCGGCCGGATTCCGGTATTGAGCCTCACGGGAATCCATGGAATGGTCCTGCATATCCCGACCCTGCTGGTCGTTTCGGTCTTCGTCTTCTTTTTGATGGGACTGCTGACCCTGCACGCCTGGTATCGCGAAACCCGTGAACCTTCACTGGCCTACCTCGGCAGCATGATGTTGCTGGGGGCGCTGGGTGTGGTGCTGGTCAGTTGGCGTGATCGGGGCGCCGATTTCATTCCGATCCTTTTCGGCAACGTTGTTCTGCTGCTCAGTGCAGCGTTCAACTGGACGGCCATGCGCACACTGGTCGGTCGCAAGCCTTGCTTGCCGGGGATTCTGGCTGGCTGCGTGATCTGGCTGCTGATGTGTCTGATACCGGCCTTCTACCATTCGATGCCGAACCGTGTGTTGGTCTATTCGCTGCTGGCATTCGGTTACGGCGTATTGACGACGCTGGAACTCTGGCGCAGCCGCCACAGCCTGGACGTCGCATTCATGCCAGCGTTGCTGCTGACGGTTTCGCATACCGTGTTCTACGCCGTGCGCAGTGCCACCGATGACGGCTTGCCGGTGACCAAAGCCTTGCTCGGCAACGGTGAAGGCGTACCGTTCTTTTCGTTCATGCTGTTTGAGTCGATGTTGTATGTCATTGGCATCGCTTACATCACTCTGGCGATGGTCAAAGAGCGCGCCGAGCTGAAACTCAGGGCTGCGGCGTTCAGCGATCCATTGACCGGCATCGGCAATCGTCGAGCCTTCATGCTGCACGCCACCCACTTGCTGGACGACAGTCAGCAGCGGGCCGAACCGGCGGCGCTGCTGCTTTGCGATCTGGATCACTTCAAGCGTTTGAACGACACCTACGGCCATCCTGTCGGCGATCAGGCGTTGATCGCGTTCAGCGGTGTCCTGATGGATAGCCTGCGTGAGGAGGATGTTTTCGGGCGCATCGGCGGCGAGGAGTTTGCCTGCCTGCTCGGTGCATGCAATGAGCCGACTGCGCTGGAGATTGCCGAGCGAGTCCGCCACGCCTTCGCCCGGCTCTCCATTCTGGAACCGGGTCTGCTCAGCGTCAGTATCGGCGTGGTCACCACCCATGAATCGGGTTACGACCTGTCGCGGCTGCTTTCTGAGGCGGATCAGGCGCTTTATGGCGCCAAGCATCAGGGACGCAATCGGGTGCAGACGTTGCGTTCGTTGTATCTGGGGCTGGCGTAGCGCGTCCGTAGCAGAAACCGAAATCCTGAAAAGCGCCATCGCCAGCAACTCGACAACCACATTGCCATTGGTTTGCTGGAAACCCTTTAAGTAGCCGTCCAACGTAGTTGGCCAAGCTATAAGTCCGAGAATCACTCCACAAGGAAGTTAGAAATTGATCCCCCGCACTTTGAGTTCACAACTGAAATCCGCCGCCGCAATAACGCTGTACCTCTGTCTTTCCGCATGCGTCGGAGTAGGCATCTCCCTCCCGGAAAAAGTCACACTGAAAACCGATGCCTACAGAGCGCAAAGTTACCGCTCGATCACCCCGCAAATCACCCGAACAGCAACATCAACTCCCACCCGCGAATGGTGCGGGATCACGGTCTGGGCGCTGGTGATCCCGGTGCCGTTGAAGCTGCCGGTGTGCAGTTCGTACTACGAGCAATCCTTTGGCAGCGACGAATTCGGCAGGGAAGTCGTTCTGCTCGACACGCAACAAACAGTGTCATCCCCGCTCTACGCCTGCGGCCCACTTATGGTGCTGGGGCCGATTGTTCACGGTTACGAAGGCAATGCCCTGTGCGGTGTTTTTCCTAAATGATTAGGTGATTCACGGGTAGCTGAAGGACTTCACCAAGGTCAACTCCCCCACCGCCCGCATCGGCACCAGGAAGGTCTCCATTTTCTCGCTTGGAGTTCCTTCCTCCGTGATCACCGTGACTTGCGCCGTGGTCACCGGTTGCACCGCTTCATCGCTGCCGTCTTCATCGCTGCGATAACCACCGCCGAAGTAGTTTACGTACACCAGATACTGCCCCTTGATCGGCGCCGGCATCGCGAAGATTTCCGGGCCGTGACCCGTGGTCACGTCAACGTCGAGCGCTGCGCCGTTGGCGGCGGTGCGGTCGCCGTACCAGATGTGCGCGCCGTCGGGGGTGATCAGGTGCAGGTCGAGGTCGGTGCCGTCGCTGTCCCACGCCAGCAATACGCGCAGTTTCGCCGGGGTGGCGCCGCCGCTGGTGTTGAGGAACTGCGTGCGGTGACGTTGTTGCCCGTCGGGGCTGCGCACTTCGACGCTGTTGCTGCCGTTGGGGAAGGAGAACGGGCGGTCGAAGCGCCCGCTGTCGTCGATTTTCAACGGCATGCTGACGCCGTTGACGATCAAGCGGCCGGGCTCGCGGCTCTTTGGCGTGGCTTTGATTTCGCCGCTGATGCGGGCGGTGTTGGCCTGACCGACCGGGGTATTTACCGACGAGGCCGGGTAGTTAACGGTCTGGCGGAAGCTTTCACCCTCGCCTTCGGGGGCGCCGCTGCGCCAGCCGCCGATCGGGGTGTCGAGTTTGACGCTGTCGGCGGCGATGGCCGGCGATAGCGCGGTCAACGTGCAGAGCAGCAGCAAGACCTGTGGATAACGGAGTGTCATGGCCTATTCCAGCAAGAGGTGACGGGCGAGCCCTTCAATGTAGGTTTCATCCTGACCATTGGGATGTGCTTCAAAGGCCAGGTGCAGATATTCGTGAGTCAAGTCGAGGCGATCCTGCAACGTCAGGACGCCGCGCACGTAAATGCGCTGGCGTTCGCGGTCGACGAAGGGGCGGCCGAAAGCGAGTTTGCACACGGCGAATGTGCTGACTTCGTTGTAGCCGGTTTCGCTTTCCAGCGTCGGGCGCCAGCCGCGTCGCTGTTTTTGCAACCAGTCTTGCGCGGCGGGCAGCGCTTCGCAGGAGGCAACCGGGTTGTCCCAGCGGCTGAGGCTGGCGCGCGGATAGGCGTGCAGCAGAATCGCGTCGTAACGCTGACCGGCGTTGGCTTGCTCGACCGCTTGTTGCCAGGCGAGTTTGTCCGGGCCGGGCTGATCGGAGTGATAGGTGACGGTGCTGCCGGCCAACACCAGATCGGCGGTCCAAGCGGCGATATTGCGCGACTCGGTAGAAGCCGGACGTGGGGCGACGCGCTGGCGGGTGCTGCTGTCGTCGATGCTCAGGCAATCACCGTTGCGCGTGGCGTTTTGCAGCAGATAAGTGCGGATCGCCACGGCCAGAGCTTTGGCGGCTTCGGCCGGCTCGGGTTTGGCTTCGCGCTCCAGCACGCGGGCGACGTATTCTTCGCGATCCAGTCTGGCGACGAGTTTGTCGTTGAGCAGAAACAGTTCGCCGGCGCTGTGGATATCCAGCGCATTGCCGTTGGCGAATTCGACGCGGTAGTCACCCTGTAACGGGCCGGAAGTTACGACCCGGTCACCCGCCAGCACGCGGGTGACGGGATAGCGCGAGAACAGCCCGACCTCGACGCAGCGCCCCGCCTCCGCCGGCCATGCCGCTGGCAGCACAGTCGCCAACGCCTGGCCGTAATGACGCAAAACCATCTGACTGGTGCCGCGTCCACCAGCCCAAAGCGGCGAGCCATCAGCCGTCCAACCAGCAAAACCACCCTGCCGCGAATGCCGATCCTGATCGCCGAGCCAGCTCCAGGTTTTCACCCGCAGGCGTCCGCCGAGTTCACCGACGACATTGCCGTCGGCAGCGTTCAGCACCACATCGAGCAACACCCGGCGCATCTGCTCCTGCGCTGGCAGCGAAGCCAACACCTTGAGCAAGTCAGCCACAGAAACCCGCGTGGCCGCCTGCACCGAAGGCAATTCCAGCAACCACGACGGCGCCTGCCGAGCCTGCCAATACGTGCGCCAGTCAGCGGCGGCAATGCCCAATCGCGCCGGTTCAAAGTACAACCCGCAGGATTTCACCAGTGCCTGATCTCGCTCGATCTTGCCGCCCGCCGAGCAGCAGTAGACTTCCTCTTTCGACTGTCCGCGACATTCATAAGCCGGTTCGCGAGCACCGGTATCCACCAGCCACGCATAAATGAACAGCTTCCACAGACTGCCCAGCGGTGCATCCAGCGAAGACGGCAACGGTTCGCGAGCAATCAGCTGCGTTTGACTCAACGACAACAACTCACCCTTGTACGCCACGCGCAACGGCTCATCCTGCGCCGTCGCCAGCGCAGGAATCAGCCATAACAGCAGCCACAACAGCGGCCGGGTCATGTCAGTTGACCGTGACCTGACCGAGGGCGGCTTTCGCTTCTTGAGCCTGATGCTGCGGCGCGTAGACCTGGGTGAAACGCACCGGCGGCAGGCTGAACTGCCCCTTCTGCGAGAACCGCACCAGATGACGCAGACGCAATTCGCCGCTCAGCGCATCCACCGGCACCGCGTAGGCCAGTTGCCCCGGTTCGAAGCGCGCCTTCTCCAGCGCGGTCGGCTCGGTGCCGTCCTTGCCCTGCAACTTGATGCCCCACGTGGTGCGTTCGACATCGGCACCCGGTGGCAGCGGCACTTCGAGCATGCCGTAGCGCAGCGGCTTCGGCGCTTTGCTGGTGAGGATCACTTCGTCCAGGTACAGACTGTCGCTGGACAGCGGCTTGGTGCCCACCGCCTCCAGTTTGAAGGTGAACGCTTCGTCACCCGGCACCAGCCGCGACAGACGACGGGTGATGGTCACGGCCATTGGATCGACGGCCGGTTGCTGGGTCTGGAAGCTCAGCGCGGCGCGCAGCGGACGCTCTTGAGTGCCCGAGACGGACAACACGCTCGGCACCGGCGTCGCGCCCTGCCATGTCCAGAACATCTCGCCGGTCGCGCCGTAATTTTTCTTCCAGCCTTCTCCCGGGGTCAGCGCGATGGTCGGCGACGCCTGCGCGATGCTGCGTTGCAACCAGCTCAGCGCCAAGGCGCGTTCGAGGGTCGATTGCTGTGGCAGCAGGCGTTGCAGCAACGCCGTCGCACGCGACTGATCAAACGGTTGCAGCGACAGATTCAGCGCCTCGGCGAAAGGCTGCGAGCTGACCGACAGACGTTGTTGCGCCGCACCTACCTGACGATTGAACGCTTCGGGCAATGCCACTTTCGATTGCGTGGCCAGCGACGCGGTCAAGACTCGCGCCGCGGCCAGACCGAGCGCCGATTGCGGATCGCTCATCACCAGACTGTCTCCGCCATCGTCCATCAGGGTTTCGGCGTTGCCTTCACCAGCCTTGGCCAGATCGTCCATCAAACCGCTGAGCAGCGTGTTCACCGGCAGATGCATCTGCTTGGCGAACGACAGAATCAGCGCCCGTTGCAGCAGCGGCGTGTTCGGCGCCTGCTTGGCATAGACCTCCAGCACCCGCTGCCAATGCTCCGGCGGCAGGGTCAGCTCCAGCACCTGGCTGGCGTTCCAGTCGGCGTAATAGGCGTACGCGGTAAGGAACGCGTCAGGCTCACCGTCGTAACCCCACCAGGTGAAGCTCGCCGACGGCCCGGCCATTTGCACCAGACGCAAACGGCTGTTCTGCATGATCAGACGCAGGCGATCGCGGGTTTGCGGGTTCGACGCCAGCGATGGATAAGCGATGCTCAACGGCAACAAACGACTGGCCGTCTGCTCGACGCCGCCGTACGGGTAGCTCAGCAGATCATCGAGGGCCGAACGGAACAACGCTTGCGGACTGTCATCCAGACGCAGGCGAATGTCGGTGGCGTCCGCCGGCAGGCTTAGCGGTGTGTCGCCGCTGGCCACGTCGAGGCTCTGGGTCTGCGTTACTTGCCAGCCGTCACCCGTCGCACTCAGGCGTACAGCCAGGGCATCGGCGGTTTTGCCGTCCTGCACCAGCTCCGCCGTCCACTCGCCGGAGGCCAACGTGAATGCTGGCAGCGGTAGGTAGTTGATGCCGTTGTTCAGGGTCACCGGCAGGCGCTGTTCGGTGCCAGCGTAATGGGTGACCAGTTCAGCCTTCACCGGTTTCTCGGCCTGGCTGAACGCGAACACGCCGAGCTGCGGCTGATCGCCCTTGCGGAATTTGCTCGGGCCGCTCCACTTCAGGTACAGCGGTTTTTCCGAGCGGACGAATTGCTTCTTCTGCCCGACCTGACCGTCATCGGCAATCGCCCGCGCGGTGATGCGCCAGCGGGTCAGCGAGTCCGGCATCTTGAAGGTGAAACGGGTTTTGCCGTCAGCACCGGTCAACAACTCTGGTTGCCATGCGGCGGTGTCGACGTCTTCGCGACGCGGACGCTCCAGCACTTTCACTCCGCGCTCGCTGCGGTTGGCCTTGCCCGGCGCGCCGGGGCTGCCCGGCAACGCCACGTCGTAACTGATGAACGACAGGCTGGCGCTGGTACGCACGTTGTTGCGGCGTGGGTGATAGAAGAACTGGTCGATGGTCGGCGCAACTTCTGGTTGCAGCGCGTAGACCATTTCATCGACCACGCTGACGGTCAGGTGCGCCGGTATCGCTTTGCCGGCGAACTGCGTGGTCAGGTCGACGGTGACGGTATCGCCCGGCAGATAAACCGCTTTGTCAGTGCTGATCGCCACGTCGATTTGCGGCGCTACCACTTTGATCCCGGCGTTCTGGAAGCTGTACTGGCCACCCTTGGTGTACAGCACGGAGAAGGTCAGGTTCGGCGCAAAGTTGTCCTTCACCGGGATGCGTGCGCGGTATTGGGTGTCGCTGAGTTTTTCCAGTTTCAGCCAGTCGCCGCCCTTGGCCAGCAGCGCGGTGGCTTCGACCTTGTCGCGTTCCAGCGACAGCAGTGCATCGCTCACAGGCTCCGGGAAGGTGATCAGCGCCAGCGCTTCATCGCCGGACTTGTACTCCGGTTTGTCGAGGACGATTTCCACGGTGCCCGGCACCGCTTTGACGCCATCGCCAGTGACCGAGTGGCCAGTGGCACCGAGTACGCGACCGTGTTGATCCTTCAATGTCAGGTTGTAAGTACCCGGACGCTCGAAGGCGATGCTGAAGCCTTTGTCCTTGGCCGCAAGCTTGCCCTCGCCGGTGCTCTGGTCTTCCAGACGCACCCAGGCGTAACTGCTCGGCGTGACCGCTTTGCTCTGCTCGGTGCCGCCCTCGTTGGCGTAGCTGAACGCAACCTTGTCATTGACGGCACTGAAGCGTTGCGGCGCGCTCAAGCGGAAGCTTGCCGCGCCCCGGTCGATGAGGATTTCCTTGGTGGTCTTGACCCGATACGCCGCGCCATCGCTGGCAAACACGGTGAGCATGTAGCGGCTCGGCTTGTCGGCCGCCGGCAGGTCGAGGGTCGCGTTGCCCTTGCTGTCGGTGGTCAGTTCGGTGCTGGTCAGTTCCACCGGGAATTGCCCAAGGTATTGCAGCTCGTTGTCGACCATCGACAATTGCTGGGCACGCAGACTCAGGGTCAGCTTGGCGTTGGCCACCGGTTTACCGTCTGGGTAGAGCAGCACCAGGCTGCCCTTGACCGGTTCGCCCGTGCGGTATTCCTGCTTGGCCAGGTTCAGCGAAATTTCAAAGTGCGGCTTGATGTACTCGGCAACACGGAAGGCGCTGCTGTAGGCCTGATCCTTATAGTGGAAACGAATCTCGTAACCACCGGCCACGGCGTTATCCGGCAACTGGAAACGGCCCTGAGTGCCGGCCTTCGAATCGAGTTTCAAATCGAGACGCTGCAATTCGGTGCCCGTCGCATCCAGCACGCTGACAGTGACATCGGCCGCCCCCGGCAACACCGAATCCCGTGCATTCTTGAACTCGCGACCGACAATTTTCAGCGACACCCAATCGCCCGGGCGATACAGCGGCCGGTCGGTGAAGGCATAGAGTTTGGTGTCGTAGATTTCGCTGTCGTAATAGAAGTTCTCGGAGACGAACACCCCGCCCTCTTCGTCTTCGCCAATCACGAACGAACGCTCGGGGCTGACGTGTTTCAGGCGCAGCAAACCATCGGCATCGGTGGCGCCGCTGCTCATCACGCCGAGTCCATCGGTCCACAGCACATTGACCTTCGGCACCGAGCTGCCTTCGTGTTTGCGCGCAGCCCAGACCAGCAACTCATCACCGGCAATCTTGCTGACGGCAACGGTGTTGGAGACGAAAACCATGGTGGTCGCGCGGTACTTGCCGATCAGTGCTTCGACCAGATACAGACCCGGCTTCAGGTTGCCCAGAGGGATGTAGACGTTGCCCGGCGCGACGCTGACGAAGTCGCTGGAAGAGCCGGCCAGATTGACCCCGGCCGGCGGCTGAATCGGCTTGGCCTGCCACAGCGGATAACGGAACTGGCTGACCACCGGCAGACCCGGGATCAGCGCAAATTGCGGCTGTGCGTCGTATGGCGTCGGCGCGGCGATGGCATTGCCCATCTTCAGTTCCGGCACTTCCTCGGTGACCTGTTTGCGCGATTCGTAGGAGAACGCGCGCTGCATCACCCGACGGGATTTGCGGTACCAGTTGTCCCACAGATACGCGAGGGTATTGGACAGGCCTTCACCCTTGAACTGACCGTCACTGACCACGCGGTGCAGGTTCTTCTGGCGCTTGAGGAAGTCCAGCGGCTTGTCGATGCGATACACGCGAATGTCCGCGCCGCCGTACGGTTCCATGCGGAACCGGCGGTAGTCGCGGCCCGGCGCTTCAAGGCGCACCATCGCCTGTTCGTCGGCGGCGAAACTGCTGTCGGCGAGCAGGAAGAAGCTTTCACCGGAGACCGGCGTGTAGCCGCTTGGCTCCACCGAGTCTTCAGCGTTGACGGTCGCCAATGGCAACAACAGCGCCAGCAGCAGGGAAATTCGAGCGCAGAGTCGCAGCATGCGGGCACCGGTCATTGGGAGAGAAAGTTCAGTCGATAGACGCCGATGAAGTTGGGGTTGGCTGCGTCGGGTATCCATCGGGTGTCCTTCCATGTCATGAGTTGCTGCAGGCTTGCCGAACGCATGCCGTTGTCAGTGGGGGTGGTGGTGCCAGTGTGATAGGCGATGTAGCGACCCATCCAGATCATCAGGTGCTGGTCGTCGCCCTGATCGAAAAACATCAGGTCGCCGGGGCGTGCCTGGGACACGTCGCGGCTGACCAGATGACTGTTGAACTGAATCAGTTTGATTGCGTTGACGTACGGCCCGACCTTGCCGCCGCCCTGCTGCCATTGCTGGGCGAGCTTGCGCTGCTCATCGTTGAGCGTCAGCTCTGGCGGCAGGTAGCGATTGGACAGGCCATTGCTGCGCAGCCACTTGTCGTCGTGAACCTTCAGCGCTTCGTTGGCGGCGAAACGCACCAGCCCGGCGCAGTCCTGCTGATACCAGCGCGGGCTTGGACCCTGGCTCAGTTGCTCCTGAGCGATGCGCACGAACCAAGCGCGGAACACTTGGGATTGCGCCGGATCCAGTGCAGGCGCCTCGACGGCTCGGGCACCCGCGCTGAGCAACAGCGCGAGCAGGCCGAGGCTGCGGATCAGTGCCGTCACAGCGCTTTCCATTCCAGCGGCAACCACTGCCAGTGGCCGTCAGGCTCGCTGCCTTCCGGCAAGGTCAGGGCATATTTGCCGTAGCCACCGAGGGTGCGCAGTTTCGGGATCAGGTAGGTTTGCGCGGCGTTGTAGAACACCGGTTCCATGTCCTGCGGCAGGCTGTCGAGGGTTTCCTGCTGCATCAGTTGCGCCATCGAATCCGGGCCGAAGTAGATCGGCATCAGCACGTCTTTGGGCAGTACGTCGGCCATCGGCGGGAAGCGTTTGTCGAGCGTGCCGAGAGCCTTGTCGACGAGTTTGTCGTCGAGAGAAAACAGCAGTGTCGAGCCGTGGCGGGCGAGGCTGACTTTCATGAACGCCTTGCCGCTGATCGCGTCCGGATTCTCGGCAGTCTTCGCCGCATAGGGGCCGAAATTGGAGCTGACCTGACGCTGCCAGACGTGGCTCTGACCTTGTTGTTTCTCGACCACCGGGAAGACGTTTTCTTCAACGTTGGACTCGAACGCGCCGACCATCGAGCCGAACAGTTTGCCGAGGTCGCCATCGAGTTTGCTGCTGTCCTCGTCCTTCAGACTGGCGACCAGCAATGGCGTGTACAAACGTGAATCGGCGTACCAGCACAGGCCCGCAGCGCCGGCCACATGCTCGGTGAGGGTCTGCGCGACGGCTTCTTCGGCGCCGAGTTTCACCAGCAGAGGTTTCTGTGGTTCAGCCGCGACCGGCAAGGTCACGCAAGCACTCGCACCCAGCGGCATCGCTTGCCACACCGGTTTGAAATCGAAGTCCGGCTGGTTGTCCAGTTCGTCCATGGCCAGGTAGCTGTGCCAGCCCTTGTCGTCCATGTCGAAACGCAGCCCGGCGAAGTTCGGGATAAAGCGCTGATAACCCATGGCGAGGACGCTGGAGTTGACCGAGAGACGCTGTTTGGTCTCAGGGTTTTTTGCTGGCAGGCCGAAGGCTTCCGGGAACAGTTTTTCACCGTTGAGCAGGGCCGCCAGCGCTTGCGGCGAAACATGGCCCGACTCTTCAGAGACGCCACTTTCCGGGTCGTAATACTTGGCCGGGTTGGACAGCACCACCAGTTTGTCGCCGTGGGAGGCGAACAACAGGGCTTTGCTGGCGTTGTAGGTCAGTTGAAACAGGGGCACGGTATCGCCGCCGACCTTGAGTTCGCCCATCTGGCTAAGCTGCGTGTCATCCAGCGCGACTTTCGCCAGCGGTTCCAGCAGTTTCGCCAGCCCGCCGCGATCCATCACCAGCAGGAAATCCTTCAAGCGGCCATCAGCGCCGCGCCACAGCGCAACGTCCGCGGGTTGATCGAAAAGCTGTTCGATCAGGCTGTCCTGCAACTTCAGATCATGCTCGTAGATGATCCGGCGCAGACTGCCGATCAGGCCCAGGCGGTCGGCGTGGGTTTCGTAATAGAAGACGAAATCTTCGGTGAGCGTGGCCTTGAGGAACGGTACCGTCAGCAGGTCCTTGGGCAACTGGCTCAGGGAGCGGGTTTCGAGCAACGCATCCGGACGGCTCAGGCCAAGCTTGTCGCTGGCCAATTCCGCCGGCGGTGCCTTGGGCTTGAGCAGCAGCCAGCCAAAACCACCCGCCACGCCGGCCACCAGGCACAACCCGGCCAGCAGCAAAGGCCAGCGCCGCGAAGGTTTGGCCGCTGGCGTGTCGGCAGCCGAAGTAACAATGTTATCGCTCATCTTCTCAAAGCCCGATTTCATCCGTGGCGGGATGCTTAATAGTTGAAAGTCTTGACCAGCAGCAGATCACCGATCGCCCGCAGGGGCACGATGAAGGTCTCGCGTTTTTCGTCGACGGTGTTTTCGTTGAGCACCAGCGTGATTTGCGAGGTAATCACCTCGTTCTGGTTGCTGGTCTCATCGAAGTTATAGCCGCCGTTACCGTAGTTGCCCCAATAGTTGACGTAAACCAGATAGGTGCCATGCAGCGGCGCGGTCATGGTGAACATCTCCGGACCGGGACCATCGACGCCATCCGGGTCGAGACCGCCGCCGTTGCTCAGCGCCGGCCGCGCCCAAAAGGCATGCTGACCGTCGGGCGTGACAATGTGCAGATCAAGTTCGGCTTTCGGATCGTCCCATCCCAAGACAAGACGAATTTTCGCCGGCGTGCGCAGGTTATTTGCTTCATAAAATTGCACACGCTTGAGCGACTGGCCTTCGGCGCTGATCACCTCGACGCTGTTCGACCCCGCGCCAAACGCATACGGGCGGGCAAATCGCCCTTGGTCGTCGGTGTACAGATTCAGTGGATTGCCGTTGACGGCGAGGCTGTGCGGCGGGCGCATATGGCCGATGGCTTTGAGCTGGCCTTCGATCATTGTGCGATTACGCTGGACGCCGCGATCGATCGGCGGCGTCGGGTAGGCGACTTGCGGGTTTTCCGTTCGGTCGAGCAAACCGTGATAACGCCAGCCGCCCACCGGTTCCGCCAACTCGGCAGTCGGCGCGGCCAGCAGCGCGGGCGCGCAGGCCAACCCGATCAGCAGCATAAGAAATGAACGCATGTGATGCCTCCTGCCATGCCTGAACGAAACCTTGCACCCGATCCTCGGTACTTCACAGCGGTGAAAACTGCGTTTCGTCTGAAAGACCCGTGACTGTCGGGTCGTAGAAGGCGCGAAGATTAGCCATTTGGCAGTTTTTTAACAATCGGATACATCTGGATTTGCGGTGAGAATCACGCAGTGTTGTTGAGCGTGAGCCGAATAGCGCTCTTATTCGGCTCACAAAATGAGCCGAATAAGCCTTAACCTTCATGAATCCCTAAAAAAACCTGTGGCGAGGGGATTTATCCCCGATCGGCTGCGAAGCAGTCGTAAACCGTTATCCACGGTTTTCCCTGAAAAAACCGGTCGGCTGCTTTTTGGGGTTGCTGCGCAACCCATCGGGGATAAATCCCCTCGCCACAGGGTTATGTGCACGGCCTTGGACTAGGTACCTCATTTGCCCATAACCCCCCTATCTGCTAGTGTCGCGCCGGTTTAACGTCAACCGGAAATCGCCGCCATGGCCCGCAAAAAAGCTGCACTGGATTTCGAACAGTCCCTCGCCGACCTGCAAACACTGGTCGAGCGTCTGGAGAATGGTGAATTGTCGCTGGAAGACTCGCTGACCGCTTTCGAGCAGGGCATCGGTCTGACCCGTGACTGCCAGGCAGCGCTGGCGCAAGCCGAGCAGAAGGTGCAAGTGCTGCTGGAGCGCGATGGCGAACTCGCCGAGGAACCCTTCGACGCGGAACAGCCAGAATGATTGCAGCGTATTCGGCGACCAGTCAGGCGCGGGTCAACGCGGCCCTGGAAACCCTGTTCAACGCCCCGCTGCCGGAACTGGCGCGCCTCTACGAAGCGATGCGCTACAGCGTGATGAACGGCGGCAAACGCGTGCGTCCACTACTGGCCTACGCCGCATGCGAAGCCCTCGGTGGCAAGCCCGAGCAGGCCAACGGCGCGGCCTGCGCCGTTGAACTGATCCACGCCTATTCGCTGGTGCACGACGATTTGCCGGCGATGGACGACGACGATCTGCGTCGCGGCCAGCCAACCACCCACAAGAAATTCGACGAAGCCTGCGCGATTCTCGCCGGTGACGGCTTGCAGAGCCTGGCGTTCAGCGCCCTGCTCGACCCGCGCCTGAGCGATCTGAGCACAGACATTCGCCTGCAACAGGTCACAACGCTGGCGCATGCGGCAGGCCCGGCGGGTATGGTCGGCGGTCAGGCCATCGACCTCGGCTCGGTTGGCCTGAAGCTCGATCAGAAAGCCCTCGAACAGATGCACCGGCACAAGACCGGCGCGTTGATCGAGGCCAGCGTCAAACTCGGCGCCCTGGCCAGCGGCCGGGCCGAGCAGGATGAACTCAAGGCCCTGCAGACTTATGCACAGGCCATCGGCCTCGCCTTCCAGGTGCAGGACGACATCCTCGACGTCGAAAGCGATACCGAAACCCTCGGCAAACGCCAGGGCGCCGACATTGCCCGCGATAAGCCAACCTACCCGGCCCTGCTCGGTCTGGACGCCGCCAAGGCCTATGCCCTGGAACTGCGCGATCAGGCCCTGCACGCCCTGCGACCGTTTGACGCGGCAGCCGAGCCGTTGCGCGAGCTGGCCCGGTATATCGTCGAGCGCCGCAACTGACGGCGAATCAGCCAAAAAAGACCAACGCGTGGGCAGGGGGCGATGCATCAGGTAAACTGCCGCATCTTTTATACCTATAACGATTCGCCTGATGCCCACGACGTTTCATGAGATTCCCCGCAAGCGCCCGACCACGCCCCTGCTCGACCGCGCGAATACGCCGGACGGCCTGCGCCGGTTAGGCGAAGCCGAGCTGGAAACCCTGGCCGATGAGTTGCGCCTGGAATTGCTCTACACGGTCGGCCAGACCGGTGGGCATTTCGGTGCCGGCCTGGGCGTCATCGAGCTGACCATCGCGTTGCATTACGTCTTCGACACCCCGGACGACCGGCTGGTGTGGGACGTCGGTCATCAGGCTTATCCGCACAAGATCCTCACCGGTCGCCGCGAGCGCATGGAATCCCTGCGCCAGAAGGACGGTATCGCCGCTTTCCCGCGCCGCTCCGAGAGCGAGTACGACACCTTTGGCGTCGGCCACTCCAGCACCTCGATCAGCGCGGCGCTGGGCATGGCGATTGCCGCCCGCCTGCAAAACAGTGATCGCAAGGCGATTGCCGTGATCGGCGACGGCGCACTGACGGCGGGCATGGCTTTCGAGGCGCTGAACCATGCGCCGGAAGTCGACGCCAACATGCTGGTGATCCTCAACGACAACGACATGTCGATCTCGCGCAACGTCGGCGGCCTGTCGAATTATCTGGCGAAAATCCTTTCCAGCCGCACTTACGCGAGCATGCGTGAAGGCAGCAAAAAAGTGCTGTCGCGCCTGCCAGGCGCCTGGGAAATCGCCCGTCGCACCGAAGAATACGCAAAAGGCATGCTGGTCCCCGGCACGCTGTTCGAAGAGCTGGGCTGGAACTACATCGGCCCGATCGACGGCCACGACCTGCCAACGCTGATCGCCACGCTGCGCAACATGCGTGACCTCAAAGGCCCGCAGTTCCTGCACATCGTCACCAAGAAAGGTAAAGGCTTCGCCCCGGCGGAAGTCGACCCGATCGGTTACCACGCAATCACCAAACTCGAACCGCTGGACGCCCCGGCCGCTGCGCCGAAGAAAGCCGGCGGGCCGAAGTATTCGGCAGTGTTCGGCGAGTGGCTGTGTGACATGGCGGCGGCTGATCCACGTCTGGTCGGGATTACCCCGGCAATGAAGGAAGGCTCGGATCTGGTGGCGTTCAGCGAACGCTTCCCGCTGCGCTACTTCGACGTGGCGATTGCCGAACAGCACGCGGTGACGTTCGCTGCCGGCATGGCCTGCGAAGGCGCGAAACCGGTGGTGGCGATCTACTCGACATTCCTCCAGCGTGGCTACGATCAACTCGTCCACGATGTGGCGGTGCAGAACCTCGACGTGCTGTTCGCCATCGACCGCGCCGGTCTGGTCGGCGAAGACGGCCCGACCCACGCCGGCAGTTTCGATCTGTCGTACCTGCGTTGCATCCCGGGCATGCTCATCATGACCCCGAGCGATGAGAACGAATTGCGCAAAATGCTCACCACCGGCCACCTGTACAACGGCCCGGCGGCGGTGCGTTACCCGCGCGGCAGCGGCCCGAATGCGAACATCGAGAAAGATCTCGAGCCTATCGAAATCGGTAAGGGCATCGTCCGTCGCCAGGGCAGCAACGTCGCTCTGCTGGTGTTCGGCGTGCAACTGACCGAGGCGCTGAAAGTCGCCGAGAAGCTGGATGCGACGGTGGTCGACATGCGTTTCGTCAAACCGCTGGATGAGGCACTGGTGCGCGAGATTGCCGGCAGCCACGAGTTGCTGGTGACGATCGAAGAGAACGCGATCATGGGCGGCGCCGGTGGCGCGGTCAGCGAATTTCTCGCACGCGAGAATATTCTCAAGTCGATGCTGCATCTGGGCTTGCCGGACAGCTACGTCGAGCACGCGAAACCGGCGCAGATGCTGGCGGAGTGCGGGCTGGATGAGGCCGGAATCGAAGCGTCGATCCGCGAGCGTCTGGAACTGCTCAACCGCTAAATCGCTGGATACATGCAATATCCCATGTGGGAGCGGGCTTTCCCGCGAAGGCGTCGGCACAGTCAACATTGATGTTGAATGTGCCGGCCTCATCGCGGGCAAGCCCGCTCCCACAGTGTTTTGTAGAACTCCAAAAATTTGTGAACACCTGAAACACCATTGGACTGCCCGATGAAACTCTCGCGCCTCGCCCTGCCCTTCCTTCTGCTGCCAGCCGCCAGCGCCCTCGCCGACACCTTCGAACGCGATCAAGCGCTGAAGCTGCCTGACACGCTGATCAGCGCCAACCGCCAGGTCGAAGCACGCAACGACAGCAGCGCGGCCAACACTGTATTTACCCGCGAAGACATCGACCGCCTGCAACCGAGCGATGTGCCAGACCTGCTGCGTCGGGTGCCGGGCGTGCAGGTGGCGCAGGCCGGCGGGCGTGGCAGTCTGCCCGGGATTTATATTCGCGGTACGCAGTCGGCGCAGAGTCTGGTGCTGGTCGACGGCCAGCGCATCGGCAGTTCCACTTCCGGCGACAGCAACCTGCAACACCTGAACATCGAGCAGATCGAGCGCGTTGAAGTGCTGCGCGGTTCGCGTTCGGTGATTTACGGCAGCGATGCGATTGGCGGGGTGATTCAGATCTTCACCCGGCGCGGCACTGAGCAGGGTTTGCAGCCGCGCCTGCATGCTGGCGTCGGCAGCAACCAGACCTGGGAGCGCAGCCTCGGCTTGTCCGGTGGCGATGACAAAACCCGCTTCAACCTCGGCGCCAGTCTCGATGAAACGGCCGGCATTGATCGCACCCACGAGTCATATCCCAGCGATAGCGATCACGATGCTTACCGCAACAAGTCCCTCAGCCTGAGTCTCAGTCATGCACTGACTGATGACATCGAAGTCGGTGCCAACCTGCTGGATAACCGTGGCAAGAGCGAATTCGACAACCCGTTCGGTCGCTTTGACATGAACACTTTCGAATCGGTGCAGCAGCAGCCTTACAGCGATTTCAACGTCAGCAGCGTCAGCAGTTACGTCGATGCCCGGGTCAACGAGATCTGGAAAACCCGCGTCGAATTCGGCCACACCGAGAACCGCGAAAAGACCCTCGACAAGCTCAGCGATGAACGCACGGTGTTCAACACCTACCGCGATTCGGTGAACTGGCAGAACGACCTGACCCTCGACGCACGTAACAGCCTGATCCTTGGTGGCGACTGGTATGAAGACCGGGTCAACAGCAGCACCGCGTTCGATGAGGACAGCCGCTGGAACCGCGCCGCGTTCATCCAGCATCGCTATCAGGCCGACAGCTTCTCCACCGAACTGGGCCTGCGTCACGACGACAACCAGCAATTCGGCAGCCAGAACACCTGGAGCGGTACGTTCACTCTGCCGCTGAACCCAGACAACGACCTGTTGCTGAGCTACAGCGAAGGCTTCCGCGCGCCGACCTTCAACGATCTGTACTACCCGGATTTCAGCAACCCGAATCTGAAACCGGAAACCTCGAAAAGCTACGAGCTGCAATGGCGCAGCCAGTTGAACGACAGCAGCCGTCTCGAAGCCTCGATTTACCGTACGGACCTGGAAGACGCGATCATTTTCGGCAGCAATTCACGACCTGAGAACGTCGCCTCGGCGCGGATCAACGGTTTTGAAGCGGCGCTGAAACAGCAACTGTTCGGCTGGCAGAGCAACCTTGGCGTATCGATCATTGACCCACGCGACCGCGATACTGGCCATACCCTGGCGCGGCGTGCGCGGCGCACGCTGAGTTGGGATCTGGATCGGCAGTTCGACCGTCTGAGCCTCGGCGCCAGTTGGCAGGCGGTAAGCAGCAGCTATGACGACCGGGATAACCGGCAGTCGTTGGGCGGCTATGCATTGTTCGGCTTGCGCAGCAGCTGGGCGCTGAACCGCGAGATCAAGCTGGATCTGAAGGTGGATAACTTGCTGGACAAGGGCTACAGCCGGGCGAACTACAGCTATGACGGCAGCCAATATGGTTATCGCGAGGAAGGTCGGGCGTGGATGTTTGGCGTCACTTGGACGCCGCAACTCTAAGATCAAACTCGATCAACTGTGGCGAGGGGATTTATCCCCGATGGGTTGCGAAGCAGCCCCAATACAGACACCTCAGTGAATCAGCCAGATTGAGCTCACCGGTTTACGGCTGCTACGCAGCCGGTCGGGGATAAATCCCCTCACTACAGGTTATCGGTCAGGCGCGATGAGGTGGCAAAGCTTGGCTGTCGCATCGATCATCTGCCCGCTGGGCCTTTCCAGGCCCTTGTCAGTGACAAGCAGCAGTTTCCCCTGCGTCACCGCCGCCACCTGCGGCCAGGATTTCCACGCATCGAGCTGCGCCTGATCACTCGCCAGAATCACCTCGGGATTGCGCTGCAACACGGCTTCTATACTCACCTGCGGCGCCGGTAGACTCAGGTCGGCGAACACGTTGCGCGCCCCGCACACCTGCAGCGCATCGCTGATGATCTGCCCTCCGCCCACCGTATACAGCGGCTTGTCCCAGACTTGATAGAACACCTTGAGCGGCGTGTCGCGACGATAGCGCTGGCGCAGGCCATCAAGTGTCTTGCGCAGATCCGCCGCCAACTTCAGCCCCCGCTCAGGCCGACCAAGTTGAGCGGCAATCGCTTCGATCTGCCCGGAAAGCTGTTCAAGGCTGTGCGGTTCGGCAACGAATGTGGGGACGTTCAAACGCTTGAGCTGATCACGCTGTGCCGGGCCGACACTGCCGGGCCAGAGCAACAAAAGATCGGGTTTCAGGCTGAGCAGTTGCTCCATGTCGAGCTGGCCATAGCGGCCAACGGAAGGCACCCCGGCAAGGGCCGCCGGGCGCTCGCCAGCGTCCAGCACGCCGACCAGCAGGTCGGCTGAATCCAGTTCAACGACGATTTCCGACAGAGACGGCGCAAGGCTGACCACGCGCAGACTCGCCAGCGCCGAGCCGCTGATGGCCAGCAGCAGAAGCGCCAGCCAGAGTTGGCGCATCAACCGAGTTGACGCGGAATACGGTAGAGGTAGAACAGCACCGCCGTGGACAACGCCAGCAGCATCAAGGGCACTGCTTCGAGGCCGACGAACACCGCCAGCGCGCCGATCCACGCCGGCAGCGCAGCCACAAGGAAGGCGCTGCGACGACGCGCCGCGAGAGCGATCCACGCCGCAGGTTCTTCAGGGGTATCGAGGGCTTTCTGGGTGGCGATCAGTGCGTGTTTATAACGGCCGAAAAGCTTCAGGCTGACAAACATCGACGCCACGCCGGCGATAAAGAACGGCATCGCCAGCACCGGCATGATCCCTTCGCCCTCACCGAACAGTGCGTTGAAGACAAACAACGGCACCAGCGCCAGCGCCAGGTATTTCCACCAGTCGACGCTGAGGCGACGGCGCACCTGACCGCGGGTCACGCGCGGTCGACCTCGCCCTGATGCTCGTTGCCCATCATGTGGTCGAGCTTGCTGGCCTTGGTCGCCAGGTAGAGTTTGTTGTGCGGGTTGTGCCCGGTGTGCAGCGGCACGCGCTCGGCGACGGTGATGCCCATGTCGGTCAAGGCTTTGACCTTGCGCGGGTTGTTGGTCATCAGTCGCAATGACTTGACGCCCAGATGCTCGAGCATCGGCAGACACATGGCGTAGTCGCGCTGGTCGGCGGCGAAACCCAGACGCTCGTTGGCTTCAACGGTGTCGGCGCCGCCGTCCTGCAATTCGTAGGCGCGGATCTTGTTCAACAGCCCGATGCCACGACCTTCCTGACGCAAGTACAGCAGCACGCCACGACCTTCACGGGCGATGGCTTTGAGCGCGCCTTCGAGTTGCGAGCCGCAGTCGCAACGCTGGCTGAACAAGGCATCGCCCGTCAGGCATTCGGAATGCAACCGGCCGAGTACCGGGGCACCGTCGGCGAAATCACCCAGGCTCAGCACGACGTGCTCGCGGCCGGTGGCTTCATCGAGAAAACCGTGCATGGTGAATTGCGCAAAAGGCGTTGGCAGCTTGGAAGCGGCGACAAAAACGACAGGCACCGGTGTGCTCCTGATCTAAAAAAGTCTGAAGATTCGCTGGGCGGCATTGTAACAGCAGCTTTGGGCAGGCGCTTAGGCTGAATTATCGGGCATAACGATCAAAAAGTTTGATCACTTGCGGACAACACCGACCCTTGTGGGAGCTGGCTTGCCAGCGATTGCGGTGGGTCAGCGAACATAATAGCGACTGATGTACCGTCATCGCTGGCAAGCCAGCTCCCACAGGGTCCAGTGTTAAACCGATAGATCCGGTTCAGTTCGGTTTGAACGGATACGGCTGCTTCCACTTCTCGAAGATCGGCTTCAGCTCGCCGCTCTTCACCAACTGGTCCATGCGCTGGTCATACAACGCCATCAATGTGCGGGCCTGTGGCGTATTGGCAAAGCACAGGTACAGCGGCAGTTCGGCGATATGGGTTTTACGGAACTGCGACGGATCCCTGGCCCGGCCGACCACGTAATCGACTTCAGTCTGCGCATCAATGTAATAGTCGGCACGGTTGTGGGTCAGCATCGACAGAATCCCGGTGCGCCGAATGACCTCGTTGTAGCTTTTCACGTTGGGCAAATAATTCTGGTAGTCGTAGCCGCGTACCCAGGCCAGTCGATAGTTGCCCAGGGTTTCCGGACTCGGTGCCGGATTGCTGGCGAGGCCCAGCGCGTAGATGTGATCGGTGTCGAAGTTCCAGCGCGGATAGAGCAGATCACTGGTCTCTTCATGATAAGAGCCGACACAGGCATCGACTTCGCCACGTTGAGCCAGCCCCACGGAACGCGTGTAAGGCTCGGTACGAATGTCGAGTTTCACCCCGGCCGGCTCGAACACCTTGCGCAACACGTCCCAGCCGAGGCCATGACCATCGGCGGCGGTGTAATCTTCCCAGTCTTCGCTGGCCAGATGAATGACCGAAGGCGTCGGTGCGGTGTCCTGCGCACTGGCGACAGTGCCCAGCAGGATAAAAAACACAAGCGCCCACCAACGTCGAGCCATCCCCAGTCCCCTCACGTAACCCTGACGCCCCTTGGGATCAGGTGAACAGCCACACCAGCCCCTGCATCGCCAGCCAGGCAAAGACACCGGCCAGCACGTCGTCGAGCATGATGCCAAAGCCGCCATGGACATGCCGGTCGACCCAGCGGATCGGCCAGGGCTTGAGAATGTCGAAGAAACGGAACACGAGGAAACCCGCGAGCAACCAGTACCAGCCTTCCGGCACCAGCCACAGGGTGATCCACATCCCGACCATTTCGTCCCAGACGATGCCTTCGTGGTCGTGCACCCGCAGATCGTCAGCGACCTTGCCGCACAGCCAGAAGCCGAACAGCATGGTGATGCCGAGCATCAGCCAGTATCCCCAATCGGGCAGCATCTGCCACAACGGGATAAAGGGTAGCGCAACTAGCGAGCCCCACGTGCCCGGCGCTTTCGGCAGCGTGCCGGAACCAAAGCCGAACGCGAGAAAATGCCAGGGATTGCGCCAGACCGACGGCGGCACGAATTCGGCCGGAACCTGTTTCGGGTGATCTGTCACGGTGTCTCCTGAAAATGTTGATAGCCCCGGATTTGCGGAGTGATGTCACGCCCCTCGCGATCCAGCAGCGCCACGCCCTGCCCCTCGGTCACACGGCCGATCACGTGAATCGGCCAACCGCCGGCCAGCAATGCCGGCAACTCGACGGACGGTAGGGTGAAGGCCAGCACGTAATCATCGCCGCCGCTCAACGCTGCACGCTCGGCACCGCGCTGCCCGAGAAACGCCACTAATGCATCCGACAACGGCACGCGCTCGCGTTCAATCTCGAGTCGAACCTTCGACGCCAGCGCGATATGACCGCAATCGGCGAGCAAGCCGTCCGAGATATCCAGCGCTGACGTGGCTTTGCCGCGCAAGGCCTGACCGAGGGCCAGTTGCGGTTGCGGCGACCAATAGTGGTCGAGCAATGGCTGGCCAATCTCCGGCGCGGCGTCGCGCTGGCCCAGCACCAGCGGCAATGCGCCGGCGGCATTGCCCAGCTCACCCCCGACGCACAACAAGTCCCCCGGTTGCGCGCCGCTGCGGGTCAAGGCTTGTCCGGCGGGCACTCGACCGAACACGGTGACGGTCAGGCTCAACGGCCCACGCGTGGTATCGCCTCCGACCAGCGCGACGCCGCAGTTTTGTGCCATGCGGTTCAAACCACGGGCATAGGCCTGCAGCCACTCGGCGGTCACCGTCGGCACAGTCAGGGCAAGGGTGAAGGCAACGGGCGTGGCGCCCATGGCGGCCAGATCGCTGACCGCGACGGCCAGCGAGCGCTGACCGAGCAGAAACGGATCGCAGGGGTCGGCGAAATGCACGCCGGCCACCAGCGTATCGGTGGAAATCGCCAGCTGTTCCCCGGGAGGAACCGCCAGCAAGGCGCAGTCATCGCCGATCCCCAGTGCAACACCCTCGCCGCCCTGCGCACAAGGCGCGGCGGCGAAGAAATTGCGGATCAGCTCAAACTCGCCCATGGCTGAGACAAAGAGTTCAAGCGCCGATCAGCGCTTGAACGCCTTCACTTCAGCTTCACGCAGGCGCGGAGCCAGCTTGTCGAGTACGCCGTTGACGAACTTGTGGCCGTCGGTCGAACCGAACACTTTGGCCAGCTCGATACCTTCGTTGATCACAACGCGGTACGGCACGTCGACGCGCTTGAGCAGCTCCCAGGTGGACAGGCGCAGAACGGCCAGTTCAACCGGGTCCAGCTCTTCGATCGCCAGATCCAGGCAAGGCGTCAGGGCGTTGTCGATTTCGGTCTTGAACTGCGGAACCCCGTGGAGGATTTCGCGGAAGTAAGCACCGTCGACATCAGTGAAATCGTTATCAACGCGGAACTGCGCTTCGATCTCGTTCAGCGATTGCCGAGCCATGTGCCACTGGTACAGCGCTTGAGTCGCGAGCTGACGGGCTTCGCGACGCTTGACGCTTTTCGAGGGCTTGCCGGCATCCGCAGGTTTTGGATCGCGCGGGTTGAAACGATCGCTTTCGTCGCTAATCACTTGGCCTCCAACTGCGCCAGCAGGCTGACCATTTCCAGAGCGGACAGGGCAGCTTCGGCACCTTTGTTACCGGCCTTGGTGCCGGAACGTTCGATGGCTTGCTCGATGGAATCAACGGTCAGGACGCCGAACGCGACCGGTACGCCGAACTCCATGGACACCTGGGCCAGACCCTTGGTGCACTCGCCTGCTACGTATTCGAAGTGCGGAGTGCCGCCACGAATGACTGCGCCGAGGGCGATGATGGCTGCGAACTCACCTTTCTGGGCGACTTTCTGCGCGACCAGCGGGATTTCGAAGGCGCCAGGTGCGCGGATGATGGTGATGTCGCTTTCGCTCACGCCGTGGCGAACCAGGGCATCAACTGCACCGCTGACCAGGCTTTCAACAACGAAGCTGTTGAAGCGGCCCACTACCAAAGCGTAGCGGCCTTTAGGGGCGATGAAGGTACCTTCGATGGTCTTCAGGGTCATTCGTCAGTTCTCTTAAAGAGCCGGGACGCGTCTCGTACGCATCCCTCAGTGATATTAGCTGTGGCGAGGGGATTTATCCCCGATGGACTGCGTAGCAGTCCCAAAACAGGGGCCGCTGCGCAGCCGTCGGGGATGATTCCCCTCGCCACAAGAATCCATGTCAACAATGCCGGAAACAACCGGTCATTATTCGGAGGGCACGTATTCTACAACTTCCAGATCGAAACCGGATATCGCATTAAATTTCATTGGCGCGCTCATCAAACGCATTTTGCGCACTCCGAGGTCACGCAGGATCTGCGAACCGGCACCGACGATGCTGTAGGTGGTCGGTTTTTTCGGCGCGGCCTGATCACCGGTTTCACGGATGTGCGCCAGCAACACGTCACCATCGAGCGGGTGACCGAGCAACAGCACCACACCGCTGCCCGCTTCGGCAACCGCAGCCATCGCGGCGCGCAGGCTCCAGCGGCCCGGTTGCTTGACCATCAGCAGGTCGCGCAGAGGGTCCATGTTGTGTACGCGAACCAGGGTCGGTTCTTCGGCGCAAACAGTGCCCAACGTCAGGGCCATGTGCACGTCGCCTTCCACCGAATCACGATAGGTCACCAGGTTGAATTGGCCCAGTTCGCTGTCCAGCGGCTGCTCGGCAATCCGCTGAACGGTACGTTCGTGGATCATCCGGTAGTGAATCAGGTCGGCGATGGTGCCGATCTTGATGTTGTGTTCGGCAGCGAAAGCTTCCAGTTCGGTGCGGCGGGACATGGTGCCGTCGTCGTTCATCACTTCGCAGATCACGCCGCTCGGCTCGAAACCGGCCATGCGCGCCAGGTCGCAAGCGGCCTCGGTGTGGCCGGCGCGAGCCAGGGTGCCACCGGCCTGTGCCATCAGCGGGAAGATGTGGCCCGGGCTGACGATGTCTTCAGCCTTGGCGTCTTTGGCGGCAGCGGCTTGCACGGTGCGTGCACGGTCGGCGGCGGAGATGCCGGTGGTCACGCCTTCGGCCGCTTCGATCGACACGGTGAACTTGGTACCGAAACCGGAACCGTTACGCGGGGCCATCAGTGGCAGCTTCAACAGTTCGCAGCGCTCGCGGCTCATCGGCATGCAGATCAGGCCACGGGCGTGCTTGGCCATGAAGTTGATGTGCGCAGCCGTGCAGCATTCGGCGGCCATGATCAGGTCGCCTTCGTTCTCGCGGTCTTCGTCATCCATGAGGATGACCATCTTGCCTTGGCGGATGTCTTCAACCAGTTCTTCGATGCTATTGAGCGCCACAAGGCACCCCCTTCAGTCAGGATTTGAGGTAGCCGTTGGCGGCCAGAAAGCTTTCAGTGATCGTACCGCCAGCGCTCGGCTCTGCGGCCTTGTCGCCCAAGAGCAGACGCTCCAGATAACGCGCCAGCAAGTCGACTTCCAGATTCACCCGGCGACCTGGCTTGTAGGACGCCATGATGGTTTCGCTCAGGGTGTGCGGAATGATCGTCAGCATGAATTCGGCGCCATCGACCGCGTTCACGGTCAGGCTGGTGCCGTCGACGGTGATCGAGCCTTTGTGGGCGATGTACTTGGCCAGTTCCTTCGGCGCACGGATACGAAATTCCACCGCGCGGGCATTGTCGGCGCGGGAAACGATCTCGCCGACACCGTCGACGTGACCGCTGACCAGATGCCCGCCGAGACGGGTGGTCGGCGTCAGGGCTTTTTCCAGATTGACCGGGCTGCCGCTTTTCAGGTCATTCATGGCAGTGCAGTCGAGGGTTTCGCGGCTGACGTCGGCAGCGAAACCGTCGCCCGGCAATTCAACCGCCGTCAGGCAGACGCCGTTGACCGCGATGCTGTCGCCGAGTTTGACGTCGCTCAGGTCGAGCTTGCCGGTTGCAACATGCACCCGTACATCGCCGCCCTTTGGGGTCAGTGCACGGATACTGCCGATGGATTCGATGATGCCGGTAAACATGGGGTTCTCCTTGAGAACGAAGCCAGCGCTAACGCGATGGCCGGGAATTATACGCTCGCCGATGGAACAGGGATGGCAGTGACTCGCCAGTCATCGCCAACCGCGCGAATTTCAGTGATTTTCAGCTCGGGGGCGTCCTTCATGAAGGACAGCGGCCAGTCCAGCAGCGGACGTGCCGAGGAACCGAGAAACTTGCCGGCGATGAAGATCACGAACTCGTCGACCAGACCGAGCTGAGCAAACGCACCGGCCAGACGCGGGCCAGCCTCGACCAACACTTCATTGACGCCACGGCCGGCCAGTTCGATCAGCAGTTGATGCAGATCGACCTGACCGTCATCGCCCGGCACGATCAGACACTCCGGACCGTTGGCGTATTGCTCTTCGACTGCCATGCACGTGGCGACCAGCGCCGGCCCAGCCTTGAAGAATGGCGCGTCGAGCGGCACCCGCAGACGACCATCAATCAGCACGCGCAATGGCGGGCGGCTCATGGCCAGCGCAGTTTGTTCGGCATCGAGGCCCAACTCGTCAGCGCGCACGGTCAGGCGGGCGCCATCGGCCAGCACCGTGTCAGCACCGGTCAGGACCACGCTGGCCTGGGCGCGCAAACGCTGCACCGCCGAACGTGCGGCCGGGCCGGTGATCCATTGGCTCTCGCCGCTCTCCATCGCCGTGCGACCGTCGAGGCTCATGGCCAACTTGACCCGCACGAACGGCAAGCCGTGTTCCATGCGTTTCAGGAAACCTTGATTGAGCTTGCGCGCCTCACCTTCCAGCACGCCGCTTTCGGTGGCGATACCGGCATCGGCCAAACGCTGCAAGCCACGGCCGGCCACTTGCGGGTTGGGATCGCGCATTGCTGCGACCACACGCCCAACGCCGGCATTGACCAACGCATCGGCACACGGCGGCGTGCGGCCATGGTGGCTGCAAGGTTCCAGCGTCACGTAAGCGGTGGCGCCCCGGGCCAGTTCACCGGCGGCGCGCAAGGCGTGGACTTCGGCGTGCGGTTCGCCGGCACGTTCATGCCAGCCTTCGCCGACAATCTGCCCGTCCTTCACAATCACGCAGCCCACACGAGGGTTGGGGTGCGTGGTGTAGTGACCTTTGCGCGCCAGTTCCAGCGCGCGGGCCATGAAATGGGCGTCGAGGATGGCCTGCTCGGCGGCGCGGGTCATTCTTTCACCGGTTCGCGGGCGAGGCGGTCGATCTCTTCGCGGAACTCGTTGAGGTCCTGGAAGCGTCGGTACACCGAGGCGAAACGGATGTAGGCCACTTCATCGAGCTTTTGCAACTCGGCCATCACCAGTTCGCCGACCACGAGGGATTTGACCTCGCGCTCGCCAGTGGCGCGCAGCTTGTGCTTGATGTGGACCAGGGAGGATTCGAGGCGCTCGACGCTCACCGGACGTTTCTCCAGGGCGCGTTGCATACCGGCGCGGAGTTTTTCTTCGTCGAACGGTTGGCGGCTGCCGTCGGTTTTGATCAGGCGCGGCAACACCAGTTCGGCCGTCTCGAACGTCGTGAAACGTTCGCCGCAGGCCAGGCATTCACGCCGGCGGCGCACCTGTTCGCCCTCGGCGACCAGACGCGAGTCGATGACCTTGGTGTCGTTGGCACCGCAGAAGGGACAGTGCATGGTGGCTGGCAACAAAAAAAGGGAGGGCCATGGTAGCGCATCCCGGTGGCAAGACAAGCCATAGGGTTTGCGGTATACAGACGGGCATGATCGTTTGATCCATGGATTTCATTTTGCCGGAGCCGCCAATGCCTTTACGTCCGCTCGTTTTGCTCAGTCTTTTCAGCCTGCTGGTGGCCTGTGGCAGCGATGCGCCCAAGCCGCAACCGCCGACGCCGGGACCTGCGCCTCAACAGGCACAGAAAAAAGCCAAGGAGGCCGCCGACCTCGGCCCGCTGCCCGCCTATCAGCGCGAATTGAGCGGCACCCTGCAAGGCGTACCAGCCGGTGCCGAAGTCGAACTGGCGCTGCTGGTGATCGATGAAAAGGATCGTCCGCAACAATTGCTCGCCAGTTCCAGCCTGATCGGCAACAACCAGATCCTGCCGTTTCGCCTGCGCTTCAACCCGGACGCGTTTCCGGCCGGGGCACGGGTTGAGCTACGCGGCCGCGCCAGCCAATCCGGCCAGTTGATCCTGCACCTGCCGTCGCAGACCATCACTCAGCCGACCACGCAGGCGCTGGGCCAACTGCAATTTGTCAAAGCACCATGAATGCACCGCTCGACCTGCAACAGGCCTTAGGTGAATTGCTCGGCGACGCCAGACTCAAGGCCTGTGCGTTGCCGGACACCGATTTAAAGCTGTGGCTGATCGACGGCGACAACATGGACCGCGAATTCAGTCAGGAAGAAACCCAGCGAATCCTGCACGAACCGCCGTACTGGAGTTTTTGCTGGGCCAGTGGACTGGCAGTGGCGCGTTATCTGGCCGAGTTTCCAGAATGGGTTCGTGGCAAACGCGTGCTGGATTTCGGCGCAGGGTCCGGCATCGCCGGGATTGCCGCAGTGAAGGCCGGGGCGCTGGAAGTGGTGGCCTGCGATCTCGATCCGCTGGCGATCGCCGCGTGCCGGGCGAATGCCGAACTCAACGATGTGCAGATGAGTTATTCGACGGACTTTTTTGCCGAAGCGGATCGCTTTGATCTGATCCTGGTGGCGGATGTGTTGTATGACCGGGAGAATCTGCCGTTGCTTGATGCGTTTCTCAGCCGTGGCCGTGAAGCGTTGGTGGCGGATTCGCGGGTTCGGGACTTTCAGCATCCTTTGTATGAGCGGATTGAGATGCTTGAGGCGATGACCTTGCCGGATCTGGCGGAGCCTGAAGAGTTTCGCCATGTCAGCCTGTACCACGCCCGGCGCTGACTAAAAAGCATCGCGGGCAAGCCCGCTCCCACAGTGACCGAGTCGAACCGAGATTTTGTATACGACACAGAACCCTGTGGGAGCGGGCTTGCCCGCGATGGCGTCCTCCCTGACAACTCATCTCTAACTTTCGGCCACACCCCACCAAGCCGTATAGTTGCCCCATCCACGCTTTGACGAGATCCCCCATGAGTGAGCCAACGCCGTACATCTTCGACGCCACGACTGCCGATTTCGACCAGTCGGTAATCGAAGCCTCTTTCAACAAACCTGTGCTGGTGGATTTCTGGGCCGAATGGTGTGCGCCGTGCAAAGCGCTGATGCCGATGCTGCAAGGCATTGCCGAGAGCTATCAGGGCGAACTGCTGCTGGCCAAGGTCAACTGCGACATCGAGCAAGACATCGTCGCCCGCTTCGGCATTCGCAGCCTGCCGACCGTGGTGCTGTTCAAGGACGGGCAACCGGTCGACGGTTTTGCCGGGGCACAACCGGAATCCGCCGTACGCGCCTTGCTTGAGCCGCATGTGCAGATGCCGGCGCCGGCCGCTGCCGATCCATTCGAACAGGCTCAGGCCTTGTTTGATGACGGCCGTTTCGCCGATGCCGAAGCGGCGCTGGTGGTCATGCTCAATGAAGACAACACCAACGCCAAGGCGCTGATCCTCTACGCCCGCTGCCTGACCGAACGCGGTGAACTGGACGAAGCGCAAACCGTGCTCGACGCGGTCAAGAGCGATGAGCACAAGGCCGCTCTGGCCGGGGCCAAGGCGCAGATCAAGTTTCTCGGCCTTGCCCGCGACCTGCCGGACGCTGCCGACCTGAAAGCGCGTTTGGCGAAAGATCCGCAGGACGATGAAGCTGTCTATCAACTGGCGATTCAGCAACTGGCTCGTCAGCAGTACGAAGCCGCGCTGGAGGCACTGCTGAAGTTGTTCATCCGCAACCGCAGCTATGGCGAAGGTTTGCCGCACAAGACCTTGCTGCAAGTGTTCGAGTTGCTCGGTAACGATCATCCGTTGGTGAATGTGTACCGTCGCAAGGTGTTTGCCGCGCTTTATTAAGATCAAGAGATCGCAGCCTTCGGCAGCTTACGTCCCTCCTGTAGGAGCTGCCGCAGGCTGCGATCTTTTACGGTCTACTCGATCCAGCTGTAGAGCGGCGTATCTGCGCCGCTCACCACTTTCACATCCGAACTATGGCGCAAACGCACCAACAGGCGCTTGCCTGAAACCGCGCTGCCCGTCAGCCCTTCCAGTTGTTCGAGCAGATCCGGCCCGCTGAGCTGGCCAGCCTTGCGCAGCAAATCCCTGGCGACCTGCCACAAGGCATCGTCCTGATTCAGCGGTTTCGCCACTGGCGCCGAAGCGGTTGCCGCTTGAGCGATCTGCGGCTGTGCGCCAAGGGCCGAGCCCAGCTTCGCCCAATCGCTGTCATCCAGTTCCACTGTCAAATCCACCGGCACGTCACCGACGGTTCCGCGTATCCGCAACATTGAGTTCGCTCCCGCACATTTCTGACCTGCATGCTCCCACGGGACTTGTGTAACGCCAAGCGCACCTGCATCACATGCGTCTGACACTTATCACGCAATCATCTACATTGCTCTCTTTCCCTTGGAAAGGATGCCCATGTCTTCAGGACGAAAACTGGCCTCGAAGGGAGGCCCAATCTGATGCAGCCACAAAGGCATCAAGTGTCACCCGCTCAAATGAACCGCCTGTTTTGGGTACTCCTGACAATTGTGCTTCTGCTGATCGCGGGTTGGCGTTTTTGGTCGCCTGTCGACCTTTCATCGTGCCAACGCGACGCGACTGCATCAGGGCCACTTACCGCATTCATTCGTGAGCACAACGCTCGTATCGACTGGCGGGACATGGATGACCGTTTCGACATACTTTCCACTGCCGAAGGCCAAAAGATTGCTGGCCAATCACAGCTGTACACCTGCGAAGCGCTGCAGATACTGCAAAGCCCGGCGTTCAGTCAGAGTGAAAAAATATTCACTACGGCGTTGATGTTCCATTTGCCGATCAGTCAGTACATGGGTTTCATGGATCGCAGCCATCAACTCTACAAAGAGCACAGCATCGATCGGGAAGTGATGAAGCTTGTGGTACTGCCGCGCGGAACAGCAATCAACTACTGGTGGCTTCCGGCTTGGCGCCAGCGCTTCACTCGCGATGCCCCGCACGTACTCGATGCAAATCTGACCAGGCATGTGCTCTCGGGCCATTACTGGTTCGACTATCCCGGCGCAGGCTTCTGACTCTACAAGCATGACCTGCAATCTACGCACCGCTCTGGAATCTGTCCCGGGCGGAGCTCAGTCTTGCCTTGCGCAAAACGGAGCGCACGGGCAAACTCTGCGCACTTTCGTTATAAGATTACATAACAAACTCTTCACTTTACTTCCCGGAGACCGCCATGCGTCGTCTGCTGCTCGCTTTGCCGTTTGCCCTGTTGCCGCTGGCCATCGCCCATGCTGCCGATGAGCATGATCACGACCATGAACACGGCAGCCTCGGCGCGCATGAACACGGTGTCGGTCGCCTCAATGCCGCACTCGATGGCCAGACCCTGGAACTGGAGCTGGAAAGCCCGGCGATGAATCTGGTCGGATTTGAACACGTCGCCAGCACTGACGCCGACAAATCCAAAGTCGCCGCCGCCCGCGCTCAGCTTGAGAAGCCATTGGCCCTGTTCAACCTGCCCGCCGCTGCCGGTTGCAAAGTGGTCAGCCAGGAGCTGGAAAGCCCGTTGTTCGGTGACAAGCCGGATGCCGACGACCATGACGACGATGAAGCGGACAAGGACGGTCACGAACATCACCACGACCACAGCGAAATCCATGCGCACTATCAGTTCAACTGCGCGGCCCCGGGTGCACTGAAGACGCTGGATCTGGCGAACATCTTCAATACCTTCCCGGCCACCCAGAAGATTCAGGTACAACTGATCAGCGCGAGCGGCCAGCAAGGCACCGAAGTGACGGCCAAGGCTGCTGCGCTGAAATTCTGAATCCTGTAGAGATCCCCTATAGGAGTGAGCCTGCTCGCGATGACGCTGGCACATTCGGCAACCATGCTGACTGACCCACCGCCATCGCGAGCAGGCTCACTCCTACACAAGGGCCACTCAACTATCCGACCGGTTTCAAATGACTCAAGCACTCATCGAACTGTCCGACCTGGGCTTCAGTTGGCCCGGTCACCCGCCGCTGCTGGACATCCCGGCGTTTCGTCTGGAGCCGGGTGAAACCCTGTTCCTCAAAGGCCCCAGCGGCAGCGGCAAGACTACCCTGCTCGGCCTGCTCGGCGGCGTGCAGAAGCCCGATCGCGGCAGCATCCGCCTGCTCGGCCAGGAGCTGACCGAACTCTCCGCCGGCGCCCGCGATACCTTCCGCGTCGATCACACCGGCTACATCTTTCAGCAATTCAACCTGCTGCCCTTCCTCTCGGTGCGCGAGAACGTCGAGTTGCCCTGCCACTTTTCCAAACTACGCGCCGAGCGGGCGAAACAGCGTCACGGCAGCGTCGATCAAGCCGCGGCCACGTTGCTCGCCCACTTGGGTCTGAAGGATGAAAGCATCCTCAGTCGTCGTGCCGATTCGCTGTCGATTGGTCAGCAACAACGAGTCGCCGCCGCCCGTGCATTGATCGGCCAACCGGAACTGGTGATCGCTGACGAGCCGACTTCGGCACTGGACTACGACGCCCGGGAAAACTTTATCCGCCTGCTGTTCGCCGAATGCCGCGAGGCTGGTTCCAGTCTGCTGTTCGTCAGCCACGACCAGAGCCTGGCGCCGCTGTTCGACCGTCACCTGTCCCTGGCCGAGCTCAATCGCGCCGCCACGTCTGCCGAGGTCTGAGATGTATTTGTTTCGTCTGGCCATGGCCAGCCTGGCCAACCGCCGTTTTACTGCGTTGCTCACTGCCTTCGCCATTGCCCTGTCGGTGTGCCTGCTGCTCGCCGTAGAACGGGTGCGCACCGAAGCCAAAGCCAGTTTCGCCAGCACCATCAGCGGCACCGACCTGATCGTCGGCGCCCGTTCCGGCTCGGTGAACCTGTTGCTGTACTCGGTGTTCCGCATCGGCAACGCCACCAATAACATCCGCTGGGACAGCTTCGAACATTTCGCCAACAACCCGAAAGTGAAGTGGGCGATCCCGATGTCCTTGGGTGATTCCCATCGCGGCTATCGTGTGATGGGCACCACCGAAGCCTATTTCGAGCACTACCAGTACGGCCGCCAGCAGCATCTGCAACTGGCCGATGGTCGCGCCTTCGCCACCGATCCGTTTGAAGTGGTGCTGGGTGCCGAAGTGGCCGAGGCCCTGCATTACAAACTCGGCGACCAACTGGTGCTGGCCCACGGCGTGGCGGCGATCAGTCTGGTCAAGCACGACGATAAGCCGTTCACTGTGGTCGGCATTCTCAAGCGCACCGGCACCCCGGTGGATCGCACGCTGCACATCAGCCTCGGTGGCATGGAAGCAATTCACATTGACTGGCACAACGGCGTGCCGGCGCGGGGCAACGGCCGGATCACGGCGGATCAGGCACGCAACATGGACCTGACGCCGCAAGCGATCACCGCGTTCATGCTCGGCCTCAACAGCAAGATTTCCACCTTTGCCCTGCAACGCGAGATCAACGAGTTCCGTGGCGAACCGATGCTGGCGATCCTGCCAGGCGTGGCCCTGCAAGAGTTGTGGAGCCTGATGAGCACCGCAGAAAAAGCCTTGTTCGTGGTCTCGCTGTTCGTGGTGCTGACCGGGTTGATCGGCATGCTCACGGCGATTCTCACCAGCCTCAACGAACGGCGCCGGGAGATGGCGATCCTGCGCTCGGTCGGCGCACGGCCGTGGCACATCGCGAGCCTGCTGGTACTGGAAGCCTTTGCCTTGGCGTTGACCGGGGTGATCGCCGGGCTGGCGTTGCTGTACATCGGCATCGCCGCTGCGCAAAGTTATGTGCAGGCCAATTACGGCTTGTATCTGCCGCTGGCGTGGCCGAGTGAGTATGAATGGACGCTGCTCGGTGGCATTCTGGCGGCCGCGCTGCTGATGGGCAGCGTGCCGGCCTGGCGCGCGTATCGCCAATCTCTGGCCGATGGCCTGTCGATCCGTTTATGAGGATGTTCACCATGCCCCGCGCCGTGCTTGCGCTGTTATTGCTGGTCGCCCTGCCCGTTTGGGCGGCGGCGCCGAAAGACCTGACCTGGTCGGAAATGATCCCCCGGACGCCGCGCCGGAAGTGCCGAACATGACCCCGCTGCACGACCTGTCGAAGATGAGCGATGCGCTGTCCGCTGAATCTGCGCCAGCGGCCAGACAGGACATGCCGAACGCGCCGGTGGTGCAATCACTCGACGGTCAGAACATTCGTTTGCCGGGCTACATCGTGCCGCTGGAAGTCAATGAAGAAGGACGCACCACGGACTTTTTGCTGGTGCCGTACTTCGGCGCCTGTATCCATGTGCCGCCACCGCCGTCGAACCAGATCGTGCATGTGAAAAGCGAACTCGGCGTGAAGCTCGATGAGCTGTACCAGCCGTATTGGGTCGAGGGGCCGTTGCAGGTCAAGGCGTCGAGCAGTGAACTGGCGGATGCCGGGTATCAGATGGATGCCGACAAGATTTATGTGTATGAGCTGCCGGAGTGAGTCCGACAGTTCTGTGCGGTTTGTAGGGACCTCATCGCTGGCAAGCCAGCTCCCACAGGTTTTGTGAGTGATACAAGTTTTGTGAACGACTCGATCACTGTGGGTACTGGCTTGCCAGCGATGAGGCCCTCAAAGGTTCCACAAGAAATCATCCCTTCACTGTTTCATTGAGCTGAGTCAAAAGACCGTATCAGTTGGCTTCGTACCATAGGACATCAAACATTTTTAACGTCCTTTCGGAGCCCCCATGAACAAGTCCTTGCTCAGCGCTTCGCTGTTTGCTCTCGCGCTCGCAGCCCCGCTCGCCCACGCTCACGATGCCGGTGACATCCTGATCCGTGCCGGTGCAATCACCGTCAATCCGAAGGCCGACAGCTCCAGCGTCAAGGTCGATCAGGGTCCGCTGAGCGGCACCAACCTGGGCGGCAAGGCGACCATGAGCAGCGACACTCAACTGGGCCTGAACTTCGCTTACATGCTCACCGACCACGTCGGTATCGAGTTGCTCGCGGCCACGCCGTTCGAACATGACGTGAAGATCAAAGGCACTGCCCTGCCAGCCGCCAACGGCAAGCTGGGTACGCTGAAGCACCTGCCACCGACTCTCAGCGTCGTCTACTACCCACTGGATTCGAAGTCGCCGTTCCAACCGTATGTCGGCGGCGGCATCAACTACACCTGGATCTACGACGAGCACGTCGGCAGCGAAGCCAGCGCCAACGGTTTCAGCAACTTCAAGGCGAAAAACTCTTGGGGTCTGGCCTGGCAGGTCGGTGCTGACTACATGCTGACCGACAACATCATGCTCAACGCCCAGGTGCGCTACATCGACATCGATACCCGCGCGACTGTGGAGAACAACGCCGTTGCGCCGGGCACTCGTGCTCGGGTGAACGTAGACGTTGATCCATTTGTGTACATGGTCGGTCTGGGCTACAAGTTCTAAGGAACATTCGCGTGGTGGTGAATGCGGGCTAATGTGGCGAGGGAGCTTGCTCCCGCTGGGCTGCGAAGCGGCCCCAAAACAGGCACTAGCGGTGCTTCAGAAAAACCGCAGATTGGATTGGCGACTGCTACGCAGTCGAGCGGAAGCAAGCTCCCTCGCTACAGGGATCGCATCTGAGTCAAAGCGATACCCCGCCCACAAAAAAGGCGCCTGCAAAGGCGCCTTTTTTGTTTCTGCGTTTTATCTTCCCAGCAACCGCGCCAGACCCACGCTCATCGGCGTCTGCTCTGGCATCTTGAATCGCTCCAGCAGGCGCCCGTTGTTCGCACGCGAATGACGGATGTCGCCGGAGCGAGCCGGGGCGTAGCTGATCGCAGGCAGTTCGCCGACCACTTTCTGCAATTCGGCGAGCATCTGCTTCAGGCTCATCGCCTGATTCCAGCCGGCATTCACCGGACCGACTTCCACTTCAGGCTTCTCGAGCGCCTGCACCAGAAGAGCAACCAGATCCTCGACGTAGAGAAAGTCGCGCGTCTGCTCGCCATCGCCGAACACGGTGATCGGCAAGCCTTTCTGCGCACGCTCGCTGAAAATGCTGATGACGCCGGAGTACGGCGAGGACGGATCCTGGCGCGGGCCGAAGATATTGAAGAAGCGGAAAATCGCCGGCTCCAGACCGTGCTGGCGGCGATAGAAGTCGAAGTAATACTCGCCCGCCAGTTTGTCTGACGCGTAGGGCGTCAGCGGCGCTTTGGGCGTGTCTTCATCAATCGATTCGCCCTCGCCATTGTTGCCGTAAACCGCCGCACTGGAGGCGTACACCACGCGTTTGACGCCGGCCAGACGCATGGCTTCGCAGACATTCAGCGTGCCGATGAAATTGCTCTGATGAGTCTTCACCGGATCGTCCACCGACGCCTGCACCGAGGCGACTGCTGCCAGGTGAACGACCGCGCTGCAACCTTGCACCGCCTGGGCAACCAGTGCCGCATCGGCGACATCGCCGACAATCAGCTCGACCCGAGGATTATCCAGCGGCAGATTGCTGCGTTTGCCGGTCGACAGATCGTCGAGGATTCGCACCGAGTGCCCCTTGGCGAGCAAGGCATCCGTCAGGTGCGAACCGATGAAACCGGCGCCGCCGGTGATTAAAACAGTACCTTCAGCCATGACGATAAAACCTATCCAGTAAGCCCGGGAGAGCGGCACGCCAGGCGCGCGGCTTGATCCCGAAAGTGTGTAGAATTTTTTTGCAGGCGAGCACCGCGTGTTGCGGTTCCTCGGCTGCGTCCGGGCGCGCGGCGTGAGCCTGCGCGGTGGGTGCTTCGATGGCCAGCGCATGCAGGCTGCGGGCTTCGGTCAGAATCGCCTGGCCCAGCGCTAGCGGGGTGGTCGCCTCGTGGCCGGCGTAATGATACGTACCCCACAGCGGCGCCGCGCAATCGAGTTGCTTGAGCACCGAGATAATCACCCGGGCGGCGTCGTCGACCGGGGTCGGATTGCCCCGGCGGTCGTCGGCCAGAAGCAATTCTTCCGGTTGCTCGGCACGGGCGAGGAAACGTCCGAGGGTGCCATCAGGGCTGTCATCGAGCAGCCAGCCGAAACGCAACAGAACGTGCTGCGGGCAGGTCGCGCGCACACTTTGTTCGATCCGCCACAACGCCTGACCGCGCAGGCCCAGTGGCACCGGTTCGTCTTTTTCGCTGTATGCAGTGGCACGCGAACCGTCGAACACCCGATAACTGGACGGTTGCACGAGGACGATATTGTGGTGCTGGCACAGTTCGGCGAGCCGCTCGATGGCGCGTTCCTGCCCGGCCATGCGGCTTTCGCTGACCGTCTCGGCCTGAAACCAGTCGAAATAGTAGGCGAGATTGATCAACGCATCGGGACGAGTATCGTCGAGAAGTTGCGTCAGGCTCGCGGCATCCCAGCCGTCTTCGGGCGGGCGGGGGGCGAGGAAACCGATGTCTTCCTCCGCACCGAGGCGAATCAGCGCCTGCCCAAGGGCATTTCCGCCGCCCAGTAACATAAGGCGCATTCGCATAAAGTCAGCAGGCCCAGTCTGATAGGAACGATGGCTTTGACGACGGGACTTGTGGAACCGTCGTCGATAATTGCCGGAATCGTTGCATTTTGCGGGTTTAGTGCGCAACCGTCATCCGTAAAGTGTAGATCCCCTGATTTATGCTGTGGCTATTGGCCCCATCGCTGGCAAGCCAGCTCCCACAGGATTTGTGTACAGCGCCAACCCTGTGGGAGCTGGCTTGCCAGCGATGAGGCCGTGATGGCCCGTAGAGATCCCAGCGGTACTTGCATCTTCCCGCCCTCACCCGCATAACTTGTCCCATGAATCTGCCCCTTCCCACGGACGCGGCGCTGGCAGGCTTTCACCCCGCCGTCAGCGCCTGGTTCAGCAGCACTTTCCCGACGGTCACCGCCGCCCAGGCCCGCGCATGGCCGCTGATCCGCCAGCGCCGCTCGACGCTGATTGCCGCACCGACCGGTTCGGGCAAAACCCTCACCGCATTCCTCGCCGTGCTCGACGATCTCGTCCACCGGGGCCTGGCAAACTCTGACGGACTGCCCGATGAGACCCTGGTGGTCTATGTCTCGCCGCTCAAGGCGCTGTCCAACGACATTCGCATCAACTTGCAAAATCCGCTGGCCGGGATCACCGAGCAACTGCGCCAGATGAACCTGCCGGAACTGCACATCACTACCGCCGTGCGCACCGGCGACACCCCGCAAAAAGAACGCGCCGCCATGCGCAAGACCGCGCCGCACATTCTGGTGACCACCCCGGAATCGCTCTACGTGCTGCTTGGTTCAGAATCAGGCCGGAAAATGCTCGGCACCACGCGCACGGTGATCATCGATGAAATTCACGCCATGGCCGCCGGCAAGCGCGGCAGTCATCTGGCCCTGAGCCTGGAGCGGCTGCAGGCCTTGTGCGCCGAGCCGCTGACCCGCATCGGCCTGTCCGCCACGCAGAAACCGGTAGCAGCCGTGGCGCAATTCCTCGTTGGCAGCGGTCGCCCCTGCGAAATCATCGACATCGGCCATGCGCGCCCCCGGAATCTGGGGATCGAAGTACCGCCCGTGCCGTTGTCGGCGGTCATGGCCAACGATGTCTGGGAGCTGGTTTACGAGCGCCTCGCCGAACTTGCCCGCGAACACCGCACCACGCTGATTTTCGTCAACACCCGCCGCCTCGCCGAACGCCTGAGCCGCCACCTCAGCGAGCGTCTCGGCAAACACGCGGTGGCGGCGCACCACGGCAGTCTGGCCAAGGAATTTCGTCTCGACGCCGAACAGCGGCTCAAGCGTGGCGAACTGCAAGTGCTGATCGCCACCGCGTCACTGGAACTGGGTATCGATATCGGCGAAGTCGACCTGGTCTGCCAGATTGCCTCGCCGCGTTCCATCGCCGGATTTCTGCAACGGGTCGGGCGCTCCGGCCACCAGGTCGGCGGTACGCCCAAGGGGCGCTTGTTCGCCACTACCCGTGACGACCTGATCGAGTGCGCCGCCCTGCTCGACTGCGTGCGCCGTGGCGAACTCGACACCCTGCACATCCCCGAAGCACCGCTGGATGTACTGGCGCAGCAGATCATCGCCGAAGTCAGTTGCCAGGAATGGCCGGAAGACGCGCTGCTGGCGATGTTTCGCAAAGCCTCGCCTTATCGCGATCTCGACGAAAAACACTATCAGGCCCTGCTGGCGATGCTCGCCGAGGGCTACAACGGCCGACAAGGTATTCGCAGCGCTTACCTGCATCGCGACGCGGTCAGCCGCACCTTGCGTGGCCGGCGCGGCTCGCAACTGACGGCGGTGACCAGCGGCGGCACCATCCCGGACAACGCCGACTACAGCGTGATGCTCGAGCCCCAAGGCCTGAACATCGGCAGCGTCAACGAAGACTTCGCGGTGGAAAGCATCGCCGGCGATGTATTTCAGCTCGGCAACACCTCCTACCGAATCCTGCGGGTGGAAACCGGTAAGGTGCGGGTCGAGGATGCGCAAGGACAGCCACCGACCATTCCGTTCTGGCTCGGCGAAGCGCCGGGGCGCAGCGATGAACTGTCCTCCGCGGTGGCGCGCCTGCAAGCGACGCTCGACGAATTGCTCGGCGCCAGCCCCGGCAATCTGCAACCGGCGCTCGACTGGCTGACCCACACCCTCGGTCTCAACCGCGCCAGCGCCGAACAACTGGTCGAATACCTCGCTCGCGCACGCCAGACCCTTGGCGCCCTGCCCTCGCAAGACACGTTGCTGATGGAGCGGTTTTTCGACGAGTCCGGCGGTACCCAACTGATCATCCATTCGCCGTTCGGCAGCCGCATCAACCGTGCCTGGGGTCTGGCCCTGCGCAAGCGTTTCTGCCGCACCTTCAACTTCGAGTTGCAGGCGGCGGCCAGTGAAGATGCGATCGTGCTGTCGCTGTCCACCAGTCACAGTTTCGAGCTTGATGATGTCTGGCGTTATCTGCACAGCAACAACGCCGAGCACACCCTGATTCAAGCGGTGCTTGATGCGCCGCTGTTCGGCGTGCGCTGGCGCTGGAATGCCGGGGTCGCCTTGGCACTGCCGAGGTTTACCGGCGGACGTAAAGTCGCGCCGCAGCTGCAGCGCATGAAGAGTGAAGACCTGATCGCCAGTGTGTTTCCAGATCAGATCGCCTGCCTGGAAAACCTCGCCGGCGAGCGCGAGATTCCCGAGCATCCACTGGTGGAACAGACCCTCGACGATTGCCTGCACGAGGCGATGGACAGTGAAGGCTGGCTCCATCTGCTGCGGCGCATGGAGCGTGGCGAGGTGCGCCTGATCAGCCGTGATCTGCCGGCACCGTCTCCGCTGGCGGCAGAGATTCTCAGCGCCCGCCCCTACACTTTTCTCGATGATGCGCCGCTGGAAGAACGGCGCACCCAAGCGGTGATCAACCGACGCTGGAGCGATCCGCAATCCACCGATGATCTGGGTGCGCTGGATACCGACGCGATCAACGCGGTGCGTGAAGAAGCCTGGCCGACGCCCGCGAACATCGATGAAATGCATGAAGCACTGATGAGCCTTGCCTGCATCAGCGACCGTGAAGTTCAGGCGGGCGAACACTGGCGCGAATGGCTCGACACGTTGACTGCGAGCGGTCGTGCCTGCCACTTGGTCGTTCCGCCAGTAACGGCAAAAGAACAGCTTCGCGAGCAGGCTCGCTCCCACATTCAACCGCGTTCCGCCAGTTGGAACACAGTCAATTGTGGGAGCGAGCCTGCTCGCGAAGACGGCCTCACAGTCACTACACATCCACAGCCTCGCTCGTTGTGGCTGGCCCGAGAACGCCTGACGTGCCTGCAAGCGCTTTATCCCCAGGCCACGCTGCAACCGCCGCAACAAGCACTGCCCGGTTTCGATGAGGTCTGGACGTTCGATGACGCATTGGTTGAAGTGATCCGCGCCCGACTCGGCGCCTTCGGTCCGTTGCCGTTAGCCGCGATTGCCGAACCACTCGCGGTGCCGACACCGCAGGTCAATCAGGCCCTCGCGCAACTGGAACGCGAGGGTTACGTATTACGCGGCCAATTCACGCCGGGATCGGCAGTGGAAGAATGGTGCGAGCGCCACTTGCTGGCGCGGATTCATCGCTACACGGTCAAGCGCCTGCGCCGGGAAATCGAGCCGGTGGCGTTGCAGGACTTCATGCGGTTTCTGTTCGACTGGCAGCATCTGTCGCCCTCCACGCAAGGCCAGGGCAGCGCGGTTTTACCAGCGATTGTCGGTCAGTTCGAAGGCTATGCGGCGGCCGCATCGGCGTGGGATAGCGACATCCTCCCGGCGCGGCTGAAGGACTACTCGCCGAGCTGGCTGGATGATTTGTGCCGCAGCGGCAAACTGGTATGGACGCGCCTCAGTGCCCGCCAGAAAGTCAGCGGCACGGCGTTGCGCAGCACGCCGATTGTGCTGCTGCCGCGCAGCCAGGTCGGGTTATGGAGTGCGCTGGCCGAACAGACGCCGGCCAGCGAACTGTCGCCGAAAACCCAGAAGGTGTTCGAAGCATTGAGTCAGCACGGCGCACTGTTTTTCGATGAGTTGATTCATGAGGCGCATCTGCTGCGCAGCGAACTGGAAATCGCCTTGCAGGAACTGGTCGGCGCAGGGTTGGTGAATGCCGACAGCTTCGCCGGCCTGCGCGCGCTGATCACCCCGGCGAGCAAGCGCCAGCAGCGTAGCAGTCGTCGCGGACGCGGCGCGTTTGTCGGCGGCATGGACGATGCCGGGCGTTGGGCTTTGCTGCGGCGCGGGCAGGCTTTGGACAACAACCAAATTCTGGAACATGTCGCGATGACTTTGCTGCGCCGCTACGGCGTGGTGTTCTGGCGCCTGCTGGAACGTGAGGCCGACTGGTTGCCGAGCTGGCGTGAGTTGCTGCGTACCTTTCATCGACTGGAAGCACGCGGCGAGATTCGTGGCGGGCGGTTTGTCAGTGGCTTGGCCGGTGAACAGTTTGCCTTGCCCGAAGCGATTCCATTGCTGCGTGAAGTACGGCGGCGGCCGCACGACGGGAGTTTGATTGCGGTGTGCGGGGTTGATCCGCTGAACCTGGCCGGGACGTTGTTGCCGGGGGTGAAAGTGCCGGCGGTGGCGAGCAATCGGTTGGTGTATCGGGATGGGTTGCCAGCGGCGGCGGTGATTGCCGGCAAGCAGCAGATCTGGCTGGAGCTGGATCAGATCTCGATGGAACAAATGCGCAGCAAACTGATCCGGAATTGAGGTTGGTTGTTCTGGCCTCATCGCTGGCAAGTCGAATCGTCGCACCGCATCTCCCACAGTGATTTGTGGTGTGCCTTCTATTCAAGCATCACCCGGTACCCTGTGGGAGCTGGCTTGCCAGCGATAGGGCCAGCACTCACACCACAAATCCCCAAATCAAGTCCGCGACTCCTGCGGCAACTCGGTCGCGATTACCTCCTGCGCCTGCCGCTTCGGCAACAAAACCTGCTGTGGATAAGTCTGCGCAAAGTGCACCGTCGGGTTGTTATCCACAAGCTTCTTCAACCGCTGGTTGAACGCACGACTCACCGCATACTGCCCGCCCGACACCGTACGGAACTGCGCCGTCAGCACCACGCCGTTCAAATCCATCTTGTCCACGCCAAACACATCCAGCGGCCCTTGCAGGTTGTACTTGAGGAACGGGTCTTCGCGGATCGAATCACCGGTCTCGCGGATCAATTCGATAGCCTTGTCGACATCCGTGTCATAGGTGAACTGCACCGAGAAAAACGCATAGGCGAATTGCCGCGATTGGTTGGTGACAGCCTTGATCTGGCCGAACGGCACCGAGTGCACAAAACCCTTGCCGTCACGCAGGCGCAGGGTGCGGATGGTCAGCCCTTCCACTGTGCCGGCATGTCCGGAATCGAGCACCACCCAGTCGCCGATCGACAGAGTGTCTTCAATGATGATGAACAGCCCGGTGATCACGTCCTGCACCAGTTGCTGCGAACCGAAGCCGATGGCCAGACCGACCACCCCGGCACCGGCCAGCAGCGGCGCGACGTTGATCCCCAGATTGGCCATGGTGGTGATCGCGCAGATCACCACGAGAATGATTTTGATCGCATTGCGCAGCAGCGGCAGGATGGTTTTCACCCGAGTGCTGGGCTGGCGCGCGGCGCGTTTACTGAGTGGCGGTTTCAGGGCTTCCTGAATCGCCGTGTCGAGCACCACCCACAACAACCACGTCACCAGAAAGATCAGGCCGATGCTGCTCAAGGCGTTACTGATTGCCCGCCCGACCGTGCTGCTCTGGGCGAAATCGAGCAGCGATACGCCCCAGATCCGCCCGAGGATATCGATGAAGGCAATCGCGATAACGATCCGCAGCAACGCGTGCAACAGGCTGAGAAAGCGCTCCTTGTAGGCCCTGCTGCGTTGTAACGCCTCAGCTTTTCGCGACTTGAACAGGTGCTGCAGGATGGTGCTGAGAAACACCGTGCCGATCAACAGCACCGTGGTGAACAACGCGCAGCGCAGGGCCTTTTGATTGTCCTCGCCAATGCCGATCAGATTGACCGCCGAGACCAGCACCATCAATACAATCGGCCAGTACCAAAGCCCGGAAAAAATCCGCAGCGACTCCTGCAATGACGGTTGTTTCAGCCGCTGGCTCAAAGGCCGGTTGCGGATCAGATGCGCCACCGGACGGCGCAGGCGAATCACCAGCAAACCGAAGATGATCGAAGCGATCAACCCGGTGAACACCGCGATGCTGCTGGTGATATTGCCGCCCAGTTGCCGGGCGATCTGCGGGCTGGTCAGTGCGTCGCTGAGGGCGGCGAGGAAGCCGATCAGGAACAATGGGCGCGGGCAGTAGTCACGAATGATCTGCGCCGCCGGGCGTTTGTGGCCGACGTTGAACATCACCACCACGCACAACAACATCGAGGTGGAAAAGATGCCGCTGCTGGTGGCGTAGGCCAGGCATAGCGCCAGCGCACGCCCCACCGAAGCTTGCAGAAAATGGCTGACGTATAAGGTCAGCGGCAAGCAAATCAGCGCCGGCACGGTGTACGGCAGCAAATAACCGAGCAGATCCTGACTGCGCTGACGGGTGCGAAACCAGCGGCTCTCGCGCAGGCGTTTGGCCGAAAGACTGCCGAGCACGGTCAGCAATGCAAAAGCGCCCAGCCATACGCCGGACAACGTCAGGAAATCACCGGCAACGCTCCAGCCCGAGCGGTTCGAGGGTTGATTGACCAGTTTGTCGACTTCGTCCGCCGCACGATCGGCGCGCAGGCGCCAGGCGTCGACCAGATGCTCGTTGAGATCGAGTTTGTCCTGGACGTCGTCGATGCTCGAACTGATGGCGCCGAGCAGGCCGCCCTGCACGATGGGCTCGGGTTTGGCCGGCTCTTCAGCAGCGGCCGGAACGCCCGGCAGCGCGGCGGCTTCGAGTTCGTTGGCACCTAGAAACAACAATGCTCCCAGCAGAATGGCGATCCTGAACTTGATCAAAACTCCGATCTCCCGTTGGCTGAACGTGTAAGGAACTGATCGGTGAATGGCGGACAAGTTCGGTTTTTGCCTCAATAACCCACTGAACCCACAGTCAGCCCTCTGAATGCCATTTTTTTGAAACCTTCCCCTGTGGCGAGGGGATTTATCCCCGATAGGCTGCGAAGCGGCCCCAAGCCTGAACTCCCTTTTTCCAGCTAGAGCGAGTTGGCTGGTGTGCGACTGCTGCGCAGCCGATCGGGGATAAATCCCCTCGCCACAAAGGCTCTCTCCAAGATGATGATTTCAACAATGACAGTCATCTGGCATTGGGATATTTGCGCTCAAGACAAATATCAAATGCCCATCCCCGTATTTTTCCGCACAACCCAAACCCCGACACTGCGCTCCATCGAAACCTCTACCGGAGTGCCGTCATGCCCATTGCCTTGCTCGCGCTGCCCCTCAGCGTTGGTCACTGATTCAAAAAAAATCCCATGTGCAGGGGCTTTTGCGGTGTTTTCAAGAATGCACCGTCCGTAACGCCGTCGAAACTTTCCCGAACCGTGCGCAGTCATCAGCAGACAGAGGCTGTACGAGGACTTTCAACGGGAGGGCGGCATGGCAACGATTCACATCGGTATTTCCGGCTGGCGCTACGCTCCGTGGCGCGGGGATTTCTACCCGAAAGGACTGGCGCAAAAGCGCGAATTGCAGTTCGCCTCGCGGGCCGTCAACAGCATCGAAATCAATGGATCGTTCTACGCCCTGCAACGGCCCGAACGCTATGCGCAGTGGTACGTCGAAACGCCCGATGACTTCGTTTTCAGCGTCAAGGCGCCGCGTTTCATTACCCACATTCGCCGCTTGCGCGAGATCGAAAAACCGCTGGCGAATTTCTTCGCCTCCGGGGTGCTGGAGTTGAAGGAAAAGCTTGGCCCGATCCTTTGGCAATTCCCGCCCAACTTCAAATTCGACGCCGAACGCTTCGAGCATTTCCTCGCCCTGCTGCCCCACGACACTCAAGCGGCTGCCGCCCTCGCCCGCCAGCACGATGCCCACCTGCATGGCCACGCCAGCCTGAAGGCTTACGGCAAGAAACCGTTGCGCCACGCCGTGGAAATCCGTAACGACAGCTTCATCGACCCTGACTTCGTGCGCATGTTGAAACGCCACAACACCGCACTGGTGATCGCCGACACCGGCGGCAAGTGGCCGTACCGCGAGGACGTGACCAGCGATTTCGTCTACCTGCGCCTGCACGGTGCCGAAGAACTGTACGCCAGCGGCTACACCGCCCCCGCGCTCAAACGCTGGGAAGAGCGGATCGACGCCTGGCACCACGGCCAGCAACCGAAAGACGCGCACTTGATCGCACCACGGGTAAAACCCCGGGCGCGAAAATCCCGCGAAGTATTTTGCTATTTCGACAACGACATCAAAGTCCGCGCGCCGTACGACGCACGTGATCTGCTGCATCGTTTCGACCTCGATGGAGGCCTCGCCACCACCCCCGGCGAACCCGCCGGCGAAGGGGTGCTGGCATGAGTATTCCAGAGCCGGTCGGTTTCACTGACGAAGGCGCCGAGGTCGCGTCATCCGTGCGCTGTTTCACCGTGCTGACGGTCAACACCCACAAGGGTTTCACCGCACTGAACCGGCGTTTCATCCTGCCGGAGTTGCGCGAAGCAGTGCGCAGCGTAGCCGCCGACGTGGTGTTTCTGCAGGAAGTCCATGGCACCCACGAGCACCATCCCCAGCGTTACGACAACTGGCCAAAGATGCCGCAATACGAATTCCTCGCCGACAGCCTCTGGCCGCAGTTCGCCTACGGGCGCAACGCGGTGTACCCGGAGGGTGATCACGGCAATGCGCTGCTGTCGAAATTCCAGATCATCCGTCACGACAACCTCGATGTGTCGATCAGCGGCCACGAGAATCGCGGCTTGCTGCATTGCGTGCTGCGCCTGCCCGGTGACGGCGTCGAGGTCCATGCGATCTGCGTGCATCTGGGCCTGCGTGAAAGCCACCGCAACGCGCAACTCGGCTTGCTCATGCAACGCCTCGCCGAACTGCCGGACGACGCGCCGGTGATTGTCGCCGGCGATTTCAATGATTGGCGCCAGCGGGCCAGCGAATTGCTCAAACCTTGTGGTCTGCGCGAAGTATTCGCCGAGCATCACGGCAAACCGGCGCGCAGTTTTCCGGCGCGGCTGCCCGCGCTGCGGCTGGACCGCATCTACGTGCGCAACCTCAAGGCCCGCCAGCCGAAAGTCCTGGCGAACCGGCCCTGGTCACACCTTTCCGACCACGTACCGCTATCGGTGGAGATCGAACTATGAGCAGCGCACCGCTGGAGAAGTCCGCCGTGGAACCGATCAGCATCAATCCGCCGATCCGCGAGCCCGGTCAGGTCGATGTCGAGTACCACTGGCAGGGCAACAACCGCGTCGAACTGTTGGAAAACGGCGAGGAATATTTCCCGCGAGTGTTCGAAGCGATGCGGGCGGCGAAGAGTGAAATCCTGCTCGAGACCTTCATCGTTTTCGAAGACAAGGTCGGCGCCGAACTACAGGAGATTCTGATCGATGCCGCGCAACGTGGTGTGCGCACCACCGTCAGCCTCGATGGCTTCGGTTGTGGCGAACTCACCAGCGGTTATCTCTCGGCGCTGAGCGATGCCGGCGTACACCTGCAAATCTTCGATCCGGCCCCCAAACACCTGGGCTTTCGCACCAACTGGTTCCGCCGTTTGCACCGCAAGATCGTGGTGGTCGACGGCTTGATCGCGTTCATTGGCGGGATCAATTTTTCCGGCGATCACTTGTTGGATTTTGGCCCGGAAGCCAAGCAGGATTACGCGGTCGAAATCCAGGGACCGGCGGTGGCCGACATCCATCATTTCGCCCTGCTGCAAAGCGGTCGCCCCGGACGAGCGCGGTTCTGGTGGCAGCGCCGGCGCCAGCGCCGCGCAGATATGGCCTTCACTGAACACGACGGCCAGGTACGACTGGTGTTTCGCGATAACGATCAGCACCACAGCGATATCGAAGAGGTGTATTTGCAGGTCCTGCGCCGGGCCAAACGCCGGGTGGTCATTGCCAATGCCTACTTTTTCCCCGGCTATCGCCTGCTGCGTGAAATCCGCAACGCCGCACGGCGCGGCGTCGAGGTGCGGCTGATCCTGCAAGGCCAGCCGGACATGCTGGTGGCGAAACTCGCGGCGCGCATGACCTACGACTATCTGCTCAAGGCCGGCGTGCAGATTCACGAATACTGCCAGCGGCCGTTACACGGCAAAGTCGCGTTGGTGGACGAGGAATGGAGCACCGTCGGCTCGAGCAATCTCGACCCGCTGAGCCTGTCGTTGAACCTCGAAGCCAACGTGCTGATCCGCGACCGCGCGTTCAATCAGGAACTGTTCCGACGCCTCGAAGAACTCAGCCAGAACCACTGCAAAGCCATGGACGCCAGCAAGTCGCCGCGCGGGCGGGTCTGGCACATGACCGTGGGTTTTCTGGTATTCCACTTTTTGCGGCATTTTCCGGCGATGGCCGGTTGGCTGCCTGCGCACAAACCGAGGCTCAAGCCGTTTCGAGGTAATCGCTCATGAGCCGTTCCGAAGCCCATCCGCATCAGCAATCAGCGCCAGCCACTCACTCACACTGGAGTAAATGGAAGCGTCCGCTGACGGTGCTGTTTTTTCTCGCGTTGATCGTGCTGCTGACAATGTTCGCCCGCCGCATCGAATGGGCCGAAGTGTTGCAGACCCTCGCTGATTTCAAAGTGCGCACGCTGATCATCGCCGCCAGCGTGACGCTGCTGAGTTTTCTGACTTACGCCAGTTTCGACCTGATCGGCCGTACTTACATCCGCCAGGACCTGACCTGGAAACAGATCCTGCCGGTGGGGATCATCAGCTACGCGTTCAACCTCAATCTCAGCGCCTGGGTCGGCGGTATCGCCATGCGTTACCGGCTGTATTCGCGCCTCGGCGTAAGCAAAAGCAACATCGCCAAGATTCTCGGCCTGAGCCTGGCGACCAACTGGTTTGGCTACATGACCATCGCCGGCGTGGTGTTCAGCAGCGGATTGGTGAGCATGCCGCCGGGCTGGAAAATCAGCACCACAGCGTTGCAAGGCATCGGTGTGCTGTTGCTGCTGATCAGCGCCGGGTATCTCGCGGCGTGCCAATTTTCCAAGCGCCGTGAATGGTCGATTCGTGGCGTGGAAATCAACCTGCCATCGCTGCGCATGGCGGTGTTGCAGTTGCTGCTGGGCGCGTTGAACTGGTCGCTGATGGCCGCGGTGATTTTCACGTTGCTGCCGAGCAAACTCGACTATCCGTTGGTGCTTGGGGTGTTGTTGATCAGTGCGATTGCCGGGGTCATCACCCATATTCCGGCGGGGCTCGGGGTACTGGAAGCGGTGTTTGTGGCGCTGCTGCAACATGAGGCGTCGCGGGGCAGTCTGGTGGCGGGGTTACTGGCGTATCGGGCGATTTATTTTCTGTTGCCGTTACTGATTACGCTGGTGATGTATTTGCTGGTGGAGGCGAAGGCCAAGTCGCTGCGGATCGAAAAGAAACCTTCCTGACATTCTTGTAGAGGCCGATGGCCTCATCGCTGGCAAGCCAGCTCCCACAATGGAATGCATTTCCCTGTGGATTGTTGAGGCTGATGGCACCATCGCTGGCAAGCCAGCTCCCACGATGGAATGCATTTTCCTGTGGATTGTTGAGGCTGAAGGCACCATCGCTGGCAAGCCAGCTCCCACAATGGAATGCATTTTCCTGTGGATTGTTGAGGCTGAAGGCACCATCGCTGGCAAGCCAGCTCCCACATTGGAATGAATTTCCCTGTGGATTGTTGAGGCTGATGGCACCACCGCTGGCAAGCCAGCTCCCACATTTGGAATGCATTTCCCTGTGGATTGTTGAGGCTGATGGCACCATCGCTGGCAAGCCAGTTCCCATATTGGAATGCATTTCCCTGTGGGAGCTGGCTTGCCAGCGATAGCGTCAGGAAGAACAACACAACCTATGAAGACTGGATGATGCTCAACCGCTCACCCACGACCATCTCGGTGATCCAGTCCACCAGAATCGACGTATACGCCTGCTGCGAAACCGGGTCGCTCAACGCATGATCCGCGCCATCAATGATCCGGTGCGTCAGCGAGTGAGTCTGCTGACATGCCGCGCGGTAACTCATGATCGTCGCGTGGGGCACGTAGACGTCGGTTTCCGACTCCACCAACAACACGTCTCCGGTGAATTGCGAACACGCGTGCAGCGCCCGATTGCTGTCGGCACGTACCAGGGTGCCGCGATAATCACGCAAATCAGCCTTGTCCAGATCACGCTTGGGGGTGTGCCATTGCTCGTCGCGGTACAACGCCGGGACTCGCAGCGCCAGCCAGCGTACCGGGCGTAAAGAGGTGAGGATCGAAGCCAGATAGCCGCCGTAACTGGTACCGACCACGGCAATCGCGGAGGTATCCAGCGCCGGGTGCGAAAGCAAGCGATCGTACGCTGCCAGAAGATCGCGCAAATTGTCCTCACGCGTTACCCGCGTCAGTGGAATCCCGGTGCCGCCCGTGTGCCCGCGCAAATCGAAGGTCAGGCACACACAACCCAGGCCGGCAATACCTTTGGCCCGCTCAAGATCACGCTCCTGGCTACCGCCCCAACCGTGGACAAACAACACTCCCGGCACCTTGGATTTGGGACTGAGAAATGTCCCGCTCATCTGCTCGTCATCAATGTCGATTTGAATGCTTTCGCTTCTAGCCGTCATAGGATTTGACCGTTACGTACTTAAGGAGAAATTCGCTGTTCTCGGCCGGGCCGCGATACACCTCGATGGCGTCCGCCGGCAGCGGCTGATCAATATAGGTTTCCACCGAAGACACGCGTATCGCGCGCATAGTCGGGTCGTTGACGAAACTTTGCAGCGCAGCCACTTCGGCGCTGCTGGCGCCGCCCATGCGCCAGGATTGTTCGAGCACGCCGCTGCGGGTTTGGCCATTGCTGTCCAGCCCCTGAGCGATGTCGTAGTTGCGCCGCGAGGCGTAGAAGCGCGGGTAGGCTTCATCGGCGGCGCTGTCGAAAACCTGCGCCTGTTCGATGGCCAGGCGCACAGGATCAGGCAGCTCCAGTGTCAGCAAATCCTCGTAGCCGCCCTGCACCACCAGCAGATTCGAGCCGCCGTAGACGTCTTCACCGTGAGCGTCCTGGGTCAAGTATTGATCACCGCAGTAGCTCAGCACTTTATCGCCGATGAATGACTGGCCGACGCTGTGGGTGATGACCTCGCTCAAGTCCTGCTCCAGCACCACGCCTTCGCTGAACAGCGCTTGAGCTTCGGGGCGGGCGAGGATTTCATCGAAGGCATCGAGGCTTTTGATCACTTCCTGACCGCGACCGGCGCAGGCGTGAATCGGCTTCAATCGAATCGGTCCGTTGTACAACAAATGCTCGGCGGCAGGTCGCGCATCGTCGAGGGAAAACACACTGAGACCGTCGAGAACCACGTTACGCACGCGTTCGGAAAACAGTGGCGACCAGCCTTTCGGTGCGTGAGCCAGATGACTGCGCAAACCATGGCTGATGGCTTTGGTGCAGATGAAATCGTGTTCGACGTAACCGCCCCACAGATCATCCGGGCCTTTGATGCCTAGTTCGTGAGCCTTGGCGGCGCCGACAATGGTCTGCGTCGGCAACAGATAGAGGTCACGGCCACGATGTTTTTCAGCGTCGTAACTGCCGCCAAATTTGAGCCCGAGAATCTGCGCCAGCCAACGGGCCAGGGCCTTGTTGGTCTGCACTTCGTGCTGCGGCGCGCCGCTACGCACGGAATGGGCAACGACAGTTTTCTTGTAGGGTGTCGGGGTCATGCGTTCCCCCTTCCAGCGGCGCGGTGAATGTAGCTTTGAGAAGTGCAGAGATCAGGCCAACGGCCGCGCCGGGAAAATCATCAGGGAATCAGAAGCTTGTCGAAAAAGTGCTGGCATCACGCCTGTTTCAATCTGCACGACTGCCTGTAAAACCCCGGCAAATTGCACGATCCACAGCATCACACAAAACCCTGTGGGAGCTGGCTTGCCAGCGATAGCGGTGGGTCAGCCACCGACCTATCTATCTGAAAGGCCCGAATCGCTGGCAAGCCAGCTCCCACAGGTATTGAGGTGAGTCGGGTTACCGTGTTGAACCAAACCGTGCGCGATACTCACTCGGCGCCAGGCCCGTGACTTTCTTGAAGATTGCACGAAACGCCCCCGGGTCCTGATACCCCACCGTCCACGCAATGTGATCAATCGTGCCGTTGGTAAATTCGAGCATTTCCCGAGCCTTGCCCACGCGCAGATGTTGGCAGTATTCGGTCGGTTTCAACCCGGTTGCCGCGCGAAACCGGCGCAGGAATGTACGTTCCTCCAACCCAGCCCGCTCGGCCATCGTTGTCAGCGAGACCTCCGTGGCGCCGGTACCCTGCAACCAATGCTGAACCTTGAGAATCGGCGCATCACCATGGCTGAGAATCGGCGCAAAGTTACTGCCGCAGGCACTGGCGCTGTCGCTGTGTTCGACCACGAGAAACCGCGCGGTGCCGGTGGCGATGCTCGGCCCGAGCAGACGATCGACCAGACGCAGCCCCAGTTCCGACCAGGCCATCAACCCGGCTGTGGTGATCAGATCCCCGTCATCGACAATCGGCGTATCGGCCTTGAGTCTGATCTTCGGATAGCGCTCGGCGAAGGCTTTGGCCGACGTCCAGTGCGTGGTGGCGCTGCGGCCGTCGAGCAAACCGCTTTCGGCCAGCAGCAGCGAACCCACGCAGACGCCACCGAGGGTGGCACCGCGAGCGTGTTGATCACGCAGCCACTGCAATAAACCGGTGGGCATCTGTGCTGCAGAAAACCCGCCGATCGACGGCGGAATCAGTACCGCCAGCAAAGCACCTTCACCACCCGGGCCGCTGTCGAAAACCCGCTGCGGCGCCTGATCGCCTTCAACCTGCCAGTGACTGACGCGTAGCAACGGCAACTGCGCCGACTGATGTTCGGCGGCGATCCGGTTGGCCACCGCGAACAGGTCGGTCAGGCCATGCACCGCCGCCATCTGCGCACCGGGATAGATCAACACGCCCAGTTCGCTAATGGCAGGTGCGCCGGCGGCCTTTTCTGCGCCCATTGTCAGTTTTCCCCTGTCTATTGTCGGTGCGGCCAATCCTCGTATTAACCGGCAGCGCCAATACTGAAGCCACTTCCAGCCAACTCACGAGGACACACCCATGGCCCAGCAAGCGCTCATCGTAGTCGATATCCAGAACGACTACTTCCCCCAAGGCAAGTGGCCGCTGGTCGGTGCGGACGCCGCCGCCGATAACGCCGCGCGACTGATCGCGGCCTTCCGTGATGCGGGTGATTCGGTGATCCACATCCGCCACGAATTCACTTCAGCGGACGCACCGTTCTTCACCCCGGGCTCTGACGGCGCCAAGCTGCATCGCAAAGTGCTGAACCGCGCCGACGAGCCCGTGGTGCTCAAGCATTTCGTCAACGCGTTCCGCGAAACCGAATTGCAGTCGATCCTTGACGAAAAAGCCATTAAGGAACTGGTGGTGGTCGGCAGCATGAGCCACATGTGCGTCGACGGCATCACCCGTGCGGCGGCGGATCTGGGTTATGCCGTCACGGTGATTCACGATGCCTGCGCCAGCCGTGACTTGGAGTTCAACGGTTTGACCATACCGGCAGACCATGTCCACGCGGCGTTCATGTCGGCACTGGGATTCGCCTATGCCAACGTTGTCTCCACCGACGAGTTTCTCCAGCGCTAAGCGCCCCGCAAATACTTTGCAAAATCCTGCGCCCGCGACCTCGCGGGCGTTTTGCGTGGGCCGAAAAAATCTCACGCGTGAGCCATTGATGGCATTTTGAATTGGTTGTAGTGTGCCTCACGCGTGAGATGTTCATAACGGAGTCACTGCCATGAAAAGCCCCTCCCCCGCGACTAAGTCTGGGAGCCCGAAGGGAGAGCGCTCGAAACCGTCCGCGAAAAAACCATCGAGCTTTTATATGAAGCAGATGCGCGCGGGCCTGGCCGCCGCCGGTTATGTGAAACACGAAACTTGGGTGCTTCCGGAAAACCGAAGCGTGCTCAAGCAAATGGAGCAACAGCTACGCCAACCGATTCTGGCTGGCTCATTCATGTCGGAGAATTACATGAGCGCAGGCAACAACTGGAACATCGATAGCCTCTTCAACGCCCTCAAGGCACTGGACGAGGTGGCTTCGCAGGAGATCACGCTGTCGCTGATCCAGAGCTCCGAACCCAGCCTCAAGCTGGAAATGAACGAATTCGGCGGTCTGCCGATTCACATCGCCCTGGCCGGCGCACAGATCATCGTCGACACCGTGCTGGTGGACATCGAATCGATCACCGACGTGCACGCCTTCAACGATGCAGTGCTGCGCAGCCGGGAAATGTTCCCGCTGTCATCCATTGGCATCGAGTCGATGCCCAACGGGCAGACCGTCTACAACATGTTTGGCGCCCTCAGCGCCGACTCAAGCCTGACCAACGTCGTCACCGAGGTGAAAACCCTGGTCGACAACGTGCAGCGCGCCAGCGAAGCCTTCGAACACTTCTTCAAGTAATCCACAGGGAATATCCAATGACTCAGTCCATCTGGAGCAAGTTGTTCACCGCGCTGCGCGGCGGCGCCAGCGAAGTCGGCGAAGCCATCGTTGATCAACAGGCCCTGCGCATCCTCGACCAGGAAATCCGTGACGCCGACACCGCGCTGTCGAACGCCCGTCGCGAACTGGTCACCATCATGGCCAAGCACAAACTGGCCGCCGATCGCGTGAGCGAGTACGACGCCAAGATCAAGGATCTGGAAGCCAAGGCTGTTGCCGCCCTGAACGCCGGCCGTGAAGACCTGGCGCTGGAAGTCGCCGAAGCGATTTCGACCCTGACCAACGATCTCGATGCCGAGAAAAAGCTGAGCGACGAATTTGGCACTTACGCCGAAAACATGCGCAAGGACATCAACAAGGCCGAAGCGCGGATCAAGAGCCTGCGCCAGCAAGTGGACATGGCCAAGGCCCGCGACAGCGTGCAGAAAGCTCAGGTCAGCGCCTCCATCGCCAGCGGCGGTGCTAACGGCAAACTGGAAACGGCAGTCAGCACCCTCAACCGTCTGCAAGCCAAACAACAGCAACGAGCTGCCGAGCTGAGCGCGGCGGATGAGTTGGCGGATGCGTCGACCGGTAACGACCTGGAGCGCAAACTGCGCGACGCCGGGATCACGCCGAACGAAGGCAGCGCGAATGCGATCCTTGAGCGCCTGAAGCAGAAGTCCGCTCAGTAAGCGTTTACGCAAAACCCCTGTAGGAGTGAGCCTGCTCGCGATGAGGCCGGAACATTCAACCAACGTGTTGGCTGAACCGCCGCCATCGCGAGCAGGCTCACTCCTACATGGTTTGCGGCGTGCAATTGCTTCTGCTCGTTCGTCGATCAGCCCGGTACACTAGCGGCGCTTTTTTACGACGACTACTCCACCCGCCTCAAGGAATGTACCCATGGGATGGTTTAAAGACTTGCTGGGCACCACCGCTGCGCCAGCGCCACCCGTCGCCGATGGACCACTCGGCATGGCGCAAGGCAAAGGGGTCAGGTTCGATTCGACCCTGACGTTGTTGCTCGATGGCTCAAGCTCCGTACGCGTACCTGTCGATCAGGCGATCTGGAGCGCCGGCTGGGTCGACCTCGGCCAATCCAACAAGCTGCGTCGCTACTACATGAATGACGAAGATTTCTGGTTGCAAATCCACGTCACCGGCGACGATCAGATCGAATCGGTCATCCTGTTCAATTACCTCAGTTACGTGACCGTCAACACCGACGCCGAACTGCAGCGCCTCGCCGGCCCCAACAGTTTGATCGGCCTGCCGACCTACACCCACGAGGGGATCGAATACACCCGTGAGTGGGGCACCGAACAAGGCCAGACCGAGCTGGTGCCATTGACCGAGCAGGTGGTCAATCCGGACGAGAGCTACACCATCCGGCACCATTCGATGCTCTACGCCCGCGAGACCGGCCTGACCGATCGCCGCGAGCTGTTGCTGTTCTCCGTTGAACAGGACGAAGAAGGCACCGTCAGCCTGAGCACTTCGCTGGGCATTTCGCTGTACACGACTGACCTGAGCGCCATTTAACAAAGGAAGTTTTTCATGCTGGAAGTGCTGGCCGTTTCCCTGAACAAGACCGCGTTGACCGGTTTCGTCGTCTACCTGATCGGCGCCGTGCTGCTGTTCATGCTGTTTCAGTTTGTCTACACGCGCATCACCCCGCACAAAGAGTTCGAGCTGATCCGCGCCGGCAACACCGCCGCCGCGATCGCACTGGCCGGCGCAATCATTGGTTTCGCCATTCCCGCCAGCAACGTGATCGCCTTTTCGGTCAACGTCCTCGACTTCGTGCTCTGGGCGGTGATTGCAGCGGTTGTGCAACTGTTGGCGTTTCTCGCCACGACTCTGGTACTCAAGGGCACATCCCAGCGCATCGCCAACGGTGAAATTGCCTCCGGCATCTACGTGGCCGCTGTGGCGATCAGCGTCGGCATGCTCAACGCGGCGTGCATGACACCGTCCAACTGATCGGCAGGAAGCCTTAGATGAAACGAAGCAAATACGTTCAGTTGTCCCTCGCGGCGTCGGTGGCCATGGCCATTACCGGCGAAGCGGCGGCGGTGGATCAGCCGCGTAACTTCCAGAGCGTCGAACAATGCGTCGATGCCGAAGTGGCCGCCGAGGTCTGCTCGAACGCCTATGTGGCGGCACTCACCGAACACCGGCGCATCGCCCCGGCGTACGACGACAAGACCAAATGCGACGATGATTTCGCCGCCAACTGGTGTCAGAAAAATTCCGATGGCCGCTTCGTGCCGAAACTCGGCGGTTTCAAAGTGCCGCAGAAAGGCGATGCGGTGCAGAACCTCGACGCCATTGCCGATGCGCCAATGCCGGCCGATGACACGACAACGACCCACGCGACCCAAACCACCACACACTACTCCGGCGGTGGCGGTGGTAATGGCTGGCTGAGCGGCTGGTTGTTCGGCAATGCGACGAGCAACAACGCGAACCGCACGGTTTACCGCGACCGCGATACGCGGCAGACCTACGACACCTCGACCCAGTACCGCAAAATCGAATCGGCGCCACGCAGTCAACCGGACTACGACAGCAGTAAAAGCAAACCGGTAAACGTTGCCTCCTCGACATCCCGCGGCGGCTTCGGCAGCCAGTCCAGCGCCCGCAGCGGTTGGGGTGGCTGGGGCAGCAGTTCCGGTCGATCGAGCAGCTGACGATGAAGAAGATCCCCTGCGCCGAGCGCCACGACTGGAAACAGACAGCGGAAAGCCTCGGCTTCATGTTCCACACCATCGACGACGAACCCTACTGGGACGAGCGCGCGTACTACCAGTTCACGCTCGCGCAGATCGAAAACGATCTGGAGGACCCGACCACCGAACTGCATGAGATGTGCATGGACTTGGTCGACCGCGTCGTGCACAGCGAGGAGCTGCTGGATCGCCTGAGCATCCCGGCGTCGCACTACGACATGATCCGCACTTCCTGGCTGGAAGGTCACCCGCATCTGTACGGACGCATGGACTTTTCCTACAGCGGCAACGGTCCGGCAAAACTGCTGGAGCTCAACTACGACACCCCGACCAGCCTTTACGAAGCAGCGGCGTTCCAGTGGGGCTGGCTGGAGCAGTGCATCGAGCGCGGTACCCTGCCGCGCCATGCCGACCAGTTCAACAGCATCGACACCAAGCTGCATCAGGCCTTCGCCGAGTTGCAGCTCAAGCGACCATTCTATTTCGCCTCGATGAAAGACTCGGTTGAAGACAAAGGCACCACGGACTACCTGCGCCTGATCGCGGAAAAGGTCGGCGTCGAATCGCGGCACATCGACATCGAAGACATTGGCCTGACGGCTGCCGGGCGCTTTGTCGACCTTGAGGATCGCTGGATCCCGCACCTGTTCAAGTTGCACGCCTGGGAGTTCATCTTCCACGAACCGTTCGGCGCGGCGATTGCCGAGTGCGATACGCAGTTTTTCGAGCCGCCGTGGAAGGCGATCCTCTCCAACAAAGGCGCGCTGCCGTTGCTGTGGGAGCTGCACAAGGGCCATCCGAATCTGCTCGCGGCGCACCTCGACCCGAACCCGACCAGCGCTGTGCCCAAGGGTTGGGTGCGCAAACCGTACTTTTCCCGGGAAGGCGCCAACATCGAGTTGCAAACCGCTGACGGACTGATCGTCAAAGAGGACGGCCCGTACACCGATGCGCCGTTCATCCTGCAGGAATTTGCACCGCTGCCGAAGTTCGATGACAGCTACACGCTGATCGGCTCCTGGGTGATCGGCGATCAGGCGGCGGGGATTGGCGTACGCGAAGACAACAGCCTGATCACCAAGGATTCGAGCCGGTTTCTGCCGCATCTGATCCTCGATTGATCGTTCAGGCGCAGCAACTGGCGCCCATGAAAAAGCCGTAGCGTTGAGGCGCTACGGCTTTTTTGTGTATGCCCGGACTACGACAGTTCAGTGGTGCGCGATGGCACCTGTGCCGGGACTTCTTGCCTGGCGGATTCCGGCGAGGCGACCCCGGCCATTCGGCGACGGGAGATCTCCGCCCCCCGACGACGCAACGGGGTTTCGACAAAGCGATAGTTCAGTTCGCTGCACACCACCATGATCAACAACGACGTGAGCGCGAGCTCAAGCGTGTATCCCGGGCCTAGCGTCGTGCCACTGGCAGCAGCAACGCGAGTCCAGATTTCGGTACTCAGGTGATACGCGAAGATATGCACGACGTACAACGCGTAGGAACGTGAGCCCAGCCATTCGAACAGTCCACGCAACAGCGCCGGGCAATAGATATAGCCCTTCTGATAACTGGCCAGCCACACCGTGATCGCGGTTGTCATCGCCACCAGCCCAAATGCGATCGGCACATTGATCATTTGACCGGAGATAGCGCCCAGCATGTACAGCAGGAACAACGTGATCCCCAGACGCTTGAGCAGGCTACCGCCGAGCGCGACCGGTTCAATCTCCTTGTACAGCGAGGTGCGCGAAAACAGACAGAGCACGATCCCCCACATCATGGCGTCCATACGGAACGAGAACAGCAGAGGCGCTGGCGGCGCACCGAAACCGTTTCGATCAAAGCCGAACTGCAGGGCAATCAGCGCCAGCAAGATGATCAGCCGCCAGCGCGTCGACGTCACCAACAGCAGAAACAACGGAAATATGAAGTAGAACTGCTCTTCCAGCGCCAGGCTCCAGTACACCGAGTTAGGTCCCAGAAGCGTGCCGTGCAGGTTCGCCAGGTTGCCGGTGAATGTGGCGACCGCGGTAAAACTGCGCAGATTGTCGAACCAGGACTGAAAGGCGTTCGACTGGTTGAAAAATATCGAGAAAACCAGCGGTATCAGCACCCACAGCCAGGCTGTCGGCAGAAGACGATAGGCGCGTCTGATCCAGAACGAGGTGGCGGCAAGGCCGAACCGGTTCTGCTCACGATTTTTGTCGAAGTAATCGAGGTAAGCCTTGCTGACGACATAACCCGAGATGCAGAAGAACAGATCCACCCCGGTCCATGGCGAATAGATGCTGAACACCTTCAGGATGTACATATCGTAAAACGGCAGCAGTTGGGGCAGATGGGTGAAGATCGTCATGACGATGGCCGCGCCACGCAGATACTCGATTTCCTTATTCTTGATACTGCTCATCGGATTCTCTTGTTGTTAAAGACCAGGCGGCTGATCTGAGTTTCTTTTCCGGGAGAATTGCACGGGTATGCCCGTTTCCGGGACGGATCATGGAACGGCTGGTGCTCGCCTTCAAGAGCCTCCCCGAAACTTTAATGCCAACGGTTTGCACGGCGTACGCGCATTCTTCGGGAGGTGGCATCGGTGTCAGCAGCTTTTTCAGTCCTCCAAAACGACAAAACCCCCGCAATGCGAGGGTTTTGCACTCAAGCCAGACAGTGGCTCAAGCGGGTATCAGAACGGGATATCGTCATCAAAGCTGTCGAAATCCGGAGCCGGTTGTGGTGCGGCCTGCTGTGGAGCCGGGGCCGAACGCTGTTGCGGAGCCGATTGCTGCGGACGCGGAGCCTGCTGGCGTGGAGCCGGAGCGGACTGCTGGTAGTTGTTGCCACCGCCTTGTTGGTCGCCCTGTTGTGGACGGCCGCCGAGCAGTTGCATGGTGCCTTGCATGTCGACCACGATTTCGGTGGTGTAACGCTTGATACCGTCTTTTTCCCACTCGCGGGTCTGCAGTTTGCCTTCGATGTACACCTGCGAACCTTTACGCAGGTATTCGCCGGCGATTTCGGCGACTTTGCCGAACATCGACACACGGTGCCATTCGGTCTTCTCGACCTTCTGACCGGTTTGCTTGTCGGTCCATTGTTCGCTGGTGGCCAGACTCAGGTTGGTCACGGCGTTACCGTTAGGCAAGTAGCGAACTTCGGGATCCTGGCCGCAAGTGCCGACCAATATGACTTTGTTAACCCCACGGGCCATAACGTTCTCCTAGGCTTCGCAAGCAGCCCCGGCCGGGTTGTTCACCAGGCGTTCGAGGGTGTCGCGATCCACTAATTCTTTGTCCAGTTTGATGTAAACAGCCGCTTCGTCAGCGACTATTACTGCATCGGTTACCCCTACGAGGGCCTTGAGGCGCTCGACCAGACCCGCTTCGCGGATCGCCTCGGGCGACAACGGCAAGCGCAGACTCGTCACGTAGGGAGGTTCGCGCATGGTAACAGCAAAGGCCAGCCAAAGTGCAGCCAGCGCGGCGCATCCGAGGAACACAACCGACAGACCGCCATGCTGAAACAACCAGCCGCCGAGTATCCCGCCGAGTGCCGAACCGAGGAACTGGCTGGTGGAATACACGCCCATGGCCGTGCCCTTCCCGCCCGCCGGTGAAACCTTGCTGATCAGCGACGGCAATGAAGCTTCCAGCAGATTGAACGCGGTGAAAAATACCACCGTGCCGATCACCAGAGCCCGCAAGCTGTCACCGAACTGCCAGAAGAATAGCTCAGTGAGCATCAGCGTCATGACGGCGCCGAGCAAAACTCGTTTCATTTTGCGTTTCTTCTCGCCATAGATGATGAACGGGATCATGGCGAAGAACGAAATCAGCAATGCGGTGAGATAGACCCACCAGTGCTGCTCCTTGGGCAAACCGGCTTTTTCCACCAGCGCCAGAGGCAGCGCGACGAAGCTCGACATCAACATGGCATGTAATACAAATATGCCCAGATCGAGGCGCAGCAGGTCTGGATGCTTGAGCGTCGGCATCAACGCCTGACGCGCCACGCCGGACTCACGATGCTGCAGCGGCCCGGTGGATTTGGGCACCATGAACATGATGATCAGGATACCGACCAGCGCCATGCCGCCGGTGGCCAGGAACAGGCCGGACAAACCGAATGCACGGGTCAACAACGGCCCGACGACCATGGCGACCGCGAACGACAGGCCAATGGTCATGCCGATCATCGCCATCGCTTTGGTGCGGTGCTGTTCACGGGTCAGGTCGGAGAGCAGCGCCATGACCGCTGCGGAAATCGCCCCGGCGCCCTGCAGGATCCGGCCGGCAATCACGCCCCAGATCGAGTCGGCCTGTGAGGCCAGCACACTGCCAAGGGCGAAGACGATCAGCCCCAGGTAAATCACCGGGCGACGGCCTATGCGGTCGGAAATGATCCCGAACGGAATCTGAAAAATCGCCTGGGTCAGGCCGTAAGCACCAATGGCCAACCCGATCAGGGCCGGCGTCGCGCCCGCCAGATCCATGCCATAGGTCGCCAGTACCGGCAACACCATGAACATGCCCAGCATACGGAAGGCGAACACCAGGGCCAGACCGCTCGCCGCGCGGGTCTCGCTGCCACTCATGCGTTCGCTGTGGGGATCGTGCATGGAAAAACCTCATGTGAACCGGCGGCGATTCTACCAGTCCCATCGAAAGACGGGGTATATCGCGACGCTTTGCCACGCATAGATGAAACTCTCTTCATGCAGGGCAAAAAACGCTGTGCTTGATAGTGTGCATCCATCCAGTATTTGCCCGTATACTCCTACGTTTTCGACGCCCGCCGAGCGAGGCCACTTTGGACAAGATCCTGATACGTGGGGCCCGTACCCACAACCTGAAGAACATCGACCTGACCCTGCCACGGGACAAACTGATCGTCATCACCGGCCTGTCCGGATCCGGCAAGTCGTCCCTGGCGTTCGACACGCTGTACGCCGAAGGCCAGCGCCGCTATGTCGAATCGCTGTCGGCCTATGCCCGGCAGTTCCTGTCGATGATGGAAAAGCCCGACGTCGACACCATCGAAGGGCTGTCGCCGGCCATCTCCATCGAACAGAAGTCGACCTCGCACAACCCGCGCTCCACGGTCGGCACCATCACCGAAATCTACGATTACCTGCGCCTGCTTTATGCACGCGTCGGGACGCCGCGCTGCCCGGATCACGACATTCCACTGGAAGCGCAGACCGTCAGCCAGATGGTCGATCTGGTGCTGGCTCAGCCGGAAGGCAGCAAACTGATGCTGCTGGCGCCGGTGATCCGTGAGCGCAAAGGCGAGCACCTGTCGGTGTTTGAAGAGCTGCGTGCGCAGGGCTTCGTCCGCGCCCGGGTCAACGGCCGGATCTGCGAGCTTGACGAGCTGCCGAAACTGGATAAACAGAAGAAGCATTCGATTGATGTGATCGTCGACCGCTTCAAGGTTCGCGCCGACCTGCAGCAACGTCTGGCCGAGTCCTTCGAGACCGCACTGAAACTGGCCGACGGTATCGCCCTGGTGGCACCGATGGACGACGAGCCGGGCGAAGAAATGATCTTCTCCGCGCGTTTCGCCTGCCCGATCTGTGGTCATGCGATCAGCGAACTGGAGCCGAAGCTGTTCTCCTTCAACAACCCGGCCGGCGCCTGCCCGACTTGCGATGGTCTGGGGGTGAAGCAGTTCTTCGACATCAAACGACTGGTCAATGGTGACCTGACGCTGGCCGAAGGCGCGATTCGCGGCTGGGACAGGCGCAACGTCTATTACTTCCAGATGCTAGGCTCACTGGCCTCGCATTACGGCTTCAGTCTGGAAGTACCGTTCAACGAACTGCCGGCCGATCAGCAAAAGTTCATCCTGCACGGCAGCGGCTCGCAGAACGTCGACTTCAAATACCTGAATGACCGTGGCGACATCGTCAAGCGCTCGCATCCGTTCGAAGGCATCGTGCCCAACCTTGAGCGCCGCTACCGCGAAACCGAATCGGCGAGCGTGCGTGAAGAGCTGGCGAAGTTCCTCAGCACCCAGTCTTGCCCGGACTGCCGCGGTACCCGTCTGCGTCGTGAGGCACGTCACGTGTGGGTAGGCGAGAAAACGCTGCCAGCGGTCACCAACCTGCCAATCGGCGATGCTTGCGAGTACTTCGGCGAGCTGAAGATGACCGGCCGTCGCGGCGAGATCGCCGACAAGATCCTCAAGGAAATCCGCGAGCGCCTGCAGTTCCTGGTCAACGTCGGCCTCGATTATCTGTCGCTGGATCGCAGTGCCGACACGTTGTCCGGGGGTGAGGCACAACGGATTCGGCTGGCCAGCCAGATCGGCGCCGGCCTCGTAGGTGTGCTGTACATCCTCGACGAACCGTCCATTGGTCTGCATCAGCGCGATAACGACCGACTGCTCGGCACGCTCAAGCATCTTCGCGACATCGGTAACACGGTGATCGTGGTCGAGCACGACGAAGACGCGATTCGTCTGGCCGACTACGTTGTGGATATCGGTCCGGGCGCCGGTGTACATGGCGGGCAGATTGTCGCCGAAGGTACGCCGGCCGAAGTCATGGCGCACCCGGACTCCCTTACCGGCAAATACCTGTCGGGGCGGGTGAAGATCGAAGTGCCGGCCAAGCGCACACCGCGCAACAAGAAGCAGGTTCTGGCACTAAAGGGCGCGCGCGGCAACAACTTGCGCAACGTGGACCTCGAGATTCCGATTGGCTTGCTCACTTGCGTGACTGGCGTGTCCGGTTCGGGCAAATCGACGCTGATCAACAACACGCTGTTCCCGCTGAGCGCCACTGCTCTCAATGGCGCGACTACGCTGGAAGCCGCGGCGCACGACAGCATCAAAGGTCTGGAACATCTCGACAAAGTCGTCGATATCGACCAGAGCCCGATTGGCCGTACCCCGCGTTCCAACCCGGCGACTTACACCGGCCTGTTCACACCGATTCGCGAACTGTTCGCCGGCGTACCGGAATCGCGCTCCCGCGGTTACGGCCCGGGGCGTTTCTCGTTCAACGTCAAGGGTGGTCGGTGCGAGGCGTGCCAGGGCGATGGCTTGATCAAAGTGGAAATGCACTTCCTGCCGGACATCTACGTGCCGTGCGACGTGTGCAAGAGCAAGCGCTACAACCGCGAAACCCTTGAGATCAAGTACAAGGGCAAGAGCATCCACGAAACCCTCGAGATGACCATCGAGGAAGCCCGGGTGTTCTTTGACGCGGTGCCGGCGCTGGCGCGCAAGCTGCAAACGTTGATGGATGTCGGCCTGTCCTACATCAAGCTCGGGCAATCGGCGACGACCCTGTCCGGCGGTGAGGCGCAGCGGGTCAAGCTGTCTCGCGAGCTGTCGAAACGCGACACCGGCAAGACGCTGTACATCCTCGATGAGCCGACCACCGGTCTGCACTTCGCCGATATTCAGCAATTGCTCGACGTACTGCACCGTCTGCGCGATCACGGCAACACTGTGGTGGTGATCGAGCACAATCTGGATGTGATCAAAACCGCCGACTGGCTGGTCGACCTCGGGCCAGAAGGTGGCTCCAAAGGTGGACAGATCATTGCCACCGGTACGCCGGAGCAAGTGGCCGAGATGAAGCAGTCTCACACCGGCCATTACCTCAAGCCGTTGCTGATCCGCGATCGTGCATAAACAACGGACATGAAAAAGCCCCTGTCACTTCATCAGTGACAGGGGCTTTTTTGTATCTGTGGCAATCAGGTGTGGGATTGCAGGTAGTTCTCGAGACCGATCAGCTTGATCAGACCCAACTGCTTTTCCAGCCAGTAGGTGTGATCTTCTTCAGTGTCGTTGAGCTGAACCCGCAGAATCTCACGGCTGACGTAGTCTTTGTGCAGTTCGCAAAGCTCAATGCCTTTGCACAGCGCAGCGCGGACTTTGTATTCGAGACGCAGATCCGCTTCGAGCATCTCCGGCACGGTGGTGCCGACATCCAGATCATCTGGACGCATGCGCGGGGTGCCTTCAAGCATCAGAATGCGGCGCATCAACGCATCAGCGTGACCAGCCTCTTCTTCCATTTCATGGTTGATTCGCTCGTAGAGCTTGGTGAACCCCCAGTCCTCATACATCCGCGAATGAACGAAATATTGGTCACGCGCGGCCAGTTCGCCGGTCAGCAACGTGTTGAGGTAATCGATAACGTCTGGGTGGCCTTGCATCGCCCTACATCTCCCTGCTTGAAAGTCTGTAGTTTGAACCAAGCTGACTGGAAGGTCACCCACTTCGCGCAATAAAAGCGAAGATATTCTTAGAAAAGCAGCCTAAATAACGCAAAAACCGCCCAAATGAGGGCGGTTCTGCTTCTCGTTTAGACTTCGTTAAGCTGTACGTTGAGCAGCTTTGCGATTGCTTCTCCATACGCCGGATCGGCTTTGTAGAAATGCTGCAACTGGCGATCAACGACATCACTGGAAACACTGGCCATCGCACCGGCAATGTTGCTCACCAACAGCGCTTTCTGATCGTCGCTCATCAGACGGAACAGCGCGCCGGCATGGCTGTAGTAATCGGTATCTTCACGGTGATCGTAACGATCCGCTGCACCGCTCAGGGCCAATGCCGGCTCAGCGTAATGCGGCGCTTGCTTCGGCGACTCGATGTAGCTGTTCGGCTCGTAGTTAGGCGCTGCCCCACCGTTGCTGCCGAAAGCCATCGAACCATCGCGCTGGTAGGTATTCACCGGGCTACGGGGTGCGTTGACCGGCAGTTGCTGGTGATTGGTACCGACGCGGTAGCGATGGGCATCGGCGTATGCGAACACGCGGCCCTGAAGCATGCGATCCGGCGACAGACCGACGCCAGGCACCATGTTGCTTGGGCCAAATGCCGCTTGCTCGACCTCGGCGAAATAGTTGAGCGGATTACGATTCAGTTCAAGCTCACCTACTTCGATCAGCGGAAACTCTTTCTGCGACCAGGTCTTGGTTACGTCGAACGGATTCTCGTAATGCGCCGCTGCTTGAGCTTCGGTCATGATCTGGATGCACACGCGCCATTTTGGGAAGTCCCCGCGCTCAATGGCTTCGAAAAGATCACGTTGTGCGTAGTCAGGATCGGTGCCCGCCAGACGAGCAGCATCTGCAGGCGCGAGGTTCTTGATCCCTTGTTTGGTTTTGTAGTGCCACTTGACCCAATGACGCTCACCTTTGGCGCTGATCAGGCTGTAAGTGTGACTGCCGAAGCCGTGCATGTGACGGTAGCCGTCCGGGATGCCGCGATCGGAAAACAGAATGGTGACCTGATGCAGCGCCTCGGGCGAATGCGACCAGAAATCCCACATCATTTGCGCACTTTTCAGATTGCTCTGCGGGAGGCGTTTCTGTGTATGGATGAAATCCGGGAATTTCAGCGGGTCACGAATGAAGAACACCGGCGTGTTGTTACCAACGATGTCCCAGTTGCCTTCTTCGGTATAGAACTTCAGTGCAAAGCCGCGCGGATCACGTTCAGTGTCGGCCGAACCGCGCTCGCCACCTACGGTTGAAAAACGCAGGAACGTCGGAGTTTGTTTGCCGACAGCTTCGAACAGCTTGGCACTTGTGTACTCGGTGATGTCGCGAGTGACAGTGAAAGTGCCGTAAGCACCCGAGCCTTTAGCGTGTACTCGGCGCTCAGGGATGTTTTCACGGTTGAAATGGGCAAGCTTCTCGATCAGGTGAAAATCGTCGAGCAGCAGCGGGCCACGTGGACCGGCGGAGCGAGAATTCTGGTTATCAGCGACAGGTGCGCCACTGGCGGTCGTAAGCGTTTTGATCTGGCTCATACGGTCTTCTTCCTCTGTCAGTCTTGAAACTGCCGGCTAATCGGCTTGCTGAGAAGTATTGATCATCCATGTGACACCTACAAATTCATTAACTTGTAGACATCGATAGATAATTACTAATTATGTTTCTCAGCACATAGTGACAACAGAACAGTGTCAGAAGCTTGTACGAACAGCGCATTTTCTAGCGGACACAAAAAACCGGGCACTAGGCCCGGTTTTTCGTTTCAGACTGACGTCTTACTCGGCGGATACAGCTTCGCCAGCAGTAGCACGATCAACCAACTCGACGTACGCCATAGGCGCGTTGTCGCCAGCGCGGAAACCGCACTTGAGGATGCGCAGGTAGCCACCCTCACGGGTAGCGTAACGCTTGCCCAGGTCGTTGAAGAGCTTACCAACGATAGCTTTCGAACGAGTACGGTCGAAAGCCAGACGGCGGTTAGCCAGGCTGTCTGTCTTGGCCAGAGTGATCAGCGGCTCGGCAACGCGGCGCAGTTCTTTGGCTTTTGGCAGAGTAGTTTTGATCAGCTCGTGCTCGAACAGCGACACCGCCATGTTTTGGAACATGGCCTTGCGGTGCGAGCTGGTGCGGCTCAGGTGACGACCACTTTTACGATGACGCATGGTTCATTCCTTACCAAACACTACGTTCGGTGATTACGACGATCAGGCAGTCGCCTTGTCGTCCTTCTTAAGACTTGCAGGCGGCCAGTTGTCGAGGCGCATGCCGAGGGACAGACCGCGGGAGGCCAGAACGTCCTTGATTTCAGTCAAGGATTTCTTGCCCAGGTTCGGAGTCTTCAACAGCTCTACTTCGGTACGCTGAATCAGGTCGCCGATGTAGTAGATGTTTTCCGCCTTAAGGCAGTTAGCCGAACGTACAGTCAGTTCCAGATCGTCAACCGGGCGAAGCAGGATCGGATCGATCTCGTCTTCCTGCTCGACAACCACTGGCTCACTGTCACCTTTGAGGTCGACGAACGCAGCCAACTGCTGTTGCAGGATGGTTGCAGCGCGGCGAATAGCCTCTTCAGGATCCAGAGTACCGTTGGTTTCCAGATCAATAACCAGCTTGTCCAGGTTGGTACGCTGCTCGACACGGGCGTTTTCCACCACGTATGCGATACGGCGAACCGGGCTGAACGAAGAGTCGAGCTGCAAGCGACCGATGCTGCGGCTTTCATCTTCATCGCTCTGACGCGAGTCGGCTGGTTCATAACCACGACCACGAGCTACGGTGAGCTTCATGTTCAGGGCGCCGTTAGACGCCAGGTTAGCGATTACGTGATCGGGATTAACGATCTCGACATCATGATCCAGCTGAATATCGGCAGCGGTAACCACCCCCGAACCCTTCTTCGACAAGGTCAGCGTAACTTCGTCACGACCGTGCAGCTTGATGGCCAGACCTTTAAGGTTCAACAGGATTTCAATTACGTCTTCCTGTACACCTTCGATGGCGCTGTACTCGTGGAGCACACCGTCAATCTCGGCCTCGACTACTGCGCAGCCGGGCATTGAGGACAACAGGATGCGTCGCAGCGCGTTGCCCAGGGTGTGGCCAAAACCACGCTCGAGAGGCTCGAGAGTGATCTTGGCGCGGGTTGGACTGACAACCTGCACATCAATATGGCGGGGTGTCAGGAACTCATTTACCGAAATCTGCATGGATGCACCTATTTTCTAGCCCTTACTTGGAGTAGAGCTCGACAATCAGGCTTTCGTTGATGTCGGCGGACAGATCACTGCGAGCAGGAACGTTCTTGAAAACGCCCGACTTCTTCTCAGTGTCTACTTCTACCCATTCTACGCGGCCACGTTGGGCACACAGATCGAGAGCTTGGACAATGCGAAGTTGGTTTTTTGCTTTCTCGCGAACTGCAACCACGTCACCAGCACGAACCTGATACGACGGAACGTTTACGGTCTGACCGTTAACGCTGATCGACTTGTGCGATACCAGCTGACGGGATTCGGCACGAGTCGAACCAAAGCCCATACGGTATACAACGTTGTCCAGACGGCATTCGAGCAGTTGCAGCAGGTTTTCACCGGTTGCACCTTTCTTGCCAGCAGCTTCTTTGTAGTAGCCACTGAACTGACGCTCGAGAACGCCGTAGATACGACGGACCTTCTGCTTTTCACGCAGTTGGGTGCCGTAATCGGACTGGCGACCGCGGCGTTGGCCGTGGATACCAGGTGCTGCTTCAATGTTGCACTTCGATTCGATCGCGCGCACGCCGCTCTTCAGGAAGAGATCGGTGCCTTCGCGACGAGCGAGTTTGCATTTTGGACCAATGTAACGAGCCATTCTTTACAATCTCCTGGATTACACGCGGCGCTTCTTCGGCGGACGGCACCCGTTGTGCGGGATTGGCGTCACGTCGGTGATGCTGGCGATCTTGTAGCCACAGCCGTTCAAAGCGCGGACTGCGGATTCACGACCTGGACCTGGACCCTTGACGTTAACGTCGAGGTTTTTCAGGCCGTATTCCAGCGCAGCTTGACCAGCACGTTCAGCAGCTACTTGAGCAGCAAACGGGGTGGACTTGCGGGAACCGCGGAAACCCGAACCACCGGAGGTAGCCCAGGAAAGAGCGTTACCTTGACGGTCGGTAATGGTCACGATGGTGTTGTTAAAAGATGCATGGATGTGGGCGATGCCATCAACCACTGTCTTTTTAACTTTTTTACGAGGACGAGCAGCAGGTTTTGCCATGATTAAATTCCTGTCGATTCGCTGGGGCGATTACTTGCGGATCGGCTTACGCGGACCTTTACGGGTACGCGCGTTGGTCTTGGTACGCTGACCGCGTACTGGCAGACCACGACGATGACGCAGACCGCGATAGCAACCGAGGTCCATCAAGCGCTTGATTTTCATGTTGATTTCGCGACGCAGGTCACCTTCAGTGGTGAACTTCGCCACTTCGCCACGCAGCTGTTCAATTTGCTCGTCGCTCAGATCTTTGATCTTTGCTGCTGGGTTTACCCCAGTCACTGCACAGATCTTCTGCGCAGTAGTGCGACCAACACCATAGATGTAGGTCAGCGAGATAACAGTATGCTTGTTATCTGGAATGTTAACGCCTGCAATACGGGCCATTCAGTGGGACTCCAATTGACAGCTACCTACGCCCCGGAAGCCAAGAAATAGGGCGCGAGATAATATCGCTGTAATAACAAATAATCAACCCGGTAGCGCACTAGCTACCGGGCTTGAAGCACAATCACACTCAGCCTTGGCGCTGTTTGTGACGCGGTTCCGCGCTGCAAATTACTCGAACAACACCTTCGCGGCGAATAATCTTGCAGTTACGGCACAGCTTTTTCACCGATGCACGAACTTTCATCACCAACTCCTCGAACCTTATGGGTACTCAGCGCAACATGCCGCTGCCGTAACCCTTCAGGTTGGCTTTCTTCATCAGGGATTCGTACTGGTGCGAAACGAGGTGCGATTGTACTTGGGACATGAAGTCCATCACAACCACGACCACGATCAGCAACGAGGTCCCGCCAAGGTAGAACGGAACGTTTGCTGCAACCACCAGGAACTGGGGCAACAGGCACACGGCCGTCATGTAAAGAGCACCGAACATGGTCAAGCGAGTCAGAACGCCATCAATGTAGCGCGCAGACTGCTCACCTGGACGGATGCCCGGAATAAAGGCACCGGACTTCTTCAGGTTTTCCGCTACGTCTTTCGGATTGAACATCAACGCCGTATAGAAGAAGCAGAAGAAAATAATCCCTGCACTAAACAGCAGAATATTCAACGGCTGACCAGGAGCGATCGACTGCGAGATGTCCTGCAACCAGCCCATACCTTCAGACTGACCAAACCAGGCACCCAACGAAGCCGGGAACAGCAAAATGCTGCTCGCGAAAATAGCCGGAATAACACCGGCCATGTTCACCTTCAGCGGCAAGTGGCTTGTCTGCGCAGCAAAAACCTTGCGGCCCTGCTGACGCTTGGCGTAGTGAACAGCAATACGACGCTGACCACGCTCAATGAACACCACGAAACCGATAATCGCTACTGCCAGCAAACCGATGGCAACCAAGGCGAAGATGTTGATATCACCCTGACGCGCAGACTCGAAAGACTGCCCGATTGCTCTCGGAAGACCGGCGACGATACCCGAAAAAATCAACATCGAGATACCGTTGCCTACACCACGCTCAGTAATCTGCTCACCCAGCCACATCATGAACATCGCACCAGCCACAAATGTGGATACCGCGACGAAATGGAAGCCAAAGTCACCAGTGAACGCAACGCCCTGCCCCGCCAGACCAATGGACATACCAATAGCCTGAACGAGAGCGAGGACGACGGTGCCGTAGCGGGTGTACTGGCTAATCTTGCGACGGCCAGCTTCACCTTCCTTCTTCAACTGCTCCAGCTGCGGGCTGACGGCGGTCATCAGTTGCATGATGATCGATGCCGAAATGTACGGCATGATCCCCAGTGCAAAGATGCTCATCCGTTCCAGCGCGCCGCCGGAAAACATGTTGAACAAGCTAAGAATGGTCCCCTCATTCTGTCGAAACAGGTCTGCGAGTCGGTCCGGGTTGATACCTGGAACCGGGATGTGTGCGCCTATTCGGTAGACGATAATCGCCAGGAACAGAAAACGCAGACGAGCCCAGAGTTCAGACATACCGCCTTTGCCGAGCGCAGAGAGAGCACCTTGCTTAGCCATTTATTCCTCGAACTTGCCGCCAGCTGCTTCGATAGCCGCACGCGCACCTTTGGTGGCGCCGATTCCCTTGCCGATAGTGACAGCGCGAGTCACTTCACCGGACAGCATGATTTTCACACGCTGTACGTTGACGTTAATCACGTTGGCATCTTTCAGGGACTGCACAGTGACGATGTCGCCTTCCACTTTAGCCAGCTCGGACAGACGCACTTCTGCGCGATCCATGGCTTTCAGGGAAACGAAACCGAACTTAGGCAGGCGACGATGCAGCGGCTGTTGACCGCCTTCAAAGCCTGGAGCAATGGTGCCACCGGAGCGGGAGGTCTGACCTTTGTGACCACGGCCACCAGTCTTACCCAAACCGCTACCGATACCACGGCCCGGACGATGCTTTTCGCGACGGGAACCCGGCGCTGGACTCAGATCATTGAGTTTCATCGATTAACCCTCGACACGCAGCATGTAGTAAGCCTTGTTGATCATCCCGCGATTCTCGGGAGTATCCTGGACTTCTACAGTGTGACCGATGCGACGCAGACCCAGACCCTTAACGCACAGTTTGTGGTTAGGGATGCGGCCGGTCATGCTTTTGATCAGCGTTACTTTAACGGTAGCCATGATCAGAAGATCTCCTTGACGCTTTTGCCACGCTTGGCGGCAATGGATTCAGGAGACTGCATAGCCTTCAAACCTTTGAAAGTGGCGTGAACCACGTTTACCGGGTTAGTCGAGCCGTAGCACTTGGCCAGAACGTTCTGAACGCCAGCAACTTCGAGGACAGCACGCATAGCGCCACCAGCGATGATACCGGTACCTTCAGAAGCAGGCTGCATGTACACCTTCGAAGCGCCGTGAGCGGACTTCATTGCGTACTGCAGAGTGGTGCCGTTCAGGTCAACTTGAATCATGTTGCGGCGAGCAGCTTCCATTGCCTTCTGGATCGCAGCAGGCACTTCACGCGACTTGCCACGGCCGAAGCCAACACGCCCTTTACCATCACCAACCACGGTCAACGCGGTGAAAGTGAAGATACGGCCGCCTTTAACGGTTTTGGCTACGCGGTTAACTTGAACCAGCTTCTCGATGTAGCCTTCGTCGCGCTTTTGGTCGTTATTTGACATAACTTAGAACTCCAGCCCAGCTTCACGAGCAGCATCAGCCAGCGCTTTAACGCGGCCGTGATACTTGAAGCCAGAGCGGTCGAAAGCCACTTGCGAGACGCCAGCGGCCTTAGCACGCGTAGCGACCAGCTGGCCAACCTTTGTGGCCGCGTCGATGTTGCCAGTGGCGCCATCACGCAGTTCTTTATCCAAAGTCGAGGCGCTTGCCAGGACTTTGTTGCCGTCGGCCGAGATGACCTGGGCGTAGATGTGCTGCGACGAGCGGAACACGCAGAGACGCACGACTTCGAGTTCGTGCATTTTCAGGCGTGCTTTGCGAGCGCGACGCAGTCGAGTAACTTTTTTGTCGGTCATTTGCTATGCCCTACTTCTTCTTGGCTTCTTTACGACGGACAACTTCGTCCGCGTAGCGCACACCTTTGCCTTTGTACGGCTCTGGTGGACGGAAGTCGCGGATCTCAGCAGCCACTTGACCTACCAGTTGCTTGTCGATGCCCTTGATCAGGATATCGGTCTGGCTAGGAGTCTCAGCGGTGATGCCTTCCGGCAGTTCGTAATCCACTGGGTGCGAGAAGCCAAGGGCCAGGTTCAAAACCGTGCCTTTTGCTTGCGCTTTGTAACCAACACCGACCAGCTGGAGCTTGCGCTCGAAGCCTTGGCTTACGCCTTGGACCATGTTGTTTACCAACGCACGCGTGGTACCGGCCATTGCGCGAGTTTGTTGATCGCCATTGCGAGCAGCGAAACGCAGCTCACCAGCTTCTTCAACGATCTCAACGGACGAATGGATGTTCAGTTCAAGAGTACCCTTGGCACCCTTCACCGAAAGCTGTTGGCCTGCGAATTTTACTTCGACACCGGCTGGCAGCTTAACGGGGTTCTTAGCGACGCGAGACATGCTTATCCCCCCTTAGAACACAGTGCAAAGAACTTCGCCGCCGACACCGGCAGCGCGCGCAGCACGATCCGTCATCACACCTTTGTTGGTGGAGACGATAGACACGCCAAGACCGCCACGAACTTTCGGCAGATCTTCAACGGACTTGTACTGACGCAGGCCTGGACGACTAACGCGCTTCACTTCTTCGATAACCGGACGGCCTTCGAAGTACTTCAGCGAGATGGACAGCGACGGCTTAGCGTCGGTGGTGATCTGAAAATCCGCGATGTAACCTTCGTCCTTCAGGACTTTTGCTACAGCCACCTTCAGCGTGGAAGACGGCATGCTTACGACAGACTTTTCAGCCATCTGGGCATTACGGATTCGAGTTAGCATGTCCGCTAACGGGTCCTGCATACTCATGGGCTAGACGCTCCTAATACAGAAAAATTAGCCTTGCGGCTACTACTTGTCGCCGAGAACTTCCGGGCATGAAAAACACGGGCTCAGGCGAGCCGGTCATTCTAGACACACCCCAGAAATGAATCAAGCCCCAAAAGGGGCTTGATTCAGATTCAAGGCCACCGATGGTCAGGTTCTTGCGAACCCGGCCATCAAGGCTTTGACAACGATTACCAGCTGGCTTTAACCAGACCTGGAACGTCACCACGCATTGCAGCTTCACGCAGCTTGTTACGGCCAAGGCCGAACTTGCGGTAAACGCCGTGCGGACGACCAGTCAGGCGGCAACGGTTACGCATGCGCGAAGCGCTTGCGTCACGTGGTTGCTTCTGCAGAGCTACGGTAGCTTCCCAGCGTGCTTCTGGACTTGCGTTCAGATCGACGATGATAGCTTTCAGCGCTGCACGCTTGGTGGCGTACTTGGCAACAGTGAGCTGACGCTTCAGCTCACGGTTTTTCATGCTCTTCTTGGCCATTTTCCTACTCCAATCAGTTGCGGAACGGGAATTTGAAAGCACGCAGCAGAGCGCGGCCTTCATCATCGTTCTTGGCAGTGGTGGTCAGGGTAATGTCCAGACCGCGGAGAGCATCGATCTTGTCGTAGTCGATTTCCGGGAAAATGATCTGCTCTTTCACGCCCATGCTGTAGTTACCACGACCATCGAAGGACTTGGCATTCAGGCCGCGGAAGTCGCGAACCCGAGGCAGGGAGATCGACAGCAGACGATCCAGGAACTCGTACATACGCTCACGGCGCAGGGTCACTTTGACGCCGATCGGCCATCCTTCGCGGACTTTAAAGCCAGCGATGGATTTACGAGCGTAGGTCACAACGACTTTCTGGCCGGTGATCTTTTCCAGGTCAGCAACAGCGTGCTCGATGACTTTTTTGTCACCAACAGCTTCGCCCAAACCCATGTTCAAGGTGATTTTTGTAACGCGTGGAACTTCCATCACGTTCGAAAGCTTAAGTTCTTCCTTAAGCTTCGGTGCGATTTCCTTCCAGTAAATCTCTTTTAGTCGTGCCATGGTCTTCTACCTAGCAGTGTTCAAGCATCAACCGCTTTTTGGGTCGACTTGAAGACACGAATTTTCTTGCCGTCTTCTACTTTAAAACCAACGCGGTCAGCCTTGTTGGTTTCGCCGTTGAAAATGGCGACGTTAGAAGCGTCCAGTGGAGCTTCTTTTTCGACGATACCGCCTTGTACGCCCGACATCGGGTTAGGCTTGGTATGACGCTTAACCAGGTTCAGACCGCTAATAACCAGACGGTTATTAGCAAGAACCTTAAGCACCTTACCGCGCTTACCTTTGTCTTTGCCGGCGATCACGATGATCTCGTCGTCACGACGAATCTTTTGCATGTCGGATCTCCTTACAGCACTTCTGGGGCGAGCGAGACGATCTTCATGAACTTCTCAGTACGAAGCTCACGGGTCACTGGCCCAAAGATACGGGTGCCGATCGGCTCTTGCTTGTTGTTCAGAAGAACAGCAGCGTTGCCATCAAAGCGGATAATGGAGCCATCAGCACGACGTACGCCGTGACGAGTGCGGACTACGACAGCAGTCATCACTTGGCCTTTTTTCACTTTACCGCGAGGAATTGCTTCCTTCACGGTAACTTTGATGATGTCACCGATACCAGCGTAACGACGATGGGAGCCACCCAGCACCTTGATGCACATAACGCGGCGAGCGCCGCTGTTATCGGCCACATCGAGCATGGATTGAGTCTGAATCATATAATTTCTCCGACCCCTAGCCCTTAGACTTCCACAGCGCGTTCGAGAACATCAACCAGCGCCCAAGACTTGGTCTTGGCCATCGGACGAGTTTCACGAATAGTGACTTTGTCGCCGATGTGGCACTGATTGGTTTCGTCGTGCGCGTGCAGCTTAGTCGAACGCTTAACGTATTTACCGTAGATCGGGTGCTTTACGCGACGCTCGATCAGAACGGTGATGGTTTTGTCCATCTTGTCGCTGACAACACGGCCAGTCAGCGTACGGACAGTTTTTTCGGCTTCAGCCATGATTACTTACCTGCCTGCTGGTTGAGCACAGTCTTCACGCGAGCGATGTCACGCTTAACTTGCGAGAGCAGATGAGACTGCCCCAACTGGCCAGTTGCTTTCTGCATACGCAGATTGAACTGGTCGCGCAGCAAGCCGAGCAGTTGCTCGTTCAGCTGCTGTGCGGATTTTTCACGAAGTTCATTCGCTTTCATCACATCACCGTCCGTTTAACAAAGGCGGTGGCGAGCGGCAGCTTTGCAGCAGCCAGGGCAAAAGCCTCACGCGCCAGCTCTTCAGAAACACCCTCGATTTCATACAGGACTTTGCCTGGCTGAATCTGGGCTACCCAGTATTCGACACTACCCTTACCTTTACCCATCCGAACTTCGAGGGGCTTTTTGGAAATCGGCTTGTCCGGGAATACACGGATCCAGATCTTGCCGCCACGTTTAACGTGACGGGTCAGAGCACGACGCGCTGACTCGATCTGACGAGCGGTGAGACGACCACGAGCTACAGACTTCAACGCGAACTCGCCGAAGCTGACTTTGCTACCGCGCTGAGCCAGACCACGGTTGTGGCCTGTCATCTGCTTGCGGAACTTCGTACGCTTAGGTTGCAACATTTGGCGTACCCCTTACTTAGCAGCTTTTTTACGAGGCGCTGGTGCTTGTGGTTTCAGCTCTTCTTGGCGACCACCAATTACTTCGCCTTTGAAGATCCAAACCTTTACACCGATCACACCGTAAGTGGTGTGAGCTTCGTAGTTGGCATAGTCGATGTCGGCACGCAGGGTGTGCAATGGCACACGACCTTCGCGATACCATTCAGTACGTGCGATTTCAGCACCGCCGAGACGACCGCTCACTTGGATTTTGATGCCTTTGGCACCAATGCGCATGGCGTTCTGAACTGCGCGCTTCATAGCGCGACGGAACATTACACGACGCTCCAGCTGCTGAGCTACGCTCTGCGCAACCAGCATACCGTCGAGCTCCGGCTTGCGGATCTCTTCGATATTGATGTGCACAGGCACACCCATTTGCTTGGTCAGGTCCTGACGCAGTTTCTCAACATCCTCACCTTTCTTCCCGATAACGATACCTGGACGAGCGGTGTGGATGGTGATACGTGCAGTTTGGGCCGGACGATGGATATCGATACGGCTTACGGACGCGCTTTTTAGTTTGTCTTGGAGATACTCACGCACTTTCAGATCTGCGAACAAGTAGTCCGCATAAGTCCGACCGTCTGCGTACCAGACGGAGGTGTGCTCCTTGACGATTCCCAGGCGAATGCCAATGGGATGTACTTTCTGACCCATCTCTTCGACTCCGTTACTTGTCAGCAACCTTGACAGTGATATGGCAAGACCGCTTGACGATGCGATCAGCACGGCCTTTGGCACGTGGCATGATGCGCTTCAGCGAACGCCCTTCGTTGACGAAAACAGTGCTGACCTTCAGGTCATCAACGTCTGCGCCTTCGTTATGCTCGGCGTTGGCTACGGCCGACTCCAGCACTTTCTTCATGATCTCGGCGGCTTTCTTACTGCTGAAAGCCAACAAGTTGAGCGCTTCGCCCACCTTCTTCCCGCGGATCTGGTCGGCGACCAAGCGGGCTTTCTGGGCGGAGATTCGAGCGCCCGACAACTTAGCGGCTACTTCCATTTCCTAACCCCTTAACGCTTGGCTTTCTTGTCTGCCACGTGCCCACGATAAGTGCGGGTACCGGCGAACTCGCCCAGTTTATGGCCGACCATGTCTTCGTTCACGAGAACTGGGACGTGCTGACGACCGTTATGTACGGCGATGGTCAGACCGACCATCTGTGGCAGGATCATCGAACGACGCGACCAAGTCTTAATTGGTTTGCGATCGTTCTTTTCCGCCGCCACTTCGATCTTCTTCAGTAGGTGAAGATCAATAAAAGGACCTTTTTTCAGAGAACGTGGCACTGTCGTATCCCTCTATTTACTTGCGACGACGGACGATCATTTTGTCGGTACGCTTATTACCACGAGTCTTCGCGCCCTTAGTCGGGAAGCCCCATGGCGATACCGGATGACGACCACCAGAGGTACGACCTTCACCACCACCATGTGGGTGGTCAACCGGGTTCATGGCAACACCACGAACGGTTGGGCGAACGCCACGCCAGCGTTTGGCACCAGCTTTACCCAGCGAACGCAGGCTGTGCTCGGAGTTCGAGACTTCGCCCAGGGTCGCACGGCATTCAGCCAGGACTTTACGCATTTCACCGGAACGCAGACGCAGGGTAACGTAAACGCCTTCACGAGCGATCAGCTGAGCCGAAGCACCAGCGGAACGAGCGATCTGAGCGCCTTTACCTGGCTTCAGTTCGATGCCGTGTACGGTAGAACCGACTGGAATGTTGCGCAGTTGCAAAGCGTTGCCTGGCTTGATTGGAGCCAGAGCGCCTGCGATCAGCTGGTCGCCAGCACTCACGCCTTTAGGGGCAATGATGTAGCGACGCTCGCCATCTGCGTAGCAGAGCAGTGCGATGTGAGCAGTACGGTTTGGATCGTATTCAATACGCTCGACAGTGGCGACGATGCCATCTTTGTCGTTGCGACGGAAATCGACCATACGATAATGCTGCTTATGACCACCACCGATGTGACGAGTGGTAATACGGCCATTGTTGTTACGACCACCAGTCTTCGATTTTTTCTCGAGCAGCGGTGCGTGAGGAGCGCCTTTATGCAGCTCCTGGTTGACCACCTTGACCACAAAACGGCGGCCAGGGGAAGTCGGTTTGCATTTAACGATTGCCATGATGCACCCCTTCCTTACTCAGCACTGCTGCTGAAATCGAGATCTTGGCCTGGCTGAAGGGAGATAACTGCCTTCTTCCAGTCATTACGCTTGCCCAGACCGCGAGCAGTGCGCTTGCTCTTACCCAGAACATTCAGGGTAGTGACGCGCTCTACTTTCACGCTGAACAGGCTTTCGACGGCCTTCTTGATTTCCAGCTTGGTTGCGTCAGTTGCAACCTTGAAAACGAACTGGCCTTTCTTGTCTGCCAGAACCGTAGCCTTCTCGGAAACGTGCGGGCCAAGCAGAACTTTAAATACGCGTTCCTGGTTCATCCCAGCAGCTCCTCGAATTTCTTCACGGCCGACACGGTGATCAACACCTTGTCGTATGCGATCAGACTAACTGGATCGGAACCTTGAACGTCACGTACATCTACGTGCGGCAGGTTACGAGCAGCCAGGTACAGGTTCTGATCAACAGCGTCCGACACGATCAGAACGTCGGTCAGGCTCATGTTGGTCAGCTTGCCCAGCAGATCTTTGGTTTTCGGAGTTTCAACAGCGAAATCCTGAACCACAACCAGACGATCAGTACGCACCAGCTCAGCAAGGATGGAACGCATTGCTGCGCGATACATCTTCTTGTTCAGCTTCTGAGAGTGATCCTGTGGACGAGCTGCAAAAGTGGTACCGCCGCCACGCCAGATTGGGCTACGGATAGTACCGGCACGAGCACGGCCAGTACCTTTCTGACGCCATGGGCGCTTACCGCCACCACGAACGTCGGAACGGGTCTTTTGCTGCTTGGTACCTTGACGGCCGCCGGCCATGTAGGCCACGACTGCTTGGTGAACCAGCGTCTCGTTGAACTCGCCGCCAAATGTCAGTTCGGAAACTTCGATCGCTTGAGCGTCATTTACATTTAATTGCATGTCAGCTTCCCCTTAACCGCGAGCCTTGGCTGCTGGACGTACAACCAGGTTGCCGCCAGTAGCGCCAGGAACAGCACCCTTGACCAACAACAGATTGCGTTCAGCGTCCACGCGCACTACTTCCAGGGACTGCACGGTCACGCGCTCAGCGCCCATATGACCGGACATTTTTTTGCCCTTGAATACACGACCAGGAGTCTGGCACTGGCCGATAGAGCCTGGGACGCGGTGGGATACGGAGTTACCGTGGGTGTTATCTTGCCCGCGGAAATTCCAACGCTTGATCGTACCCTGGAAGCCTTTACCCTTGGACTGACCGGTTACATCAACCAGTTGACCAGCGGCGAAGATTTCAGCGTTGATCAGATCGCCAGCCTGGTACTCGCCTTCTTCAAGACGGAATTCCATGGTGGTGCGACCAGCGGCAACGTTCGCTTTAGCGAAGTGGCCAGCTTGAGCTGCTGTTACACGCGAAGCACGACGCTCGCCGACAGTGACTTGCACTGCACGATAGCCATCGGTCTCTTCAGTTTTGAACTGGGTGACGCGATTCGGCTCGATCTCAATGACCGTGACCGGAATGGAGACACCTTCTTCGGTGAAAATACGGGTCATACCGCATTTACGACCGACTACACCAATAGTCATGTTGTAAACCTCATGAGTGTACGGGGCTTTCACCCGCTATGGCCGCCCATTTCAGAGCGTTACACGACTAAGACCGAGTCTTAGCCGAGGCTGATCTGCACTTCCACACCGGCCGCAAGATCAAGCTTCATAAGAGCATCAACGGTTTTATCCGTTGGCTGGACGATGTCCAGAACGCGCTTATGAGTGCGGATTTCGTACTGGTCACGCGCGTCTTTGTTGACGTGCGGGGAAACCAGAACGGTGAACCGCTCTTTACGGGTAGGCAGTGGAATTGGACCACGCACTTGAGCACCAGTACGTTTCGCGGTTTCCACGATTTCCTGGGTTGATTGGTCGATCAGGCGATGGTCAAAAGCCTTCAACCTGATACGGATTTGCTGATTTTGCATTGGATTTCAGACTCCGGCTGCTATTCCCACCGGGCGCAATACGCCCGTTAAAAGGAGGCGCAATTCTATAGACGCCCCAGATAGGTGTCAACCCAATAAAAAAGCCCCCGCTGAGCGGGGGCTTTTTCAATCCATCAAGCTAACTCTATAAAAGAGATTACTCGATGATTTTGGCTACGACGCCAGCGCCGACGGTACGACCGCCTTCACGGATAGCGAAACGCAGACCGTCTTCCATCGCGATGGTTTTGATCAGGGTAACAGTCATCTGAATGTTGTCACCTGGCATTACCATTTCAACGCCTTCTGGCAGCTCGCAGTTACCAGTCACGTCAGTAGTACGGAAGTAGAACTGTGGACGGTAGCCTTTGAAGAACGGAGTGTGACGACCGCCTTCTTCCTTGCTCAGAACATAAACTTCTGCAGTGAACTTGGTGTGCGGCTTAACCGAACCCGGCTTAACCAGAACCTGACCACGCTCAACGTCGTCACGCTTGGTACCACGCAGCAGAACGCCGCAGTTCTCGCCAGCACGACCTTCGTCGAGCAGTTTGCGGAACATTTCAACGCCGGTGCAAGTGGTAACAGTAGTGTCACGCAGACCAACGATTTCCAGCGGATCCTGAACGCGAACGATACCGCGCTCGATACGACCAGTCACAACAGTACCGCGACCCGAGATCGAGAATACGTCTTCGATTGGCATCAGGAATGGCTTGTCGATCATACGAACTGGTTCTGGGATGTAGGTATCCAGAGTTTCAACCAGCTTACGAACGGCAGTGGTGCCCATTTCGTTGTCGTCTTTACCTTCCAGAGCCATACGAGCCGAACCGATGATGATCGGAGTGTCGTCGCCTGGGAAGTCATAGGTGGACAGCAGGTCGCGAACTTCCATCTCAACCAGTTCCAGCAGCTCAGCGTCGTCTACCAGGTCAGCCTTGTTCAGGAAAACCACGATGTACGGAACGCCTACCTGACGGGACAGCAGGATGTGCTCACGGGTTTGCGGCATCGGACCATCAGCGGCCGAGCAAACCAGGATCGCGCCGTCCATCTGGGCAGCACCGGTGATCATGTTCTTCACGTAGTCAGCGTGACCTGGGCAGTCAACGTGAGCGTAGTGACGAATAGTCGAGTTGTACTCAACGTGAGCGGTGTTGATGGTGATACCGCGAGCTTTTTCTTCTGGAGCGCTGTCGATCTTGTCGAATTCAACTACGGCCGAACCGAAAACTTCGGAGCAGACGCGAGTCAGAGCAGCGGTCAGAGTGGTTTTACCGTGGTCAACGTGACCGATAGTGCCAACGTTGACGTGCGGTAGGGAACGATCAAATTTTTCTTTAGCCACGACAATTAACTCCTAGCCTAAAGGGGCTGAATCAGCCTTGTTTTTTGGTTACGGATTCGACGATGTGCGACGGAGCCGTATCGTATTTTTTGAATTCCATAGAGTAGCTTGCGCGACCCTGAGACATGGAACGAACGTCGGTCGCATAACCGAACATTTCACCCAGTGGAACTTCGGCACGGATAACCTTGCCGGACACTGTGTCTTCCATACCCTGGATCATGCCGCGACGACGGTTAAGGTCGCCCATTACATCACCCATATAGTCTTCAGGCGTAACAACCTCTACTGCCATGATCGGCTCGAGCAACTCACCACCACCCTTCTGGGCCAGTTGCTTGGTCGCCATGGAAGCAGCCACCTTAAACGCCATCTCGTTGGAGTCGACGTCGTGGTAAGAACCATCGAACACGGTAGCCTTCAGGCCGATCAGCGGATAGCCGGCAACAACGCCGTTCTTCATCTGCTCTTCGATACCCTTCTGGATAGCCGGGATGTATTCCTTAGGAACCACACCACCTACAACTTCGTTCACGAATTGCAGACCTTCCTGACCTTCGTCAGCAGGAGCAAAACGGATCCAGCAGTGACCAAACTGGCCGCGACCACCGGATTGACGAACGAACTTGCCTTCGATTTCACAGTTCTTCGTGATGCGCTCACGATACGAAACCTGAGGCTTGCCGATGTTGGCTTCGACGTTGAACTCACGGCGCATCCGGTCAACCAGGATGTCCAGGTGCAGCTCGCCCATGCCGGAGATGATCGTCTGACCAGTCTCTTCATCAGTTTTAACGCGGAAAGACGGGTCTTCCTGAGCAAGCTTGCCCAGAGCGATACCCATTTTTTCCTGGTCATCCTTGGTCTTAGGCTCTACGGCAACCGAAATAACCGGCTCCGGGAAGTCCATACGAACGAGGATGATTGGTTTGTCAGCGTTGCAGAGGGTTTCACCAGTGGTGACGTCCTTCATGCCGATCAGGGCCGCGATGTCACCAGCGCGTACTTCCTTGATCTCTTCACGGGCGTTTGCGTGCATTTGCACCATACGACCCACGCGCTCTTTCTTGCCTTTAACCGAGTTGATCACGCCGTCGCCGGAGTTCAACACGCCCGAGTAAACGCGGACGAAGGTCAAAGTACCCACGAATGGGTCGGTAGCGATCTTGAACGCCAGAGCCGCGAAAGGCTCGTTGTCGTCTGCATGACGCTCCATCTCTTCTTCCTCGTTATCAGGGTTAGTACCCTTGATAGCTGGAATGTCAGTTGGTGCAGGCAGGTAGTCGATAACGGCGTCGAGAACCAGGGGAACACCCTTGTTCTTGAAGGAAGAACCGCAAACGGCCAGAACGATTTCACCGGCGATAGTACGCTGACGCAGAGCAGCTTTGATCTCTTCGATCGACAGCTCTTCGCCTTCCAGGTACTTGTTCATCAGCTCTTCGTTGGCTTCAGCAGCAGCTTCAACCATGTTGTTGCGCCACTCTTCAGCCAGCTCTTGGAGCTCAGCAGGAATGTCCTTGCGAACAGGGACCATACCTTTGTCAGAGTCGTTCCAGTAGACAGCTTGCATGTTGATCAGATCGATCTGACCCTGGAAGTTGTCTTCGGAACCGATGGCCAACTGAATCGGCACCGGAGTGTGACCCAGACGCTGCTTGATCTGACCGATCACGCGCAGGAAGTTGGCGCCAGCACGGTCCATCTTGTTTACATAAACAAGACGTGGAACGCCGTACTTGTTGGCTTGACGCCATACGGTTTCCGACTGAGGCTCAACACCCGAAGTACCGCAGAACACAACGACAGCGCCGTCGAGTACACGCAGGGAACGCTCAACTTCAATGGTGAAGTCTACGTGGCCCGGGGTATCGATTACGTTGAAACGGTGCTCGTGCGAGTACTGCTTCTCGGAACCTTTCCAGAAGGCGGTGATAGCAGCAGAAGTAATGGTAATACCACGCTCCTGCTCCTGCACCATCCAGTCTGTGGTCGCGGCGCCATCATGCACCTCGCCCATTTTGTGACTTTTGCCGGTGTAAAAAAGGACGCGCTCGGTGGTGGTGGTTTTACCAGCATCCACGTGAGCGACGATACCGATGTTACGGTAGCGGCTAATCGGAGTAGTACGAGCCATAAAGCCCTCGCAAAATTAGTGAAGCTAAAATTAGAAGCGGTAGTGCGAGAAAGCTTTGTTGGCTTCAGCCATACGGTGCACGTCTTCACGCTTCTTAACAGCAGCACCTTTACCTTCAGCAGCATCCAGCAGTTCGCCAGCCAAACGCAGAGCCATAGACTTCTCGCCACGCTTACGGGCGAAGTCTACCAACCAGCGCATTGCCAGAGCGTTACGACGGGAAGGACGAACCTCGACCGGAACCTGGTAAGTAGCACCACCAACGCGGCGCGACTTCACTTCGACCAGCGGAGCGATGGCGTCGAGTGCTTTTTCGAAGAGTTCCAGGGGATCGGTGCCAGCCTTACGGGTCGCAACGGTTTCCAGGGCACCATAAACGATACGCTCGGCAACGGCTTTCTTGCCGCTTTCCATAACGTGGTTCATGAATTTGGCGAGGATCTGGCTTCCGTATTTCGGATCGTCCAGAATCTCACGCTTTGCTGCTACGCGACGTCTTGGCATGATAAGCCCTCAAGCGGTCTTCAGGTTAGCTCGGGACAGATCCGATGGATGCGTGCCCGACCTTACTCTTATCGACTCAATAAAATGAAAATCTGCAAAACGGCCGATTACTTCGGACGCTTGGTACCGTACTTCGAACGACCCTGATTACGACCTTTAACGCCGGAAGTATCCAAGGAGCCGCGAACGGTGTGGTAACGAACACCTGGCAAGTCTTTTACACGACCGCCGCGGATCAGTACCACGCTGTGCTCTTGCAGGTTGTGACCTTCACCACCGATGTACGAGGAAACCTCGAAACCGTTGGTCAGGCGCACACGGCATACTTTACGCAGTGCCGAGTTAGGTTTTTTCGGCGTAGTGGTGTACACACGGGTGCACACGCCACGACGTTGCGGGCAGTTCTGCAGCGCAGGTACGTCGGATTTCTCGACGATACGCTTACGCGGCTGACGTACCAGCTGGTTGATAGTTGCCATCTACTAGCTCCACTGTTGTCTTGCGACGCTATTGTCTTGCAAGAAAAGCAAAATGGCAGGAACGAATTCCCGCCAAATTTAGGGGATCAAGAGTCTAAAGAGGATCTTGTCCCCAGTCAAGGCAAGGCCCCGACCTCCCCGCTCGTCGAACCTTGACATTTTGTCTCGATTCGACGAACGGAGCGATCAGGGCCTCAGCTCATATATCGCAGAACTCAGTTACCGCTCGAGTTCAGCGCTTCGGTCAGTGCAGCTTCCACTTCACTGGCGCTTACGCGCAACGGCTTGTCAGCATCACGACGACGCTTGCGCTCGCTGTGATATGCCAGACCGGTACCAGCCGGGATCAGACGACCCACGACCACGTTTTCTTTCAGGCCGCGCAAGTAGTCGCGCTTGCCGGTGACTGCCGCTTCGGTCAGTACGCGGGTGGTTTCCTGGAAGGAAGCCGCCGAGATGAACGATTCGGTGGACAACGACGCCTTGGTGATACCCAGCAGAACGCGAGTGAACTTGGAGACAAACTTGTCTTCCGCGCCCAGACGCTCGTTCTCTACCAATACGTGAGTCAGTTCCATCTGGTCGCCCTTGATGAAGCTGGAATCGCCGGACTCGGAGATTTCAACTTTACGCAGCATCTGACGCAGGATGGTCTCGATGTGCTTATCGTTGATCTTCACGCCTTGCAGACGGTAAACGTCCTGAATCTCGTTCACGATGTACTTGGCCAGCGCGCTCACACCCAGCAGACGCAGGATGTCGTGCGGATCGCTTGGACCGTCGGAGATAACTTCGCCGCGGTTTACCTGTTCGCCTTCAAACACGTTCAGGTGACGCCACTTCGGAATCAGCTCTTCGTACGGATCGCTACCGTCGTTCGGGGTAATGACCAGACGGCGCTTGCCTTTGGTCTCTTTACCGAACGCGATGGTGCCGCTGACTTCAGCCAGAATCGACGCTTCTTTCGGACGACGAGCTTCGAACAAGTCGGCAACACGCGGCAGACCACCGGTGATGTCACGGGTCTTCGAAGTTTCTTGCGGGATACGCGCGATAACATCACCGATCGCGATCTTCGCACCGTCCGCCACACCGACCAGGGCGTTGGCTGGCAGGAAGTACTGAGCGATAACGTCAGTGCCTGGCAGCAACAGATCCTTGCCGTTGTCGTCGACCATCTTCACTGCTGGACGAATTTCTTTGCCCGCAGCTGGACGATCTTTCGCGTCGAGTACTTCAATGTTGGTCATACCGGTCAATTCGTCAGTCTGACGCTTGATCGTGATGCCTTCTTCCATGCCCACGTAGGTCACGGTACCTTTCATTTCGGTAACGATTGGGTGAGTGTGCGGATCCCACTTGGCCACGATTGCGCCAGCGTCGACCTTGTCACCCTCTTTAACCGAAATCACAGCACCGTACGGCAGCTTGTAACGCTCGCGCTCACGACCGAAGTCATCAGCGATTGCCAGCTCACCGGAACGGGACACAGCAACCAGGTGACCATCCACTCGCTCAACGTGCTTCAGGTTGTGCAGACGGACAGTACCGCCATTCTTCACCTGAACGCTGTCGGCTGCGGAAGTACGGCTTGCCGCACCACCGATGTGGAACGTACGCATCGTCAGCTGGGTACCCGGCTCACCGATGGACTGGGCAGCGATAACGCCGACCGCTTCACCGATGTTCACCTGGTGACCACGAGCCAGATCACGGCCGTAGCACTTGGCGCAGATGCCGTAGCGGGTTTCGCAGCTGATCGGTGAACGCACGATCACTTCATCGATGCTGTTCAGCTCGATGAACTCAACCCACTTCTCGTCAACCAGAGTGCCGGCAGGAACGATAACGTCCTCGGTACCTGGCTTGAATACGTCACGGGCAATGACACGACCCAATACGCGCTCACCCAACGGCTCTACAACGTCACCGCCTTCAATGTGCGGAGTCATCAGCAGACCGTGTTCGGTGCCGCAATCGATCTCGGTCACAACCAGATCCTGCGCCACGTCTACCAGACGACGAGTCAGGTAACCGGAGTTCGCAGTTTTCAACGCGGTATCCGCCAGACCTTTACGAGCACCGTGAGTGGAGATGAAGTACTGAAGTACGCTCAAACCTTCACGGAAGTTCGCAGTAATCGGCGTTTCAATGATGGAACCGTCCGGCTTGGCCATCAGACCACGCATACCGGCCAGCTGACGAATCTGTGCTGCGGAACCCCGCGCACCCGAGTCAGCCATCATGTACATCGAGTTGAACGACTCTTGGTCGACTTCAACACCATGACGGTCGATAACCTTCTCTTTCGAGAGGTTGGCCATCATCGCCTTGGAGACTTCGTCGTTCGCTTTCGACCAAAGGTCGATCACTTTGTTGTACTTCTCGCCCTGGGTTACCAGGCCGGAGGCGTACTGGCTCTCGATCTCTTTCACTTCGTCGGTGGCAGCACCGATGATGCGGGCTTTTTCATCCGGGATAACGAAGTCGTTAACACCGATGGAAACGCCGGAGATGGTCGAGTAAGCGAAACCGGTGTACATCAACTGGTCAGCGAAGATAACGGTCTCTTTCAGACCAACCACGCGGTAGCACTGGTTGATCAGCTTGGAGATCGCCTTTTTCTTCATCGGCAGGTTGACGACGTCGTACGACAGACCTTTTGGCACAACCTGGAACAGCAACGCACGGCCGACAGTGGTGTCGACGATACGGGTACCGCTCACGCTGTTGCCGTCACGGTCGTTGACGGTTTCGTTGATACGTACTTTAACCTTGGCGTGCAGTGCGGCTTCGCCAGCACGGAACACACGGTCAACTTCCTGCAGATCCGCGAATACACGACCTTCGCCTTTGGCGTTGATCGCTTCACGAGTCATGTAGTACAGACCCAATACAACGTCCTGCGACGGAACGATGATTGGCTCACCGTTAGCTGGCGACAGAATGTTGTTGGTCGACATCATCAACGCACGCGCTTCAAGCTGGGCTTCCAGCGTCAGCGGTACGTGCACGGCCATTTGGTCGCCGTCGAAGTCGGCGTTGTACGCGGCGCAGACCAGCGGGTGCAGCTGGATAGCCTTACCTTCGATCAGTACCGGTTCAAACGCCTGGATACCCAGACGGTGAAGGGTCGGTGCACGGTTGAGAAGAACCGGGTGTTCGCGAATCACTTCAGCGAGAACGTCCCAAACCTCTGGCAGTTCACGCTCGACCATTTTCTTGGCCGCTTTGATGGTGGTCGCGAGGCCACGCATTTCCAGCTTGCCGAAAATGAACGGTTTGAACAGCTCGAGAGCCATCTTCTTCGGCAGACCGCACTGATGCAGACGCAGGGTCGGACCTACGGTAATTACCGAACGACCGGAGTAGTCAACACGCTTACCGAGCAAGTTCTGACGGAAACGACCTTGCTTACCCTTGATCATATCAGCCAGGGATTTCAGAGGACGCTTGTTCGAACCGGTGATAGCGCGGCCACGACGACCGTTGTCGAGCAGTGCATCGACAGCTTCCTGCAACATACGCTTTTCGTTGCGCACGATGATGTCCGGAGCGGACAGATCCAGCAGGCGCTTCAAACGGTTGTTACGGTTGATCACTCGACGATACAGATCGTTGAGGTCGGAAGTCGCGAAACGACCGCCATCCAGCGGGACCAGTGGACGCAGATCTGGCGGCAGAACCGGCAGAACGGTCAGCACCATCCACTCTGGCAGGTTGCCGGAACCCTGGAAGGCTTCCATCAACTTCAGACGCTTGGACAGTTTCTTGATCTTGGTTTCGGAGTTGGTTTGCGGAATTTCTTCACGCAGACGGCCAATCTCGTGCTCCAGGTCGATAGCGTGCAGCAGTTCGCGAACAGCTTCAGCACCCATACGGGCGTCGAAGTCATCACCGAACTCTTCCAGCGCTTCGAAGTACTGCTCGTCGTTCAGCAGCTGACCTTTTTCAAGGGTGGTCATGCCTGGATCGATAACGACATAGCTCTCGAAGTAGAGAACGCGTTCGATATCACGCAGTGTCATGTCCATCAGCAAGCCGATACGGGACGGCAGCGATTTCAGGAACCAGATGTGGGCAACCGGCGAAGCCAGTTCGATGTGCGCCATGCGCTCACGACGAACCTTGGCCAGTGCGACTTCAACGCCGCACTTCTCGCAGATCACACCACGATGCTTCAAGCGCTTGTACTTACCGCACAGGCACTCGTAATCCTTTACCGGGCCAAAGATCTTGGCGCAGAACAGACCGTCACGCTCAGGTTTGAACGTACGGTAGTTGATGGTTTCCGGCTTTTTAACTTCACCGAACGACCATGAGCGGATCATCTCAGGCGAGGCCAATCCGATACGGATGGCGTCGAACTCTTCGACTTGACCCTGGTTTTTCAGCAAATTCAGTAGGTCTTTCAAGGCCTTTCCTCCTGGCGGAGCAGAGAGCGGGCAATCCTGCCCCGCTCTCGATTCGCGTCACGTGTTATTCGGTTTCCAGATCGATATCGATGCCGAGGGAACGAATTTCCTTGATCAACACGTTGAAGGACTCGGGCATGCCCGGCTCCATACGGTGATCGCCATCCACGATGTTTTTGTACATCTTGGTACGGCCGTTCACATCGTCCGACTTCACTGTGAGCATTTCTTGCAGAGTGTATGCAGCACCGTATGCTTCCAGTGCCCAGACCTCCATCTCCCCGAAACGCTGACCACCGAACTGCGCCTTACCACCCAGCGGCTGCTGGGTAACGAGGCTGTACGAACCAGTAGAACGCGCATGCATCTTGTCGTCTACCAAGTGGTTCAGCTTCAGCATGTACATGTAGCCAACGGTAACTGGACGCTCGAACTTGTTGCCGGTACGGCCGTCAGTCAGCTGCATCTGGCCGCTTTCCGGCAGGTCTGCCAGTTTCAGCATGGCCTTGATTTCGCTTTCCTTGGCGCCGTCGAACACTGGAGTGGCCATTGGAACACCGCCACGCAGGTTCTTCGCCAGATCCAGGATTTCCTGATCGGAGAAGCTGTCCAGATCTTCGTTACGACCGCCGATCTGGTTGTAGATCTCGTCCAGGAAGGTGCGCAGTTCAGCGACTTTACGCTGCTCTTCGACCATCCGGTTGATCTTCTCGCCCAGACCTTTGGCCGCGAGGCCCAGGTGGGTTTCAAGGATCTGACCAACGTTCATACGCGAAGGTACGCCCAGTGGGTTGAGGACGACGTCGACCGGGGTGCCATTGGCATCGTGCGGCATGTCTTCAACCGGCATGATCACGGAGACCACACCTTTGTTACCGTGACGACCGGCCATCTTGTCGCCCGGCTGGATGCGGCGACGGATTGCCAGGTAAACCTTGACGATTTTCAGCACGCCCGGAGCCAGGTCATCGCCCTGCTGCAGTTTGCGCTTCTTGTCTTCGAACTTGTCGTCCAGCAGACGGCGACGATCAACGATGTAGGCCTGAGCCTTCTCGAGCTGCTCGTTCAGAGCATCTTCAGCCATGCGCAGTTTGAACCACTGACCATGCTCAAGACCGTCGAGAACTTCGTCGGTGATGTCCTGACCTTTCTTCAGACCAGCGCCGCCTTCAGCCTTGTGGCCTACCAGAGCGGAACGCAGACGCTCGAAAGTCGCGCCTTCAACGATACGGAACTCTTCGTTCAGATCCTTGCGGATCTCGTCCAGCTGGGACTTCTCGATCGACAGAGCACGAGCATCACGCTCAACGCCGTCGCGGGTGAAGACCTGTACGTCGATGACAGTGCCTTTGGTACCGGTAGGTACGCGCAGGGAGGTGTCTTTAACGTCGCTGGCTTTTTCACCGAAGATTGCACGCAGCAGTTTTTCTTCCGGAGTCAGCTGGGTCTCGCCTTTCGGAGTGACCTTACCGACCAGGATGTCGCCTGCGCCAACTTCAGCACCTACGTAAACGATACCGGCTTCGTCCAGCTTGTTCAGTGCAGCTTCACCCACGTTAGGGATGTCCGCAGTGATTTCCTCTGGGCCAAGCTTGGTGTCACGGGCCACACAGGTCAGTTCCTGGATGTGGATCGTGGTGAAACGGTCTTCTTGAACAACACGCTCGGACAGGCAGATGGAGTCTTCGAAGTTGAAGCCGTTCCATGCCATGAACGCGATGCGCATGTTCTGACCCAGTGCCAGCTCACCCATGTCGGTGGACGGGCCGTCGGCCATGATGTCGCTACGCTGAACGCGATCACCCTTGCTCACCAGCGGACGCTGGTTGATGCAGGTGTTCTGGTTCGAGCGGGTGTATTTGGTCAGGTTGTAGATGTCGACACCAGCTTCGCCGGTTTCAACTTCATCATCAGCAACACGAACCACGATACGGCTGGCGTCGACGGAATCGATCACGCCGCCACGACGAGCCACGACGCAAACGCCGGAGTCACGGGCTACGTTACGCTCCATACCGGTACCGACCAGCGGCTTGTCAGCACGAAGGGTTGGTACAGCTTGACGCTGCATGTTCGAACCCATCAACGCACGGTTGGCGTCGTCGTGCTCGAGGAACGGAATCAGCGACGCAGCAACCGAAACAACCTGCTTCGGCGAAACGTCCATCAAGGTGACTTCTTCAGGTGCCTTGACGGTGAATTCGTTCAGGTGACGTACGGCTACCAGTTCGTCGATCAGGACTTTCTGGTCGTTCATGGTCGCCGAAGCCTGCGCGATCACGTGATCGGCTTCTTCAATAGCGGACAGGAACACGATCTCGTCGGTGACTACACCCTCTTTCACCACGCGGTACGGGCTTTCCAGGAAGCCGTACTGGTTGGTGCGAGCGTAAGCAGCCAGGGAGTTGATCAGACCGATGTTCGGACCTTCCGGCGTTTCAATCGGGCATACACGACCGTAGTGAGTCGGGTGTACGTCACGAACTTCAAAGCCTGCGCGCTCACGAGTCAGACCGCCAGGGCCGAGTGCAGAAACACGACGCTTGTGGGTGATCTCGGACAGCGGGTTGTTCTGGTCCATGAACTGCGAGAGCTGGCTGGAACCGAAGAACTCTTTCACTGCCGCAGCCACTGGCTTGGCGTTGATCAGATCTTGCGGCATCAGGCCCTCGCTTTCAGCCATCGACAGACGCTCTTTGACCGCACGCTCAACACGTACCAGGCCAACGCGGAACTGGTTCTCGGCCATTTCGCCTACGCAGCGAACACGACGGTTACCCAGGTGGTCGATGTCATCGACGATGCCTTTACCGTTACGGATGTCGACCAGAGTCTTCAGTACCGCGACGATGTCTTCCTTGCACAGCACGCCCGAACCTTCGATCTCGGTGCGACCGATACGACGGTTGAACTTCATCCGGCCGACCGCAGACAGGTCATAGCGCTCAGGGCTGAAGAACAGGTTGTTGAACAGGGTTTCGGCAGCGTCTTTGGTTGGCGGCTCGCCCGGACGCATCATGCGATAGATCTCGACCAGCGCTTCCAATTGGTTGCTGGTGGAGTCGATCTTCAGTGTGTCGGAGACGAACGGACCGCAGTCGATATCGTTGGTGTATAGAGTCTCGATGCGAACAACGCCGGCCTTGGCAATTTTTGCCAGGACTTCAGTGTTCAGCTCGGTGTTGCACTCTGCCAGGATTTCGCCGGTAGCCGGGTGCACAATGACCTTGGCGGTAGTACGGCCCAGGACATAGTCCAGAGGAACTTCCAGAGTCTTGATGCCGGCTTTTTCGATCTGGTTGATGTGGCGCGCGGTAATACGGCGGCCTGCTTCAACAATGACCTTGCCCTTCTCGTCCTGAATGTCCAGAACCGCAATTTCACCACGCAGGCGCGATGGCACCAGTTCCAGGCTGAGGGTTTCGCCGCTCAGGTGGAATACGTTGGTGGTGTAGAACGCGTCCAGCACTTCTTCAGTGGTGTAACCGAGCGCGCGCAGCAGTACCGATGCCGGCAGCTTGCGACGACGGTCGATACGCACGAACACGCAGTCTTTCGGGTCGAACTCGAAGTCCAGCCACGAACCGCGGTAAGGAATGATGCGCGCGGAGTACAGCAGTTTGCCGGAGCTATGCGTCTTGCCGCGGTCGTGGTCGAAGAACACGCCCGGGGAACGGTGCAGCTGGGAAACGATTACACGCTCGGTACCGTTGATTACGAAGGTACCGTTCTCAGTCATCAGGGGGATTTCACCCATGTAGACTTCTTGCTCTTTGATGTCCTTGATCGCTTTGTTCGACGATTCTTTGTCGAAAATGATCAGGCGCACTTTTACCCGCAAAGGTACGGCGAAAGTTACACCGCGCAATACGCATTCTTTGACATCAAATGCCGGTTCGCCCAGGCGATAACCGACGTACTCCAGCGCAGCATTGCCGGAGTAGCTGATGATCGGGAAAACGGATTTGAAGGCCGCATGCAGGCCCACGTCGCGGAACTGATCTTTAGTCGCTCCCGCTTGCAAGAATTCACGATACGAATCCAGCTGGATGGCCAGGAGGTACGGCACATCCATGACGTCCGGCAACTTGCTAAAGTCCTTGCGGATACGTTTTTTCTCAGTATATGAGTAAGCCATCAGCGTTCCCCAGCTTGGTCACCTGCTTGTTTGGCCCCTCCCGACGGGAGCAGCCAGAAAATCGTGCAAACCCCATGGTTTGCGCCACCGCATCGGGTGGTTACAGCGCCCTTATCAGCGCCGACCCAGTCGGCTGCCAATAACGGAAAAAGGCCGGTGGCAAGAGCCACCAGCCATCAGCCTGTCGCTTGACGCTCGGGCTGGAGGAGCAAAGTCGATACTTATTTCAGCTCGACTTTAGCGCCTGCTTCTTCCAGCTTCTTCTTGGCGTCTTCAGCCGCTTCTTTCGAAACGCCTTCAGCTACAACCTGAGGAGCGCCGTCTACTTTCTCTTTGGCTTCTTTCAGGCCCAGACCAGTCAGTTCACGAACTGCCTTGATCACGTTAACCTTCTTCTCGCCAGCTTCCAGCAGAACAACGTTGAACTCGGTTTGCTCTTCAACAACAGCGGCAGCAGCAGCTGGACCAGCCGAAGCAGCAGCAGCGGTAACACCGAAGGTTTCTTCCATCGCTTTGATCAGCTCAACGATTTCCACTACGGATTTCTGGCCGATTGCTTCGATGATTTGTTCGTTAGTCAGAGACATGACTCAATTCCTGAATTGGGGGACGGCCTACGCGACCATCGAAATAAACAAAAAACGCGAGAAGTTGACGAGCCTTAGGCTGCGGCAGCTTCTTTCTGGTCGCGAATTGCCGCCAGAGTACGAGCCAATTTGCTGGTAGCGCCTTGAATCACGCTCATCAGCTGAGAAATTGCTTCGTCACGGGTCGGCAGAGTTGCCAGTACGTCGATCTGATTAGCTGCGAGGAACTTGCCCTCGAACGCAGCTGCCTTGATCTCGAACTTGTCCTGACCCTTGGCAAACTCTTTGAAGATACGGGCAGCAGCGCCCGGATGTTCGTTCGAGAATGCAATCAGGGTCGGGCCGGTGAACACGTCGTTGAGGACACTGTATTGAGTGTCAGCAACAGCGCGTTTGAGCAGGGTGTTACGTACAACACGTACGTAAACGCCAGCTTCACGAGCCTCTTTACGGAGTCCGGTCATTGCGCCTACTGTTACGCCACGTGCATCAACCACGACAGCGGACAGAGCGACTTTGGCAGCCTCGTTGACTTCAGCGACGATGGCCTTCTTGTCTTCGAGATTAATTGCCACGGGTTTAACTCCTGCTTGTTACCGTTTCATTCGATCGGAACCGAATGTCGTTTTGGTGTCTGATTCGGTAAGGAACCGGGAGCACCATCTGCGTAGGCTTATGGTTTAAGGCTTGCGCCGCCTACGGTCTTGGATAGCCCCCGCCAGGCAGGGACCCCAATTTTTCGATTGGCGCGAACAATCGCGCCAACCTTTGTCTTACGCGTCCAGCGAGCTCTGATCGATAACCAGACCTGGGCCCATAGTGGTGCTCAGGGTAACGCGCTTGACGTAGATACCTTTCGAAGAAGCAGGCTTGATACGCTTCAGATCAGCGATCAGCGCTTCAACGTTTTCCTTCAGCTTGACGGCATCGAAACCAATCTTGCCAACGGAGGTGTGAATGATGCCGTTTTTGTCGGTGCGATAACGAACCTGACCAGCCTTGGCGTTTTTAACCGCGGTAGCTACGTCTGGAGTTACGGTGCCGACCTTCGGGTTAGGCATCAGGCCGCGTGGACCGAGGATCTGACCCAACTGACCTACAACGCGCATGGCATCCGGGGATGCAATCACTACGTCATAGTTCAGGTCGCCGCCTTTCATTTCGGCAGCCAGGTCGTCCATGCCTACACGGTCAGCGCCGGCAGCCAGAGCGGCCTCAGCAGCTGGACCCTGGGTGAACACAGCAACGCGAACGGTCTTGCCAGTGCCGTGTGGCAGCACAGTAGCGCTACGAACAACCTGGTCAGATTTACGCGGGTCAACACCCAGGTTTACAGCTACGTCAAACGACTCGCTGAACTTGACAGTCGACAGCTCAGCCAGCAGAGCAGCGGCGTCTACAATGTTGTAGGCCTTGCCTGCTTCGATTTTGCCGGCGATAGCCTTTTGACGCTTGGTCAGCTTAGCCATTACACACCCTCCACGTTAAGGCCCATGCTACGAGCAGAACCGGCGATAGTACGCACGGCCGCATCCATATCAGCTGCAGTCAGATCCGCGTTTTTGGTTTTCGCGATTTCTTCCAGCTGAGCACGGGTAACAGTGCCAACCTTAACGGTGTTCGGACGAGCGGAACCGCTGGTCAGACCGGCCGCCTTCTTCAGCAGAACCGAAGCAGGGGTGGATTTGGTTTCGAAAGTGAAGCTACGGTCGCTGTAGACAGTGATGATCACTGGAGTCGGCAGACCTGCTTCAAGACCCTGAGTACGGGCGTTGAAAGCCTTGCAGAATTCCATGATGTTCACGCCGTGCTGACCCAGAGCAGGACCAACAGGTGGACTTGGGTTAGCCTGAGCAGCCTTCACTTGCAGCTTGATGTAAGCGGTAATCTTCTTGGCCATGAGGCACTCCAATTACGGGTTCGAACGCCTCGAAAGGCTCCCCGGTTACTTGCGCGTTTATCCCAGTGACGACAAAACCCCACAGCCTAGGGCTGCGGGGTTGGGATGCTTGTCCAGTTAGACCTTTTCGACCTGACTGAACTCCAGCTCTACCGGAGTAGAGCGACCGAAAATAAGCACTGCCACTTGGATCCGGCTCTTTTCGTAGTTAACTTCTTCAACAACGCCATTGAAATCAGCGAATGGACCGTCGTTGACTCGCACCGTTTCACCTGGCTCGAAGAGAGTCTTCGGCTTCGGCTTGTCGCTACCATCAGCAACACGACGCAGAATTGCTTCCGCCTCTTTATCGGTGATCGGCGCAGGCTTATCAGCAGTACCGCCGATAAAACCCATCACCCGAGGAGTGTCCTTGACCAAGTGCCAAGTACCCTCGTTCATATCCATCTGCACCAGCACATAGCCTGGGAAGAACTTGCGTTCGCTCTTGCGCTTCTGGCCATTACGCATTTCAACCACTTCTTCAGTGGGAACCAGAATCTCGCCGAAGCCATCTTCCATGCCAGCCAGCTTTACGCGCTCGACCAGCGAGCGCATCACATGCTTCTCGTAACCCGAGTAAGCATGCACAACATACCAACGCTTAGCCACGGGACACCCTTAGCCGACAATCAAGGAAACAAGCCAACCGAGGAGGGAATCAAGCCCCCACAACAGCAACGCCATAACCAGAACAACAGCCACCACAATCAGGGTGGTCTGCGTGGTTTCTTGGCGAGTTGGCCACACGACTTTACGAATCTCGGTGCGAGCTTCCTTAACCAGTACAAAGAAAGACTTGCCCTTCGCAGTCTGCAGGCCTACAAAGGCAGCTACAGCAGCAATGACAAGCAAAGCGAGTACACGGTACAGGATCGGCGAAGCAGAGTAATACTGATTGCCAACAACGCCTACAACCACCAAAGCGACTACTACAAGCCACTTGAGCAGATCGAAGCGAGAGCCTTGTGCTTCAGCCTTAGGAGTCATCTATGAAGATCCTGTGAAAAGAAAGCCAGACACACTGAGTGAATCTGGCAGGTCAGGAGGGAATCGAACCCCCAACCTACGGTTTTGGAGACCGTCGCTCTGCCAATTGAGCTACTGACCTAAAACAAAATCAGGCCGACCATTATGCCGGCCCGAAAAATACATTACAACCGCTTATTCGATGATTTTGGCTACGACGCCAGCGCCGACGGTACGACCGCCTTCACGGATAGCGAAACGCAGACCGTCTTCCATCGCGATGGTTTTGATCAAGGTAACAGTCATCTGAATGTTGTCACCTGGCATTACCATTTCAACGCCTTCTGGCAGCTCGCAGTTACCAGTCACGTCAGTAGTACGGAAGTAGAACTGTGGACGGTAGCCTTTGAAGAACGGAGTGTGACGACCGCCTTCTTCCTTGCTCAGAACATAAACTTCTGCAGTGAACTTGGTGTGCGGCTTAACCGAACCCGGCTTAACCAGAACCTGACCACGCTCAACGTCGTCACGCTTGGTACCACGCAGCAGAACGCCGCAGTTCTCGCCAGCACGACCTTCGTCGAGCAGTTTGCGGAACATTTCAACGCCGGTGCAAGTGGTAACAGTAGTGTCACGCAGACCAACGATTTCCAGCGGATCCTGAACGCGAACGATACCGCGCTCGATACGACCAGTCACAACAGTACCGCGACCCGAGATCGAGAATACGTCTTCGATTGGCATCAGGAATGGCTTGTCGATCATACGAACTGGTTCTGGGATGTAGGTATCCAGAGTTTCAACCAGTTTACGAACGGCAGTGGTGCCCATTTCGTTGTCGTCTTTGCCTTCCAGAGCCATACGAGCCGAACCGATGATGATCGGAGTGTCGTCACCCGGGAAGTCATAGGTGGACAGCAGGTCGCGAACTTCCATCTCAACCAGTTCCAGCAGCTCAGCGTCGTCTACCAGGTCAGCCTTGTTCAGGAAAACCACGATGTACGGAACGCCTACCTGACGGGACAGCAGGATGTGCTCACGGGTTTGAGGCATCGGACCATCAGCGGCCGAGCAAACCAGGATCGCGCCGTCCATCTGGGCAGCACCAGTGATCATGTTCTTCACGTAGTCAGCGTGACCTGGGCAGTCAACGTGAGCGTAGTGACGAATAGTCGAGTTGTACTCAACGTGAGCGGTGTTGATGGTGATACCGCGAGCTTTTTCTTCTGGAGCGCTGTCGATCTTGTCGAATTCAACTACGGCCGAACCGAACACTTCGGAGCAGACGCGAGTCAGAGCAGCGGTCAGAGTGGTTTTACCGTGGTCAACGTGACCAATGGTCCCAACGTTGACGTGGGGCAGGGAACGATCAAATTTTTCCTTAGCCATCGATATCACCCTCAAACAGAAGAATTAGACAAACAATATCAACCATTAAAACAAAGGCAGATATTTTCATATCTGCCTTGTTATATGGAGCTCTTGAGCGGATTTGAACCGCTGACCTCACCCTTACCAAGGGTGTGCTCTACCAACTGAGCTACAAGAGCAAAACACTTTGCACAACCTGCAAACTTGGAGCGGGTAGCGGGAATCGAACCCGCATCATCAGCTTGGAAGGCTGAGGTTCTACCACTAAACTATACCCGCGGAGCCTGCAGCTCACGCTCAAATCTGGTGGAGGGAGAAGGATTCGAACCTTCGAAGTCGTAGACGTCAGATTTACAGTCTGATCCCTTTGGCCGCTCGGGAACCCCTCCTAATCAGGCCGGCATTTTATACTACGCCAGACCCTTGTCAAGCATTTTCTCATTTAAAAACCTGAGGTTAGCTGCATTGACATCACTTCACTTTGACAACCTGTTGGGGTCTTCACTGTGGAGCGGGCGCCATTCTATGCAAACTATTCAGTAGGTGCAACCCCCTCGCACAGCATTATTTTATGTTTTAACTCATTGAATTCGTTGGAAAGGTTTTGCAATTGAGGATCACCCAGCAATCGCTGGCTTTCAGGAGCAACACGCAGCCAAAATCCGGATGCAGGAATGCCGCTAGGGAGAGGTTGAGCTTTGATATCCATCTCAGACAAGCGCCGACTCAGCGCCACAACCAGCTCCTGACGAACAAATCCCCCCACATAAAGACACTGCTCCTCAGACCGTTGCAACTCCGACCTCCCACGAGAAGCAGCTGCCGTCTCGCTAAGCAGACGTATATCTTGCTGCGAACCCTTATACAAACTGAGAGGAGTTACGTCCTTTGCTCGCAAAGGTGCTTCCTGCTGATGCCAGACGTAGTAAAAAACATTGAGAACAACCAGCAACAGGAACAACCAACGCATACATACCTCTAGATAAGGACACGCCACGGCGAAAGCTCGAACACCAGGTTAGGCACAATCCTAACTTCTGGCACGACATCAGCTACCACCCAGCATTGACATCGCACGACAGAGCCAAAAAGCCCGTAATCTTCATAACCGCTCTGACATCAGTTATTTCATACGAAGACATTTCACAACCAAGCGATGCACAAAGCTCCCGCCCAAGCATTTAAATCGGCTCATCACTATCACGGCGGTACAAATACTATCCAACCGACACTTGCTCGATAACACTCTATTCTGCCCCGCAGGCCCACACGCAAGGCCTCCTCGGAGCCCTGCTCTGAAACCAAAGTAGCAGGGGGCGATATTCAATACTCGCAGCTCTATAAAGCTGTTGTCGCAATCGTACTCACCTATCATCACGCAACCTCAAGCTGAGTTCCCCACCACTAAAAACCTTTTCTACGCCATTCACCATCAATCGCAGTGCACCCTGATTATCAATTCCGAGTACGACTCCATCTACCTGGCTGACGCCAGCAATCAACGACACCGATCGATCCTGCCACAAATGATTTTCTTCCCACTCTGCTTGGAGTACCGAAAAACCATCTGCCTGCTGACGCCGTATATAAGCTTGCAGTTGCTCACTCAACTCAGTTGCCAGAACGTTACGATCACAGGTTTCCCCAGACTCCAACCGGATGGATGTCCATTGCTGGTCGACCTCATCGGCAATCTGCATGTTCACGTTAATGCCTATGCCCAATACCACATGACACACATCTGCCGGATCCCCAACAAGCTCCAACAGAATTCCGGCAATTTTCTTATTGCCAACAAGAACATCGTTCGGCCACTTCAAACCCGCATCAGGTACTCCCAACTTTCGCAGAGTTTGCATAACGGCCAGCCCAACAACCAGACTCAAGCCCTCTAGCTGGCGCATCCCACCGTCAATGCGCAGCACAAGACTGTAATAAAGGTTTTCGGCAAACGGACTAACCCACTTGCGCCCTCTTCGTCCGCGCCCAGATAACTGTCGCTCGGCCAGTACCAAAAATGGCGCCGTTCTCCCCTGACCGATAGCGCGTAGCGCCTCAGCGTTCGTGGAGTCTATAGAATTGAAGGTCGTGATCGGCCAGCCCGTCTTCATCCCACCTATTTTTAAAGAATCGAGCAGCATCAACGGCGCAGACAACTGATAGCCGCGCCCGCGAACTTTGTGGATAGATAGCCCAAGCTCAGCCTCAAGATGCTGAAGCTGCTTCCATACGGCACTTCGACTAATTCCCAAGGCAGCGCCCAGGTCCTGGCCAGAATGGAATCGCCCGTCCTTCAGTAGATTCAACAGCGTCAACATGCAGGTTTCGCCTCATAATGAGGCCCGAATAATAGCCATGCCCTGCGCGGCTGCATAGAAATCAAGTAAGCACATTTCCTGCGGGCAAAACAAAACCCCAATTGCTTTCGCAATTGGGGTTTCGGAATTTAATCTTGACGATGACCTACTCTCACATGGGGAAACCCCACACTACCATCGGCGATGCATCGTTTCACTGCTGAGTTCGGGATGGGATCAGGTGGTTCCAACGCTCTATGGTCGTCAAGAAATTCGGGTACTGAGTCGTGACCAGATGGCCTCGCTTCAGCAAATTGGGTATGGGATAGTTTTCGGTGTTTTGTGCTGCCTTTTTAGGGGCGGTCGAACTTTCGGTTCGTTTCGTCTTCACACACCGCAATCTGGTCTCTCTCGAGTCTACAGATTGCTTGGGTGTTATATGGTCAAGCCTCACGGGCAATTAGTATTGGTTAGCTCAACGCCTCACAGCGCTTACACACCCAACCTATCAACGTCGTAGTCTTCGACGGCCCTTCAGGGAACTCAAGGTTCCAGTGAGATCTCATCTTGAGGCAAGTTTCCCGCTTAGATGCTTTCAGCGGTTATCTTTCCCGAACATAGCTACCCGGCAATGCCACTGGCGTGACAACCGGAACACCAGAGGTTCGTCCACTCCGGTCCTCTCGTACTAGGAGCAGCCCCTCTCAAATCTCAAACGTCCACGGCAGATAGGGACCGAACTGTCTCACGACGTTCTAAACCCAGCTCGCGTACCACTTTAAATGGCGAACAGCCATACCCTTGGGACCGGCTTCAGCCCCAGGATGTGATGAGCCGACATCGAGGTGCCAAACACCGCCGTCGATA